>NZ_JAAGMG010000010.1 GCF_010548525.1 Streptomyces sp. SID14478
GTCCGACGCCCGCCGTTCACAGCCGTACGCCGAGCGGGCCGCCGCCCAGCGCGCCCACCTCCGGCTGCCGCTGCTGCCGACCACCACGATCGGCTCGTTCCCGCAGACCGGTGAACTGCGCGCCGCCCGCGCCGACTTGCGGGCCGGACGCCTCGACGGGGCCGGTTACGAGGACCGCATCCGCGCCGAGATCCAGGACGTGATCTCCTTCCAGGAGAAGGTTGGTCTCGACGTCCTCGTCCACGGCGAGCCCGAACGGGCCGACATGGTCCAGTACTTCGCGGAACAGCTCACCGGATACCTGGCCACGCAACACGGCTGGGTCCAGTCGTACGGCACCCGCTACGTCCGCCCGCCGATCCTGGCCGGCGACATCTCCCGGCCCGAACCGATGACGGTGCGCTGGACGACGTACGCCCAGTCCCTCACCGCCCGACCGGTCAAGGGCATGCTCACGGGGCCGGTCACCATGCTCGCCTGGTCCTTCGTCCGCGACGACCAGCCGCTCGGCGACACCGCCCGCCAGGTCGCCCTCGCCCTGCGTGACGAGGTCGACGACCTGGAGGCGCACGGCACTTCGGTCATCCAGGTCGACGAGCCCGCGCTGCGCGAGACGCTGCCGCTGCGCGCCCGTGACCGCGCCGCCTACCTGGACTGGGCCACCGAGGCGTTCCGGCTCACCACCGGCGGCGTGCGCCCGGACACGCAGATCCACACGCACATGTGCTACGCGGAGTTCGGCGACATCGTCCAGGCCATCGACGATCTCGACGCTGACGTGATCAGCCTGGAAGCGGCCCGGTCGCACATGCAGGTCGCCCGTGAGCTGGCCGCGCACGGCTACCCGCGCGAGGCGGGCCCCGGCGTGTACGACATCCACTCCCCTCGCGTCCCGTCCGCACAGGAGGCAACCACCTTGCTCCGTAAGGGACTTGAGGCGATCCCCGCCGAGCGGCTCTGGGTCAATCCGGACTGCGGCCTCAAGACCCGGGGCTGGCCCGAGACCCGTACCTCATTGGAGAACCTCGTGACGGCGGCGCGCACCGTCCGCGAGGAACTCGGCGCCTCCTGACCCGACCCGTATGACGCGTCGACCGCCCTGCTTCCCGGGTGGGAGCGGTCGGCGCGCCCTGCGCACGGAGAACGAGGCCCCGTCGAACATCACGTCGAAGACGGCACCCCGACCTCGCCGCCGATCGGATCCTCACCGCCTTCCGCAACGGCTGACCGTTCAGTCGTTCAGGCAGCAGTCCCCGCACTTCCCGCCGCCCGGAGTGCGGTAGTAGAGGCAGCAGCTGCGGCGGCGGAACGTCAGGGCGGGGCCGGTGATCCTGCCGGTTCCGACGAGCCGTCCCCTGCCGAGCAGTTCCGTGGTGAGGGCGGTCAGCGCGGTACGCAGGTCCGGGCGGGCCCGGAGCAGCACGGCGGCCGATCCGACGAGCGCGGACGCGATGTTGCCGTCGAGGAGGCGCGGGGCGACCTTGACGCCCAGGTCGCTCTCCACCGCCGCCAGTGCGGCGATGACCTCCTCGTACACGGCGTCGGCGAGGCGCGGTACCTGCGCGACGCGTCGGCCTGCGGGGTGTGCGAGACGTACCGCCGGTCCGCCGTCGATCCACTCCAGCGTGCTCAGATCGGGCACGATCCCGTGTATCAGCGTGCATGCCAGGACGGGCGACCACAGCCGTGCGGCGAGTCCCAGGTGAGCGATCGAGACACCGATGCGCGCCTCGTCGGTCGCGTACCGGTCGGTGACCTGACGTGCGAGCCCGGTGAAGCACTCCGCGGTGAGCCGGCCGCCGCGGCCCGGGGCAGTCGGTCCGTCCTCGGCAACTCCCGTGCGCAGCACGAAGAATCCGTCCAGGGCGGCCACGTCGCCGAGGGCCTCGGCCACCTCGCCGGCGGACGCACGTGCGTCCCGTCCGGCCGTCATGCCTGGGTGACCCGGACCCGGCGGGGCGGTGTGAAGACGTACAGCTCAAGGATGTCCGGGCAGGGCGCCACACCCGGGCCGCCCGCGCTCACCCAGGCGGCGATGTCCTCCGTCGCGTCGTGGTCGTTGACCAGGCCCAGCCACACGGGCCGCGCACCGGCGGCCCGGCCGGCGGCGGACGGCTGCACGACGACGACGTTGGCCTGGTCGCACACGTCCAGGCACTCGGAGATGCGCACGGGTGCCGCGGCGCGCAGCCGTGCGACCTGGGCGCGATGGTCGCCCGCCACCTTGACGCTGCCGCAGCAGCAGTCCCGGCACACGACGACCCGGCACGGTACCGGGTCCCCCGACCCCTCGTGACGCGCTGCGCCGGCCGACCTCTTGGGCATGCCGCACTCTTCCTCTCATCGGGGAGATCCGCCCCGGGTCGTGTCGAGGTGGCGACAGCGTGAGTCTCCTGGCTCTCGGGTCGATGCTCCGCCCGGCCTTCCCACCCGGGTCCGGGCGGTGGCTCGTCGGGGTTCGCTCGCCGATCACAGTGGCGGGACCGCGCCGGATTCGCACCGGCTTCCTCGGACCGCTGTCGCCCTGTTGACGGCCATCATCACATCCGGGCGGCCGCCGTGTCACCGCCGGGTCCGGGGACGACGGCGCGTGCGGTGCAGCGCCCGCAGGGCCGGAGAACGGCGCCACGAGACAATGCGACACCGGCAGGCCAAGGGGGTGTCCCTTGGCCTGCCGGTGTCGAAGGAGAGTCGGCACACTGCAGGGGCGGTGTGCCCCGTCAGCAGGTTCAGCAGGTCAGGTTGGCGCCCGGGTCGACGCCGAGGATCTGCGTGAACTTCTTGTAGTTGTCCACGCGGCTCTGGACCTGCGACGGGTTGCCGCCGTTGCACTCCAGGCTGCCGTTGATGCTGCGTATCGTCTCGCCGAAACCGGCGCTGTTGACCATCGCGTTGTGCGGCGTCATGGTGCCGGGGCCGGTCTGGGTGTTCCAGTACCACAGGCCCGTCTTCCAGGAGACGGCCGAGTCGTTCTGCACGAGGTCGGGGTTGTTCAGCAGATCGATGCCGAGCGCGTCGCCCGCGGCTTTGTAGTTGAAGTTCCAGCTGAGCTGGATCGGGCCGCGTCCGTAGTACTTGTCGGTGCCGGCCGGGCAGCCGTAGGGCTGTGAACTGTCGCAGTAGTGCGGGTAGTTGGCGGTGTTCTGCTCGACGACGTAGACGAGTCCGCCGGTCTCGTGGCCCACATTGGCGAGGAAGGCCGCGGCTTCCTGCTTGCGCACCGTGTCGCTGCCCGTCCCGCTGAACTCCGGGTAGGCGCTGAGCGCGGCGGTCAGTCCGTCGTACGTGTAGAAGGAGTTGCGGCTCGGGAACATCTGGTCGAACTGCGCCTGGCTCACGACGAAGTCCGCCTGGGCGTCCACCTTTTCGGCGGAAGCGGGTGCGGCCAGGGTCAGCAGGCCGAGAGTGGTGGCTGACGCGGTGGCGGTCAGCAGTACGAGGAAGCGACGGCGCATGGGGCGCTCCTATCGGTACGGCGGTGGGGGGTGGGTGCGGCGCCGCGGGCCGGGTGCGCAGGCAGGTGTGCCTGCGCACCGTGGGGGAAGGCGCGCGGCGCCGCCGTTCGTGCGGGCGCGGGTCAGCCGCCGACGTTCACGTCGATGCAGGCGTAGAAGGCGTTCGCCGTGTTGGCGACGTTCCAGACGGCCAACACCTTCTGACGTCCTGTCAGTGAACCGAAGTCGACCTGGTGACTGACCGTGGCACCGGGCGTCGCACCGTTGTCGTTGAATTCCGCGATCTTCTGGCCGCCCACGAAGTACTGCCACGTGCTGGTGGCGTGCTGGGCGGTCAGCTTCCATTCGAAGGTGGTGTTCTTCGGGACGGAGGTGGCGATCCAGCCCTTGGAGTCGTCGTCGAGCTCCGCGAAGCGGCTGTTGCCGCCGCTACAGCTGGTCAGGCCCTTCGGGCCCTCGACGCTCTGGGGCTCGTAGGTGATGTCGCCACAGGACACGGTGCCCGCCGCGCACTGCGCCTGTCGGCTGGGCGGGGTGGAGATGTAGCCGTGGGCACTTGCCGATCCGGCGGGGAGGCTGACGGCGATGACCGGGGCCAGGGCGGCACCGATGAGCGCAGCCGTCTTCCTTCTGGCGTTCATGCGTACTCCTTCACTTCAGGTCTTCCCGAGCGCGCGGAACGTGGGGGGGGCGCACGCCAGGGCCGGCCTCTCGTGGGTGGGGCCAAGAGGCGCGAAGGGACAAGGGAGGAACACCCCGGAACGCAGGGTGAACTCCCGTAAGCGGAACGGCCGTTGCTGCTTGGCCTAGACCATACAAGCGGGCGTGACCCTGTCAAGGAGGCCGTGGGCAAACCCCGAAGGAAGGAACTGCCGTGCGGGCAGCGCGAGTTCGCGGCAGGCGGCCCGAGCGATGCCCGCACGACCCGCTCCCGCGCAGCTCAGCGGCCTGGATCAGCGGGTAGGGGCAGCAGAAAGGGGGCGGCCGCGGTGTCATGATGACGCCGCGGCCGCCCCCGGACTTCCCTGGATACCGATCAGCCGATCGCGCCGCTCGTCGCCGGGCGCGCGTCGATGCTCAGCGCCCGCACGAACGCGTCCTCCGTCTCCGCGCTGAAGAACCCGGAGATCCCGCGCAGGAGTTGGAGCGCGGTGCGCACGCCCGCGGGCAGCGGGCGGGGCATGCCCGCCGTCGCCACGGCATGCGCGTCCGGGGCGGTGCGGGCGGCCTCCAGATGGACCTGGGCCAGGTGCAGATCGCCGGTGCCGGCGTGCCGCACGGCGCACGCCACGTCGTACGAGGCGCTGCGCGAGAGGTCGAGCAGCGAGCGGATCCCGGACGTCTCCACGTCGTCCACGACCGCGGCGCTGAGATGACCGCCCGCCCGGTCGAGGATCTTCGCTATGGCGGACAGCCGCCCCGCTTCCAGAACTGCCTGAGGTGCCATGCCGAATTCCTTTCGTCACCCCGCCCGCTGGGCCCGTGTCTCAACCGTTATCACCAGGGTCACCCCGGGGCGAACCTCTGTGCGGGGGCGCACAGCACGCGCAGAGAGAGGACCCCCCGGCGCAAGGCCCGCGCTCGCCGTCCCGAAACGCCGGGCACGCTCCGGCCCCGTACAGCCCGTGGACAGCCATGGACAGCCCCCGACCTGCTGTGATCTCATCCGTCCCGCACGCCTTCCGCTCAGGCACGAAAGACCCCCCACATGCAGAAGACCAAGGCCGCGCTCTGGGAATTCCTCCAGGGCCTCGGTAAGACGTTCATGCTCCCGGTGGCCCTGCTCGCGTTCTGCGGCATCATGCTGGGCATCGGCTCCTCCCTCTCCAGCGATGCCGTCACCGGCAACCTGACCTTCCTGCGGGGCGAGGGATTCCATCTCGTCTTCACGTGGATGGCGAACACCGGGCTCGTCGCCTTCCAGTTCCTGCCCGTCCTGTTCGCGATAGCCATCCCGCTGGGCCTGGCCCGCGAGGACAAGGGCGTCGCCGCGTTCTCCGGTTTCGTCGGGTTCGCCGCGATGAACCTGGCCGTGAACTTCTACCTCACGGCCAAGGGCGTCGACTTCGACGACGCCAAGACGATCTCGCACTACGGCATCGCCGATGTGCTCGGCATCCAGTCCATCGATACGGGACTGCTCGGCGCGGTCGCCGTTGGCATCGTTGTCAGCGTCCTCCACCAGCGGTTCCGTAGTCAGCGCATGCCCGACGCGCTGGCCTTCTTCGGCGGTCTGCGGTTCGTGCCGATCGTCTCGGCGCTCGCCCTCAGCGTGCTGGGCCTGCTGATCCCGCTCGTGTGGCCGACGTTCAACGGCTGGATCACCGACCTGGGCCGGGCGATAGGTCACACGGGCGTCTTCGGCCCGTTCTTCTTCGGCATGGGTGAAGTGCTGCTGCGCCCGGTGGGCCTGCACCACATCCTCGTCGCCATGTTCCGCTTCACCGACGTGGGCGGCGCGGGCACGGTCTGCGGCGACCACGTCTCCGGCGCGCTCAACCTCTTCTACGCGCAGCTCAACTGCTCGAAGCCGCCGACCGGCGCGGTCACCGACGCCACGCACTTCCTGTCCCAGGGCAAGATGGCGGCGTATCTCGGCGGTCTGCCGGGCGCCGCGCTCGCGATGTACCACTGCGCCAACAAGAACATGCGCCCCGAGATCAAGGCGCTGCTCGTGTCCGGGGTCGTGGCCTGCGTCGTCGGCGGCATCACCGAACCCCTGGAATTCCTCTTCCTGTTCATCGCGCCGTGGCTGTACCTCCTGCACGCGGTCCTGGTCGGCCTGGGCTTCCTGACGGCCGCCGTCCTCGGGGTGTTCATCGGCAACACGGACGGCAACGTCATCGACTGGCTCGTCTTCGGCGTGCTCCAAGGGACGTCCACGAAGTGGTACTTGATCCCGGTGATCGCGGCGGTGTGGTTCGCCGTGTACTACTTCCTGTTCCGCTGGGCAATCGTCCGCTTCGACCTCAAGACGCCCGGCCGGGAGACGCCGGCCGAGGAGGACGACGCGCGGGAGGCCGAGGCCGCGGCCGACGGCGCACCGCGGGAACTGATCGCCGGCAAGTACGACGCGGTCGCGATCCTCGCCGCGATCGGCGGCGCCGACAACATCCGGTCCCTGGACAACTGCATCACCCGCCTGCGCATGACCGTCGAGGACGCCGAACGCGTCGACGAGCAGCGCCTGAAGAAGTTGGGCGCGGTCGGCGTCGTCAAGCTCGACGGCCACAACGTGCAGGTCATCATCGGCCCGCAGGTGCAGTCCGTGAAGGACGCCCTCGCCACGATGGTCCCGGTGGGCTGATCCGTGCACCTTGCCTCCCCCGCCTACGACTTCGACGCTCCGGTCGACCGGCACGGCACCTGGTGCACCCAGTGGGACTACGTCGAGGACCGCTTCGGGACGGCGGACCTGCTGCCGTTCACCATCTCGGACATGGACTTCGAGACGGCGCCGGAGGTCCTGTCGGCGCTGCGCGGCCGTCTCGACCACGGAGTGCTCGGCTACTCGCGCTGGCGGCAGGGCGACTTCCTGTCGGCGATCGTCGACTGGTACGGGGACCGGCACCGCACCGCGGTCGACCCCGAGTCGCTCGTCTACGGCCCGTCCGTGATCTATCAGGTGGGCCTGCTGCTGCGGCTGTGGTCGCGTCCCGGTGACGCGGTCGTGGCCCACACGCCGATGTACGACGCGTTCCCCAAGACGGTCGCCGCGCACGAACGGCGGTTGCTGGCCTGCCCGTTGGGCGACTGGGAGGAACTGGAGCGGCTGCTCGCCCGCCCCGACACGGCGGTCCTCCTGCTCTGCTCGCCGCACAACCCGACCGGCCACGTCTGGACCCGCGACGAACTGCGGCGGACGGCCGAGCTGTGCGCCCGCCACGGCGTGGCGGTGATCAGCGACGAGATCCACTCCGATCTCGCGCACCCGCCGCACGCGCACCGCCCGTGGGCGCTGCACGGCGACACCGACGGGCGCTGGGCCGTCGTCACCTCCGCGTCGAAGTCGTTCAACATCCCCGCCCTGACCGGGAGTTACGGCATCATCGGCGACCCCGCGACGCGCGACGCCTATCTGCGTCACCTCAAGGAGGCCGACGGCCTGTCGTCACCGGCCGTGCTCTCCCTCGTCGGCCACATCGCGGCGTACCGGCAGGGCGGCCCCTGGCTGGACGCGCTCGGCACGTACCTGCGCGGCAATCTCGGGCTCGTGGCGCGGCGCCTCGACGCGGCGTTCCCGGAGCTCGGCTGGGTACCGCCCGAGGCGGGCTATCTGGCGTGGATCGACGTGCGGCCACTGGGAGTCGACGACGAGGCGCTGCAGCGCGAGCTCATCGACCGGCAGAAGGTGGCCGTGATGCCGGGCGCGGCCTACGGAGCGCCCGGCTTCCTGCGCCTGAACGTGGGCTGTCCCCGCGCCAAGGCGGAGCGGGGCGTCGACGCCGTCATCGCTGCGCTGCGCGCGCTCGGCTGAGCGGCCTCTCCCGTCGCGTCAGTCAGTAGGAGGGCGGCGCGACGGGAGGCGGTGGCGCGGCCGGTTGCGGCGGCGCCATCGGCAGGTCGGGCCGGGTGTCGTGGACGACCCGGGCGAGCCGGAATGCGTACTCGAAGGTCTGGGTCATGCCTTCGGCGATCACCAGGTAGCCGTCGCCCTGCTCGTAGACGGTGCGCCGGACCAGGTTGAGCGGGTGCCGCGGCTCGAAGGAGCTCACGTGGCGCAACAGGGCGTCGCCGGCCTCGCGCCGCGTGCCGGTCACATGCCCGACCGGCCGGGTCGTCATCCGCACCCCGCCGACCCCGCCGCCCAGGCACGACAGCATCAGGCCCCAGGTACCCCGGGCCGTATCGTCCGTCACCGCTCCCCCGTACGTCGTTCCTGCGGCGAACTCTGCCACACGGACACGGCCTGCCCGGCGCCCGGGGTGGTGCTGGCGACACCCTTGGTCCGGGCCCCAGGCCTCCTGACCAACTCCCCTCGCCGGAGCAGTATTTCGTAGCGAAGCCGACGACGGACAGGGAGACGGGACATGAGCGGTCACACGCGACGCAGGGTCTTGCAGGGTGCCGCGGTCGCGGCGGCGGGCAGCGTGGTCGGCGGGTTCGGCGCCG
>NZ_JAAGMG010000042.1 GCF_010548525.1 Streptomyces sp. SID14478
GGGCGGGGGCGGTTTGGGAGCGGGTTTCTTCGGCGGGGGCGTGCGCGGTCCCGCGCTGCAGATGACGCCGTCCCCGGACACGGCCACGGCGCCGCCGCCGCCCGTGCGGCCGTCGATCGAGGCGTACGCGCAGTTGTCGGCCGGCGCGAAGGGCGCCGCCGCGGCGAAGGGCGCGCCGCAGAGCCAGGCGGTCGTGAGCACGGCCAGGACTCGTGTGACCAGGACGGACCTGGCCCGTGTGGTTCGGGGCACGACCGAGATCATGAGCAGTGCGCCGGTGCGGCACGCCGTGGTCGCACCGGAATGCCCCGAAGGTGGGGAACGGAAGCACTCGGGGTTTGCGACCCGCCCCGTACCTCTGCCAGGTGAAAAATTCTTCGGCCGCATTGAACGCATCCGCCACCCGCGCCCGTACCTAGGGCCATGTGCGGACCCGACCGGGATCGCGCAACACCCCAGTATTCAGCGGGAGTTGACGATGAAGACCTCCTGGCGGAGCGCCTCGCTCGTAGCGACAGGTGCGGCCTTGCTGGCGCTGACGACGGCGTGCGGCCAGGAAAACGGCGGTGCGTCCTCGAACGGCCAGAACGTGGGCAACGCCGCCCCGGCGCAAGGCGGTTACGGAGCCGATGACGGATACGGCTCGTCCGGGAGCGACACGGGGAACGCCGCCAAGGCCGAGCCCGCCGGACAGCTCGCCGTATGGGACAGCAAGAAGCTCGGCAAGGTCGTGACGGACAACGCCGGGTTCACGCTCTACCGCTTCGACAAGGACACCGCGCAGCCGCCCAGGTCGAACTGCGACGCCGCCTGCCTGAAGGCCTGGCCGGCCGTCCCCGCGAGTGGCGCGAAGGCGCCCCCCGGCATCGACGCCTCCCTGGTCGGTGAGGTGACGACGGCCGACGGCACCAAGCAACTGACCATCGACGGCTGGCCTATGTACCGCTACGCCATGGACACCGCCCCCGGTGACGCCAAGGGGCAGGGCGTGGGCGGCACCTGGTTCGCCGCGGCCCCCGACGGGAAGAAGGCCGCCCCGGCCGCCGCGCGCCCCGCCGACCTCAAGGGACTGTCCACGCGCAAGGACCCGAAGCTCGGTGAGGTCGTCGTCGACAAGAACGGCATGACGGTCTACCGGTTCCTGAAGGACTCGGCCTGGCCCATCAAGTCGAACTGTGTCGGTGCGTGCGCCGAGAAGTGGCCCGCCCTCGCGCCGGTCGCCAAGAACGACACCCGCAACATTCCGCTCAAGGGGTACATGACCTTCACCAGGCCCGACGGCACCAAGCAGCAGACGCTCAACTGCTGGCCGGTCTACACGTTCTCCGGCGACAAGGAGCCGGGCGACACCAACGGGCAGGGCGTGGGCGGGACTTGGTATGCGGCCGCGCCCGACGGGAAGCCGGTGGGCGCACCCAAGTAACAACCGCGGAGGGGCCGATGCGTCCGGCGAGCGCCGCACAGTAGAGTCGTCGCAGGATTGGGAGAATGGCCGGTCCGTTCCCGGCGTGGCCGAGCACCGGCCCGCATCGGGAACGGACCGGTTCTTTTCGGTGGGGAAAGACATGGTTTCGGGACGGTTTCGGATCGTGCCTCACTGGCACGTGCCGGAGGCAGTGACCGAGAACGGACGGTCAATTTCCGTTTTGGCTCGCTCCTTTGGCAGCTGATCAGTAGCCTCTGCTCGAACACCGGCTCGCCTACGCCTTGGAGAGAGTGATGGAGCGTCCTGCCTGGGCCCCGCAGGGCATCGACATCTCGGTGCCCAGTGTGTCCCGGATCTACGACTATTACCTGGGCGGTTCGCACAACTTCGAGGTCGACCGGGAGGCCGCGCGCAAGGCCATGGAGTTCCTGCCGGGCCTGCCCAAGATCATGCAGGCGAACCGGGCGTTCATGCGGCGGGCCGTGCGGTACGCGGTCGACGAGGGGCTGACCCAGTTCCTCGACATCGGCTCCGGCATCCCGACGTTCGGCAACGTCCACGAGGTGGCGCAGCAGGCCAGTCCCGGCGCCCGGGTGGCCTACGTCGACCACGACCCGGTCGCCGTCGCGCACAGCCGGGCCGTCCTCGACGGCAACCCGGACACCACCGTCGTCGCGGCCGACCTGCGCAAGCCGCAGGACATCCTGCGCAGCCCCGAGATCGGTGAACTCCTGGACCTGGAACGGCCGGTGGCGCTGCTCCTCGTCGCCGTGCTCCACTTCATCGAGGACGTCGACGACCCCTACGGGGCCGTCGCCGAACTCAGCGAGGCGCTCGCGCCCGGCAGCCTCCTGGTCGTGACGCACGCCTCGTTCGAGGGCGTGCCCGTCCCGACCGGCCAGGCCGGCGGCGCGGTCGACGTCTACCGGAACGAAGTCCGCAATCCGCTGATCATGCGGAGCCGCGAGCAGATCACGCGGTTCTTCCAGGGGTTCGAGGTGGTCGAGCCGGGCATCGTGCCGATGCCGGTGTGGCGGCCGCAGGACCCGACCGAGGACGAGGACCCGTTCACCTTCGCGGGCTATGTGGGAGTGGGGCGCAAGGCGTGAGCGATGAGCCGGGCGGACCGGAGGACAGACTGCGCAGGTTCGCCACGATCTGGAGCCGGGCGATCTACCCGGTGACGGCGACGTCCCTGACCCGGCCCGAGTTCGAGGAGGAACTCGTGCCGCTCGCCCGCAGGCTGCGCGAAGCGCTGGCCACGCGGACCCTGGACGCCGCGCTCGGGCAGGCCGTCGGCGCCGCCCTGGTCGACGCCCACTGCACCGATCCCGAGGCGCTCAGCCGCTCCCTCGGCGTCGTCGACGCGTATCTCGTCCTGTACTGCGGTGAGGAGGCGGACACCCCGGAGCGCGAGGACGATCTGCGGGCCCGCTGCGCCCGCATCCAGCACACCGTCGCCGCCGGCTTCGCGGCCGCGCTGCGCGAGCGCACCCTCGTCGAGCAGGAGGCCATCTCGAAGGCGGCCCTGGACGCGCGCAGCGCCGTCGCCGAGGCGCTGCACGCGAGCGAGGCCCGGTTCCGTGCGGTGTTCCACGGCGCCGCGATCGGCATCGGCATCGCCTCCCTGGACGGCACCGTCCTGGAGGTCAACGACGCGCTGGTGCGGATGTTCGGCGGGGGCGAGGGCCTGCTGCGCGGACGCAACGTCGCCGACTGGACGCACCCCGACGACGCCCCGCAGGTGTGGCACCTCTACAAGGAGCTGGTGCGCGGCGACCGCGAGCACTACCGCGTGGAGAAGGCGTTCTACCGGCCCGACGGCACCGCGCTGTGGACCAACCTGACGGTGTCGCTGCTGCGCGACAAGGACGGCGTGCCGCAGTACCAGCTGGCGCTCATGGAGGACACCACCGAGCGCCGTCTGCTCAACCTCCGGCTGCGCTACGAGGCCACCCACGACGCCCTCACCGGGCTCCCCAACCGCACGCTCTTCTTCGAGCGTCTGGAGAAGGTGCTCGGCGCGGGCGAGGGCATGCGGTTCGGGCTGTGCTACCTCGACCTCGACGGCTTCAAGACCGTCAACGACAGCCTCGGCCACGCGGTGGGCGACCGGCTGCTCGTCGAGGTCGCCGACCGGCTCCAGGCCTGCGCCACCGCCCGCGGCGAGATGGTCGCGCGCCTGGGCGGCGACGAGTTCGTGGCGCTGACCACCGGCAGGGACACCGAGGCCGAGGTCGACGACCTCGCGGGCCGCATCATGCACGCCCTTGCCACCCCGATCCGCATCGACGGACGCGAGCTCACGGTGCGCGGCTCGGTCGGCATCGTCGAGGGCCCGGTCGGCGACCGCAGCCCCGCCGAGGTGCTGCGCAGCGCCGACATCACGATGTACCGCGCCAAGTCCGCGGGCGGCAACCGCTACGAGCTGGCCGACCCAGAGGCCGACGCCCGCGCCATCACCCGGCACGGCCTGACGACGGCGCTGCCGGCCGCCCTGGACCGCGGCGAGTTCTTCATCGAGTACCAGCCGCTCGTCCACCTCGGCGACGGCAGCGTGCGCGGCGCCGAGGCCCTGGTGCGCTGGCTGCACCCGCAGCACGGTGTCCTCGGCCCCGACCGCTTCATCCCCCTCGCCGAACACACCGGGCTCATCGTGCCGCTGGGCAGATGGGTCCTGGAGGAATCGGTTCGCCAGGCGAAGGTCTGGCAGGACCGCTACGAGGACGCCGGGCCGCTGCGCATCAACGTGAACCTGTCCCCGATGCAGCTCGCCCATCCGGGCCTGGTCTCCGACACGGTCGACATCCTGGAGCGCGTCGGCCTCCCGCCGGGGGCGCTGTGCCTGGAGGTCACGGAGTCGGCGCTGATCGGTGCCGACGACGACCTGCTCAAACCGCTGCGGCGGCTGTCCGAGATGGGCGTCGACATAGCGCTCGACGACTTCGGTACGGGCTACTCGAACCTGGCGAACCTGCGTCGGCTGCCGGTGAACGTCCTGAAGCTGGACCGGTCCTTCACCCAGGGCATGCAGCAGTTCCCGGCGGATCCGGTCGACCTGAAGATCGTCGAGGGCATCGTCTCGCTGGCCCACAGCCTGAACCTGTCGGTCACGGTCGAGGGCGTCGAGACGGGCGCGCAGGCCGAGCAGCTGCGCGAGCTCGGCTGCGACACGGCTCAGGGCTGGTACTACGCCCGCCCCGGCCCGCCGGACCGGCTGCACGAGCTGGCTCTCGCGGACGCGACGGGATGAGCGTGTCCCCCGTGCGCTGGGCGTACGCCTTCATCGACCGGCCCTACGAAGCGTTCGGTGCGGCGTGCGACTTCTGGGCGCGGGCGACCGCATGCGAGCTTTCCGAACTCAGGGGCGGCAAGGGCGAGTTCGTCACGCTGCTTCCGTCAGGTGCGGACCCGTGCCTGAAGGTGCAGGGGGTCGCCGAGGGGGCGGGCGGCGCGCACGTCGATCTGGCGGTGGAGGACGTGCCGGGTCAGGCGCGGCGGGCCCGCGCCCTGGGGGCGACCGGCGTCTTCGCCGAGCCGGGCCTGGAGGTCCTGCGCTCCCCGGCCGGACACCCGTTCTGCTTCGTCGCGTGGCAGGGGGAGGCCGCGGTGCCGGCCGCGACGGAGCCGCTGAACCGGCTCGACCAGGTGTGCCTGGACACCGCGCCGGGGGCGCACGACGCGGAGGTCGCGTTCTGGGCGGAGCTCACCGGGTGGCCCGAACTCCCTTGTTCCGGCGCCGAGTTCCGCAGGCTGGAAGCCTCCCCGGTACGGCTGCTCTTCCAGCGCCTCGACGAGGACGCGCCGGCGTCGGCGCACGTGGACCTGGCCTGCGGGGAGCGATCCGCGGTGCGGGCGTGGCACGAGTCGCTCGGGGCGCGGTTCGTGCGGGACGGGCGCAGTTGGTCGGTGATGCGGGATCCCGCCGGGGGTTTGTACTGTCTGACGGACCGGACGCCGTAGGGGCCGGGTGATGTGTGGTGTGCCGGGTGCACGCCGGTGGGGGCTGGTCGCGCAGTTCCCCGCGCCCCTGGAGGCCTGCGACTGCGCCGCGCCTCCTTACAGGGTCTTTCTGGCTGAACTCGCACACGAAGTGTGCAGTTCAGGGGCGCGGGGAACTGCGCGAGCAACCACGACGCACCCGCACCCGGCACACCGCCCCGCACCCCCGAACTGTCACCCGTCCCGCCCCACCAGCATCCGCTGGAGCTCGCGCGCGGCGCGAGGGGGCGCCACGTCCGAGCGGTGGGCCAGGGCGATGGTGCGTTGGAGGCCGGGGCGGGCCAGGGGAGTGACGCGGAGGTCGGCGCCGGCCCGCGTCGCGACCATGCGCGGCACCACCGCGAGGCCGAGCCCCGCCCGTACGAAGCCGAGGACCGCGTCCATCTCCCCGCCCTCCACCGCGAAGTCCGGGTCGAACCCCTCCGCCCGGCATGCGGCGACGGTCAGCTCCCGCAGGTCGTAGCCGTGCCGGAACATGACGAGCCGCTCGCCCTCCAGATCGCCGATGCGGACGGACCTGGCGCCGCGGCCCGGTCGCGGGGCGTCCGGTGACGACACCACCACCAGCTCCTCGCGCAGCAGCTCCACGGTGGTCAGCGCGGGGGCCGGGGCCGGTAGCGGCAGCACGACCAGGGCCAGGTCCAGGGCGCCGCGCGCGAGTTCGCGTACGAGGTCGTGGGAGCCGCCCTCCTCGATGAGCAGCTGGATGCCGGGGTAGCGGTCGTGGAAGGCGCGCAGCACGTCGGGGAGGAGCCCCGTGCACAGCGAGGGCGTCGCGCCGAGGCGCACCCGGCCGCGCTTGAGCTGCGCCAGCTCCTGCACCTCGTGGCGTGCCGTGTCCGCGTCGGCGAGGATGCGCCGGGCCAGCGGCAACAGCGCCTCGCCCGCGTCGGTGAGCGTGATGTTGCCGCGGGCCCGCTGGAAGAGCTCCACCCCGAGCTCCCGCTCCAGCGCCCGGATCTGCTGGGACAGCGAGGGCTGTGCGACGTGCACCTGCTCGGCGGCGCGGGTGAAGTGCCGGGTCTCCGCGACGGCGACGAAGTACTGGAGCTGCTGGAACTGCATGCGGCCACAATACGGGCTTCCATAGGGAACGCCTATGGAAATGAGCTGGACCATGTCTTGGACCGATCGGGTCCTTCGGCCCTACCGTCGATGACATGGCTCTGGCAACGCGGACGGACCGACGACCGTCCATGGCACGCACGATGTGGGACAGCTCGCTCGGCAAGAAGACCGTGATGGCCGTCAGCGGCATCGTGATGCTGCTGTACCTGGTCGCCCACATGATCGGGAACCTCAAGATCTTCTTCGGTCCGCCGGAGATCAACCACTACGCCCACTGGCTGCGGACCATGGGCGAGCCGGTCCTGCACTACGAGTGGGGCCTGTGGCTCGTGCGCGTCGTGCTCGTCGTCGCCGTGGTGGCGCACGCGACCTCCGCGTACCAGCTCAGCCGCCGCGACCTCAAGGCACGCCCCAGCAAGTACGTGCACAAGAAGCCGGGTTCCAGCTACGCCACGCGCACCATGCGCTGGGGCGGGATCATCCTCGGCCTGTTCATCGTCTGGCACGTCCTCGACCTGACGACCGGCACCGTGCACCCGGGCGGCTACCAGCACCTGCACCCGTACCAGAACATCGTCGACACGTTCTCGACCTGGTACAGCAACGTCATCTACATCGTCGCGATGCTCGCCCTCGGCCTGCACATCCAGCACGGGTTCTGGAGCGCCGCACAGACCCTCGGTGTCGGCAGCCGCACCCGCGACCGCGTCCTGAAGACCGTCGGCAACGTCCTCGCCGTACTGCTCACGCTCGGGTTCATCGCCGTGCCCGTGGGCGTCATGACCGGATTGGTGAGCTGAATCAGCATGACCACGTATGCGCAGTACGCGACCGGCGAGCCGGTCGTCGACACCAAGGCCCCGGCCGGGCCCGTCCACGAGCGCTGGGACACGCGCCGGTTCGAGGCGAAACTGGTCAATCCCGCCAACCGCCGCAAGCACACCGTGATCGTGGTCGGCACCGGGCTCGCGGGCGGCTCGGCCGGCGCGACGCTCGCCGAACAGGGCTACCACGTCGTCCAGTTCTGCTTCCAGGACTCGCCGCGCCGCGCCCACTCGGTGGCCGCGCAGGGCGGCATCAACGCGGCCAAGAACTACCGCAACGACGGCGACTCCGTGCACCGCCTCTTCTACGACACCGTCAAGGGCGGCGACTTCCGCGCCCGCGAGTCCAACGTCCACCGGCTCGCGCAGATCTCCGTCGAGATCATCGACCAGTGCGTCGCCCAGGGCGTGCCGTTCGCCCGCGAGTACGGCGGACTCCTCGACAACCGGTCGTTCGGCGGCGTCCAGGTGTCGCGCACGTTCTACGCCCGCGGCCAGACGGGACAGCAACTGCTGCTCGGTGCCTACCAGGCGCTCAGCCGGCAGGTCGGCGCGGGCAACATCGAGCTGCATCCGCGCACCGAGATGCTCGACCTCGTCGTCGTCGACGGCAAGGCGCGCGGGATCGTCGCCCGCGACCTGATCACCGGGAAGATCGACACGTACTTCGCGGACGCCGTCGTGCTCGCCTCCGGCGGCTACGGCAACGTCTTCTACCTGTCGACGAACGCCATGAACAGCAACGCGACCGCGATCTGGCGGGCCCACCGCCGCGGCGCGCTCTTCGCCAACCCCTGCTTCACGCAGATCCACCCCACGTGCATCCCGCGCACCGGCGACCACCAGTCGAAGCTGACGCTGATGAGCGAGTCGCTGCGCAACGACGGACGCATCTGGGTCCCGAACGCCAAGGGCGACACCCGTGCCGCGCACGAGATCCCCGAGGACGAGCGCGACTACTACCTGGAGCGCATCTACCCCTCGTTCGGCAACCTCGTGCCCCGCGACATCGCCTCCCGCGCCGCGAAGAACGTGTGCGACGAGGGCAGGGGCGTCGGGCCCGGCGGGCAGGGCGTCTACCTGGACTTCGCCGACGCCATCACGCGCATGGGCCGCGACGCGGTGGAGGCCAAGTACGGCAACCTCTTCGACATGTACCAGCGGATCACCGACGAGGATCCGTACCAGGTGCCCATGCGGATCTACCCGGCCGTGCACTACACGATGGGCGGCCTGTGGGTCGACTACGACCTGTCGACCACGGTCCCCGGGCTGTTCGCGATCGGCGAGGCCAACTTCTCCGACCACGGCGCCAACCGGCTGGGTGCCTCCGCCCTGATGCAGGGCCTCGCCGACGGCTACTTCGTCCTGCCGGCCACCATCAACGACTACCTGGCGAAGAACCCGCACCACGACGAGGTGAGCGCCGACCACCCGGCCGTCCAGGAGGTCGTCGCCGAGACGGAGGACCGGCTCAACCTGCTGCTCGCCGTGGACGGCGACCGCACGCCCGACTCCTTCCACCGTGAACTCGGCGAACTGATGTGGGAGTTCTGCGGCATGGCGCGCACGGAAGAGGGCCTGCGCAAGGCGCTCGACCGCATCCCGCAGATCCGTGAGGAGTTCTGGCGCCGCATCAAGGTGCCCGGCACCGGCGAGGAGTTCAACCAGTCGCTGGAGAAGGCGAACCGCATCGTCGACTACATCGAGCTCGCCGAGCTGATGTGCCTCGACGCGCTGCACCGCGCCGAGTCCTGCGGCGGCCACTTCCGCGAGGAGTCGCAGACGCCCGACGGCGAGGCGGCCCGCCGCGACGAGGAGTTCTCCTACGCGGCCGCCTGGGAGTTCACCGGCACCGGCGAGGCGCCCACCCTGCACAAGGAAGACCTGGTCTTCGAGTACGTCCACCCCACTCAGCGGAGCTACGCATGAAGCTCACCCTGCGCGTCTGGCGCCAGAAGAACGCCGACGCCGAAGGCGCCATGTCCACGTACGAGGTGGACGGGATCTCCCAGGACATGTCGTTCCTGGAGATGCTCGACACCCTCAACGAGGAACTCATCGTCGGCGGCGAGGACCCCGTCGCCTTCGACCACGACTGCCGCGAGGGCATCTGCGGCGCGTGCTCGCTCGTCATCAACGGCGACGCGCACGGCCCGGAGCGCACCACCACGTGCCAGCTCCACATGCGCTCCTTCCAAGACGGCGACACGATCGACATCGAGCCGTGGCGCGCCTCGGCCTTCCCGGTCGTCAAGGACCTCGTGGTGGACCGCAGCGCCTTCGACCGGATCATCCAGGCCGGCGGCTACATCACGGCGCCGACCGGCACGGCCCCGGAGGCGCACGCCACCGCGGTCCCCAAACCCGACGCGGACTTCGCCTTCGAGCACGCCGAGTGCATCGGCTGTGGCGCGTGCGTGGCCGCCTGCCCGAACGGCGCGGCCATGCTGTTCACCTCGGCCAAGGTCAACCACCTGAACGTGCTGCCGCAGGGCGCCCCCGAGCGCGAGACCCGCGTCCTGGACATGGTGGCGCAGATGGACGAGGAGGGCTTCGGCGGCTGCACGCTCACCGGCGAGTGCGCGACGGCCTGCCCCAAGGGCATCCCGCTGTTCTCCATCACCGGCATGAACAAGGAGTGGCTGCGCGCGAACCGCAAGGTCGGCCGCGGCTAGGAAGATCCTGACGGACACACGATGCGTCCCGCGAACAGCGCGGGGTGGGCGGGACCGGGAGTGGTGCTCAACCCCCGGTCCCGTCATCGTGCCGCAGGCCCCCCTTGTACGCTGCGCGCATGATCACCGATCGTCAGGGGAGGGCGCGGTCCCACGACGTCGCGGCCCGTTTCGACGGTGCGCTGGAGACCCACGTCACCGTGGCGCACGACGCGGGTGACGACCCGCCGGACCGGCTCGCGCGCTGGGCCGCCGCGCGCGGTCACGGCTTCACCCACATCGCGCTCGCCCGGGGCCGGCACCGTTCGCAGCCCATGGTGACCCTGCGCGGGCGGGCCCGCGCCGACACCTGGATCGCCGGGCCGGTGGCGCGCATGGTCGAGGACCTCGCCCGCGGCGGCTTCGACGCCGTGCGGACCAAGACGGAGACGTCCCCGTGGGCGACCGGTGTGCCGGGGACCGACGAAGAGGCCCGGCGCCTGGCGCCGCACCTGCACTTCGAGCACCACGTGAAAATGCTCCTGGATCCCGGGGCCGACCGCCGGGCCCTGGCCGACCGGGCCGTCGGACACGCCGCCCACCTGTCGTGGAACGCACGCCGGACCCGGCCCGACGGACTCCACGAGCGGTTCGTGACCCAGCGCTGCCACGGCGCGGGACGCACGACCGCCGAGCGGCGCCTCGACGCGCTGCTGACCGCACTTGCCGCGGTCCCCGGGGCGACCGTCCTGGAGATCGAGCGCGAGTACGTCCTGCAGGACACTCATCTCGGGCTGGACGCCGGCTGGATAGCCGCCGGCCCGGAGCCCACCGACCCTTCGAGGACGGACCCGTCATGACAGGTTCCGCACGGCCACCCGAGGACCGCAGCTGGGAGCGCGCCCTGCGCCGGGGCGAAAGCCTCCCGCACACCACGCCCGCCGAGGAAGTGCGGTGGGGTCTGCGGCTGCCCCGCACCCTGCTGCCCGCGCCGGAAGGGCTCACCCAGCCGCCCGTGTTCGACCCGGCGCTGCTCCAGTTCCCCTACGCCTTCCGCGCGGGCGACCCCCGCTTCGCCGACGCCGAGGAGGCGCGCACCTGGTTCCTGGCCCGCCGCACCGCCCTCGACCTGGTGTTGTCGGCCATCGCGCACAGCGCCCTGGGCGAGCGCCTCGTGCTGCGCGGCAGCGTGCTGATGGCGACCTGGTGCGCAGACGCGGCACGGGAGCCGGGCGACCTCGACTACGTGGCGCCCGACGCGTGGGAGTGCGAAGGCCCCGAGGCGCGGGAGCTGTTCCCGCACCTGGCCGCCGCCGCGCAGACGACCGCCGATGCGTGGCCGCACGCGCACGTCAGGATCGACGCCGCCCACGCGGTGACCGAGGACATCTGGACGTACGACCGGGTGCCGGGCAGGCGTCTGCTGCTGCCCTGGACCGCACCGGGCACGGCCGGCGGCACCGTTCAGATCGACGTGGTGTTCCACGAACTCCTCGCCGCCCCGGCCGTCCCCACCGCCCTGCACCCGCTCGGCGCCGGACCCGGCGCGCACGTCCGGGCCGTCACCCCCGAACTCTCCCTGGCCTGGAAGGTCATGTGGCTGATCGGTGACATGCACCCCCAGGGCAAGGACCTCTACGACGCCGTGCTGCTCGCCGAGCTCGCCACTCCCTCCTACGACGTACTGCACCGGGCGTTCGCGCTCGCCGGTGACGAACTGCTGCGGCCGGGCGGGCGCTGGTGGCTGGAGGAGATGACGGAGTGCGCAGACGTCGGCTGGGACCACTTCCAGGGCGAGTACCCGCAGGTCGCCGGCACGGTCGAGGAATACGTGGCCCGGCTGTGGGCCGCGCTGGAACCGCTCGCCGAGCGGGCCGAGCGCGAGACGGACGGGGAGGCGTACGACCGGTGGGCGCAGTGGCTCGCCCCGCTCGTCGACCACGTCCGGGCCACCGCACCCGACACGCCCGTGCGGGCTGTCGGGCGCCGGATGTCGGAGTCGGGGCGCTGGGGATTCCTGGCGTCGGCCGTCGTCGTGCGCGAGATAGCGGGGCGGCAGCGGATGACGTGGGAAGAGGCGCGTGCCGCTGTTCTGGTGGGTGACGAGCGCTGGGCACACCTGCGGGATCGGCCGGACCTGTGGCCCCGGCTCCCGGCCGGTCCGGACTGACTCTGTACTGACGGCGCCGACGGCCCCTGACGCATCGTCAAGTGAGCGCGGTAGCGTCGTGCCATGTATCCGGGAGCGTACGAGCGAGCCAGGCCGGCCGTCGTCACGGCCGACGGCAACACCACCCTCACCTATGGCGAGTTGGAGGAGAACTCGCTGCGCCTCGCCGACCACCTGCGCACGGCGGGACTGCGCAGGGGCGACCATCTGGCACTCTTGTCCGACAACGACCCCCGCGTCATGGAGGTCTACTGGGCCGCCCTGCGCTCGGGCCTCTACCTCACCGCCGTCAACCACCACCTGACCGCCGAGGAAGCCGCCTACGTGGTGCGGGACTGCGGGGCGGGCGCGCTGATCGTCGCCGACGCCGCACTCGGTGCACTCGGTGAGCAGGTCGCGCGGTTGGTGCCCGAGATCACGCACCGGCTCGGATTCGACGACGGGACGTACGACGCGGCGCTCGCCGCCGCCTCGGCCGAGCCGCCCGCGGTGCAGCCGCGCGGCGCCGACATGCTCTACTCCTCCGGCACGACCGGACGGCCCAAGGGCATCGAACCCGCCCTGCCCGACGGCGACATCCGCACCGACCCGTCCGCGTACCAGCTCCTCTTCCAGCCCATGTACGGCTTCGACGAGCACACCGTGTACCTGTGCCCGGCGCCGCTCTACCACGCGGCGCCCCTGCGGTTCTGCGGCACGGTCATCGCGACCGGCGGCACCGTCGTCCTGATGAAGTCCTTCGACGCACAAGGGGCGTTGGCGGCGATCGAGCGGCACCGCGTCACGCACAGCCAGTGGGTGCCGACGATGTTCGTGCGCATGCTCAAGCTCCCGGACGCGGTGCGCGAGCGGTACGACACCTCGTCGATGAAGGTCGCCATCCACGCGGCCGCGCCCTGCCCCGTCGAGGTGAAGCGGCGGATGATGAGCTGGTGGGGGCCCGTCCTGCACGAGTACTACGCGGCGACCGAGGCGAACGGGATCACCTTCATCGGGCCCGAGGAATGGCTGCGCAAGCCGGGCTCCGTCGGCCGCGGCGGGTTCCTCGGGGAGCTGCGGGTCTGTGACGAGGAGGGCAAGGTGCTGGCGCCGGGGGAGACCGGCACCGTCTACTTCGCACGCGAAGAAGTGCCGTTCCACTACCACCGCGACGACGTCCGCACCCGCGAGGCCCAGCACCCCGAGCACCCGCACTGGACGACCACGGGCGACATCGGCCACGTCGACGAGGACGGCTACCTCTTCCTCACCGACCGCAAGGCCTTCATGATCATCTCGGGCGGGGTCAACATCTACCCGCAGGAGGTGGAGGACTGCCTGGTGCTGCATCCCCGCGTGGCCGACGTCGCCGTCATCGGCGTCCCCGACGAGGAGATGGGGGAGTCGGTCCGCGCCGTCGTGCAGGCGGCCGAAGGAGCCGTACCCGGACCGGAGTTGGGCCAGGAGCTGATCGCGTACGTACGCGACCGCATGGCGCACTACAAGGTGCCCCGGGAGGTCGGGTTCGTGGACGCGCTGCCCCGCACGCCGACCGGCAAGCTGGCCAAGGGGAAGCTGCGGTCACAGGCCGAGCGCACGGGCTAGGTACGGGGCCGTGCGGCTGCCCGCGGCGGCCGCGACGTCCCGGGGCGGGCCCGAAGCGAGCACGTGCCCGCCCTCGTCCCCGCCGCCCGGGCCCATGTCGACGACCCGGTCGGCGCCGGCGACCACCGTCATGTCGTGCTCGACGACCACCACGGAGTGGCCCGCGTCGACGAGCCCGTGCAGCTGGCGCAGCAGCACCTCCACGTCCGCCGGATGCAGCCCGGTCGTCGGCTCGTCGAGGAGGTACAGGGTGTGGCCGCGGCGCACCCGCTGCAACTCGGTGGCCAGTTTGATGCGTTGGGCCTCGCCGCCGGACAGCTCGGTGGCGGGCTGGCCGAGGCGCAGGTAGCCGAGGCCCACGTCGAGCAGGGTGTGCAGGCTGCGCAGCACGGGCCGCGCCGCGTCGTCGTCCGAGGCCGTGAAGAACGCGGCGGCGCCCTCCACCGTCAGATGCAGGACCTCGGCGATGTTCCGCCCCCGGTAGGTGACCTGGAGCGTCTCGGGGTTGTAGCGGGCGCCCGCGCAGTCCGGGCATGGCGCGTACGTGCTCGGCAGGAAGAGGAGCTCGACGCTGACGAAACCCTCGCCCTGACAGGTCTCGCAGCGCCCGCCCGCGACGTTGAACGAGAACCGGCCGACGCCGTACCCGCGGGCCTTTGCCTCGTCCGTCCCCGCGAAGGCCTTCCGCACGACGTCGAACAGCCCGGTGTACGTCGCCAGGTTGGAGCGCGGGGTGCGGCCGATCGGCTTCTGGTCGACGACCACGAGCCGTCCGACGCCCTCCAGGTCCTGCGTGATCTCGCCGATCAGCGTGGACTTGCCGGACCCGGACACGCCCGTGACGGCCGTGAACGCGCCCAGCGGGATCTCCACCGTCACGTCCCGCAGGTTGTGCCGGGTCACCGGGCCGACCTTCAACCAGCCCTGGGGTTCGCGCACTTCCCGTTCGCTGGGCGGCGCGTCGTCGAAGAGGAAGCGGGCCGTCGCCGACCCCTCGACCCCGCGCAGCCCCGCCACCGGACCGCTGTGCAGCACCTGCCCGCCGTGCTCCCCGGCCAGCGGCCCGACATCGACGAGCCAGTCCGCGTGCCGCATCACCGCCAGATGGTGCTCGACCACGAACACCGAGTTCCCCGCCGCCTTGAGACGGTCGAGGACCGTGAGCAGGGACTCGGTGTCGGCCGGGTGCAGTCCCGCGGAGGGCTCGTCGAGGACGTACACGACACCGAAGAGACCAGACCTCAACTGCGTGGCCAGGCGCAGGCGTTGGAGCTCGCCCGCGGATAGCGTCGGGGTGGGGCGGTCCATGCCGAGATAGCCGAGGCCGAGCTCGGTCACCGTCGCGATGCGGGCCCGCAGGTCCTCGGTGAGGACACGCGCCGTCTCCGAGGTGTCCTCGCCGGCCGCGAGGACCGCGGCCAGCTCCGCCAGGGGAAGCCGCGCCAGCTCGGCGATGGTGCGCCCCGCGAACGTCACCGCGAGGGCCTCGGTCCGCAGCCGCGCGCCGCCGCACACCGGGCAGGGCGCGCTCCGCAGGAACTTCTCCGCCTTCGCCCGCAGGGTCTGGCTCTTGGAGTCCGCGAACGTCTTGAGGACGTAGCGGTTCGCGCTCATGTACGTGCCCTGGTAGGGCCGTTGGATGCGGTCCGCGTCCCGCACCGGGTGCACCGTGACCACCGGCTGCTCGTCCGTGAACAGGATCCAGTCGCGGTCCTCCTGCGCCAACTCCCGCCAGGGCCGGTCCACTTCGAAGCCGAGCGCGTCGAGGACGTCCCGCAGGTTCTTGCCCTGCCAGGCCCCCGGCCAGGCGGCGATCGCCCCCTCGCGGATCGACAGGGACGGATCGGGGACGAGCAGCTCCTCGGTGGTGCGGTGCACCCGGCCCAGGCCGTGGCACTGCGGGCACGCCCCGGCCGTCGTGTTCGGCGAGAACGCGTCCGAGTCGAGCCGTTCGGCGCCCGGCGGATAGGTGCCCGCGCGCGAGAACAGCATCCGCAGCGAGTTCGACAGCGTCGTGACCGTGCCGACGGAGGAGCGGGACGTCGGCGCGGAGCGGCTCTGCTGCAGCGACACCGCCGGCGGCAGTCCACTGATCTCGCCGACCTTCGGGGCGCCGACCTGGTGGATGAGGCGGCGGGCGTAGGGCGCGACCGACTCGAAGTAGCGGCGCTGCGCCTCCGCGTAGATCGTCCCGAACGCGAGCGACGACTTGCCCGACCCCGAGACCCCCGTGAACACCGCGAGGACGTCCCGCGGAACGTCCACGTCCACGCCCTGGAGGTTGTGCTCACGGGCGCCGCGGACCCGGACGAGCCCGTCGGGGCCGGTGGGGCGGGGAGCGGGGGAGGACGGATCGGGCATCGGTGCGGCTCCAGGTCGGACGGCGGTCACGCCCCCGGCCGGGGCGGGAGCGGGGCAAACCCTACGATTCTAGGCCGGGGCCAGACGCGCGACCCGGGCCAGTCTCCGGTACGACTCCAGCAGGCCCTCGCGGTCGTACGTACTGGTCGTGACCAGCACTTCCTGCGCCCCGCTCTCCTTGATCACGGTCTCCAGTTCGTCCGCGACCTGCTGGTCCGTGCCCACGATGTGGCCGCGCAGCCCCGCCTCGTACAGCTCGCGCTCCTTCCCGCTCATCTCCAGGGCCGCGACGCGCTCGGCGGGCGGCAGGGGCGGGAAGGTGCCGTGGGTGCGCGCATGCGCCATCGACCAGGCCTCGGGGACCAGCAGCCGACGGGCCTCCGGCTCGCTGCCGGCCACGGCGACCGTTCCGGAGATCACGACGTACGGCTCCTCGCCCCAGGCCGAGGGCCGGAACTCGGCGCGGTAGCGGTCGATGCCGCGCAGCATCTTCTCCCGGCGCCGGAAGTCGCCGATCACCATGGGCAGGCCCGCGCGGGCGGCGATCGACGCGCCCTCGCCCATGGCCAGCACGAACGGGGGTATCCGCAGGCCCTCGCTGGGGCGGGCGTGCACCTGGGTGGATGACGTGCCCGCGAAGAACGCCAGCAGCTCGTCCAGCTGCCCGGCGAAGTCGGCGGTGTCCGCGGCGTCCTTGTCGCGCCCCAGTGCCCTGCGCACCCCGTCCGTGAAGCCGACGGACCGGCCGAGCCCCATGTCGATGCGCCCGGGGAAGAGGGACTCCAGCACCCCGAACTGCTCGGCCACGACCAGGGGTTGGTGATTGGGCAGCATGACGCCGCCGGTGCCGACCCGGATCGTGCGGGTCGCCGCCGCGACGGCCGCCGCGAGGACGGTCGGCGCCGAGCCCGCGACGCCGGGCACGCCGTGGTGCTCGGAGACCCAGAGCCGGTGGAAGCCGAGCCGCTCCAGGTCCTGGGCGAGCGAGACGGTGTCGCGCAGCGCGTCGGCCCCCGTGTGGCCCTCGCGGGTGCGGGAGCGGTCCAGGACGGAGAAGCGGGTCGTTTCGATCACGGTGGTCACGTACGTGTCAACGTCGTGGCGCCGTCAGGATTCCCGCCGCCGACGCGAGCACCCTGCGCGCCGCATACAGTGCGGTCATGACCCGGGACGTACGGCCGCTGGCCGTTTTCGACCTCGACGGGACGCTTGCCGACACCGCGCACCGCCAGCGGTTCCTGGAGGACGCGCCGCGGGACTGGGACGCCTTCTTCGCGGCCGCGCCGCACGACCCGCCGCTCGCCGAGGGCGTCGCCCTGGCGCGCGTGAGCGCCGAGGAGTGCGAGGTCGTCTACCTGACCGGGCGACCCGAGCGCTGTCGCGCCGACACCGAGGCGTGGCTGATGGCGCAGGGACTGCCCGACGGGCACCTGCACATGCGCCGCAACGACGACCGCAGGCCCGCCCGGCGCACCAAGGTGGACACGCTGCGCCGCCTCGCCCGCGGCCGTACCGTGCGCATGCTCGTCGACGACGACGAGCTGGTCTGCGACGAGGCGGAGCGCGCCGGATTCACCGTCGTGCGGGCCCGCTGGGCACACGCGTCGACGGCGCTGAAGGACGCCCAGGAGCGCGAAGGGCGGACCTGACGCCCTCGGCACCCGCGCGCGCGTGTTCGGCGAGCCGGGTCAGCCCTCGTCCTCGTCCTCCAGGCGGAAGCCGACCTTCAGGCCCACCTGGTAGTGCGCGGGCTGTCCGTCGACGATCTGGCCCCGGACCTGGGTCACCTCGAACCAGTCGAGCTGGCGCAGGGTCTGCGAGGCGCGCGCGATCCCGTTGCGGATCGCCTGGTCGACGCCCTCGTGGGAGGTGCCGACGATCTCGGTGACGCGATAGGTGTGGTTCGACATGGTTCCACCGTGCCCCACGGTGCCCCGGACCGCGAGGGGGCGAAGCGGGCGCATGTTCGACTTACTTTCCGGTATCCCTTGACCACCCGATTGGTACATACCAAAATCCAGCCACACCCGTGGAGCAGCACGCTCCTCCCCCCACGTCGGGCCGATCCTCCCTGTCCGCAGGCAGAAAGTGACCCTCGTGAGATCCCGCCGTGCCGTGCTGTCCCTCTCGTCCCTCGTCGTCGTGACCGGCACGCTGATCAGCGCGTGCGGAGCCCTGCCGGGCGGCGAACAGCAGCGGCGCACCGTCACCGTGTGGCTGATGCGCAACAGCGCCTCGGACGCCTTCCTGAAGAGGTTCACCAAGGACTTCGAGACCGAGCACGCCGACGTACGCCTGGACATCCGCATCCAGGACTGGACCGGCATCGGCGAGAAGGTCACCACCGCGCTCAAGAGCGACAAGGGCGACAGTGCGGCGCCCGACGTGATCGAGGTGGGCAACACCCAGGTCCCGCAGTACCTCGACGAGGGCGGCCTGGTCGACCTGTCCCTGGAGTCCGCGCGCGACCTCGGCATGGACGACTGGCTGCCCGGCCTCGCCGAGCCCGGCGTCGACAAGTCCCGCCAGTTCGGCATCCCTTGGTACGCCGCGAACCGCGTCGTCATCTACAACAAGGACCTCTTCGCGCAGGCCGACATCAAGAGTCCGCCGCGCACGCGCGACGAGTGGCTCGACATGACGCGCCGCCTCGACACCGGTGGCACGCAGGGCATCTACCTCGCAGGACAGGACTGGTACACGCTGTCCGGCTTCGTCTGGGACGAGGGCGGCGAGCTGGCCCACGCGTCCGCGGGCACCTGGACCGGCGCCCTGGACACCCCGGCCGCGCTGCGCGGCATGGAGTTCTACGAGCGCCTGCAGGCCCTGGGCGACGGGCCGAAGAACGCCGACGAGGAACACCCCGCCCAGGCCGACCGGTTCGCGAAGGGTGACATCGCGCAGATCATCTCGGTGCCGGGTGCGGCCCAGCAGATCGTCCGCAAGAACCCGTCGCTGAAGGGGAAGCTGGGCTTCTTCCCGATACCCGGCAAGACGGCCGCCCGGGCGGGCAGCGTCTTCACCGGCGGCTCCGACCTCGTCGTCGCGGGCAACACCGACGACCGGGCGGGCGCGGTCGCCGTCGTGAAGGCCCTCGCCGGCAAGAAGTGGAACACCGAGCTTGCCAGGACCATGAACTACGTGCCCAACAAGTCCACGCTGGCCGACGCGGTGGCCGACGAGCCCGGCGTCGCCGCCATGGCCGTCGGCGCCGCCCACGGCAAGGCGACCCCCGCGTCCCCGCTGTGGGCCACGGTGGAGGCCGCCGACAACCCCATCAAGGCCTACATGTCGCGGGTGCTGTCCGGCGCGGACCCGGCCACCGAGGCGAAGAAGGCCTCCCGCGAGATCACCCGCCGCCTCGACGAGAGCGGCGAGTGACCTCGGCGGATCGGGGCGGTGCCTACGGGGACGGCACGGAGCTCAGCGACAGGGCGAACCTGTCCGCCCCGTCCGTCCACCACTTCGCCAACTCCAGTCCTGCCGCGCGCAGTTCGCTCCGGACCCCGTCCTGACGGAACTTCGCCGAGATCTCCGTGCGCAGTTCCTCGCCCGCCGCGAAGTCGACAGCGAGATCCAGCGCCGGGATCTTCACGCTCTGCGCGGTGGTGGCGCGCAGCCGCATCTCGATCCACTCCCGCTCGGCGTCCCAGCGGGCCACGTGCTCGAACGCCGCGGGATCGAAGTCGGCGCCGAGCTCACGGTTCACCACGGCCAGCACGTTCTTGTCGAACGCCGCGGTGACGCCCGCCGCGTCGTCGTACGCGGCGACCAGCGTCTCCTCGTCCTTGACCAGATCGGTGCCGAGGAGGAAGAAGTCGCCGGGCGACAGCAGCCCCCGGACCGACGTCAGGAACGCCGTCCGCTCCTCGGGCAGCAGATTGCCGATCGTCCCGCCGAGGAACGCCACCAGGCGCGGGCCCGGCGTCGCGGGCAGCGCGAGCGCGCCCGTGAAGTCGGCGACCAGCGCGTGGATGTCGAGCGCCGGATGCGCGTCGAGGAGCGTGCGCGCGGCGCCCCGCAGTGCGCTCTCGCTCACGTCCACGGGGACGTACGTCGTCAACTCGCCGAAGGCGTCCAGGAGATGACGGGTCTTGTCGGAGGAGCCCGAGCCCAGTTCGACCAGGGTCCTGGCGCCCGTCGCCGCCGCGATCTCCCCGGCGCGGGCCACGAGGATCTCCCGCTCGGCGCGCGTCGGGTAGTACTCGGGCAGCGTGGTGATCTCGTCGAAGAGTTCACTGCCCCGCGCGTCGTAGAACCACTTGGGCGGCAGCGTCTTGGGCGAGCGGGTGAGGCCGTGCCGCACGTCGGCACGCAGGGCGGCGCCCGTGGCGTCCTCGGGGAGGGTGCGGGTCAGCTGGAAAGCGGGGGAAGGGCTCACGCGGACGGCTCCTTGAGCGGGGTCAGCAGGACGTCGGTGCGGCTCGCCGCGAGGAGCGTGCGGTCGGGCACCTCGACCCAGTGCGGGTCGTCGTCGTACGGCTCGGAGGCGACGACGGTGCGGCGGCCGGGCTCGGTGCGGTACCACAGGGTGTCGCCCCAGGCGGTCGCGGCGATCGTCTCGCCGTTGGTGAGAAGGAGGTTGAGGCGTGCGCCGGGCGCCGCCTCGGCGACCTCGACGACGGTGTCGGCCAGGGCCTGCGCCTCGTCGTCGCCGGTGTGCAGCCGGTGCAGCACCAGTGCCCACAGGAACGCCGCGTCGCAGCGGGCCTCCAGGGACAGCAGGTCGACCGGCGGCAGCGTGGCCGCGAGGGAGGTCAGCGAGCGCGGCCAGCCGGGCACCGCGCCGTTGTGGCTGAACAGCCACGGCCCGCACGCGTAGGGCGCCGCCGCGGCCT
>NZ_JAAGMG010000076.1 GCF_010548525.1 Streptomyces sp. SID14478
GGGCGAGCCGCTCGGGCTCGGCGAGCGCGCGGGCCAGGAGCTCGTCGGAGGGCGCGGGCAGGTGGTTGCCCGCGGCGCGCTCCTCCTCGCGCAGTGCGCGTCCCAGGCGGCGCAGGTCGGCGGCGTCCATGCCGGCCAGGGGTGAGGCCAGGAGCGTCAGGGCCGTCTCGGTGTCGAAGCGGCTGCCTCCTTGTGGGTCTTCCTCCGTCGGGCTCTGCGCCACCGCCTTCAGGGCGGTCAGCAGCGGCGCGACCGCCGGTTCGTGGCGCAGCGGCAGGTCGTCGCCGTCGATGTCCAAAGGGACGCCGGCTGCCGTGAGCGCACGGCGCACCACCGGAATGCTGCGCGTACCCGCGCGCAGCAGGACGGCCATGTCACTCCATGGGATGCCGTCCTCCAAGTGGGCGCGGCGCAGGATGTCCGCGATGTTGTCGAGCTCGGTGCCGGACGTCGGGTACGTGTACACCTCGGCCCGGCCGCCGTCACGCACGGGCGTGAGCGCGCGGTGGGCACGCACCTTCTCTGCGGGCAGCCGGGTCAGCGGCATCCGCTGGGTGACGCGGCGGGTGGCTTCCAGCAGGTCGGCGCCGGAGCGCCGGGACGTGGTGAGGACCTCCACCGGCGCGGGCAGGCCGTCCGCGCGCGGGAAGTCGCCCGGGAAGTCCAGGATGCCGTTCACATCGGCGCCGCGGAACGTATAGATCGACTGGTCCGGATCACCGAACGCGAACAGGGTGCGACCGCCGCCAGCGAGGGCGTGCAGCAGCCGGACCTGCGCCGGGTCGGTGTCCTGGTACTCGTCGACGAACACGGCGTCGTACTGCGCGGCCAGCTGGTCGGCGACCTCTTGGCGGCGGGCGAGGAGCACGGCCCGGTGCACGAGTTCCGCGTAGTCGAGTACTCCTTGCATGTCGAGCACGTCCAAGTACTCGGCGAGGAACGTGGCAGCCGCGCGCCAGTCCGGTCGGCCCAGGCGTCGCGCGAAGGCGTCCAGGGCGGCGGGCCCGAGGCCCAGCTCACGGCTGCGGGCGAGGACCGCACGCACCTCGTCGGCGAAGCCCCGCGTGGTGAGACAGGCGCGCAACTCATCGGGCCAGCGCACGTGGCCGAGACCGGCCCGCTCCAGGTCGATCTGGCCCGCGAGCAGCTCGCGCACGGCGACGTCCTGCTCGGGGCCGGACAGGAGGCGAAGCGGCTCGACGAAGAGTTCGGCATCCTGGTGGGCGCGTACGAGCGCGTAGCAGAACGAGTGGAATGTCGTCGCCTGGGGAGCCCGAGCGGCTCCTATGCGCAGCGCCATACGATCACGCAGCTCGACGGCGGCCTTGCGGCTGAACGTGAGGACAAGGATGCGCTCGGGTTCGGTGCCCTTGGCGATGCGGGCCGACACGGCCTCTACAAGGGTCGTGGTTTTTCCTGTGCCCGGCCCCGCCAGGACGAGCAGGGGCCCGTGGGCGTGGTCAACCACCGCGCGCTGATGTGCGTCCAGACGAGGGGGGTCCGCGGGAGCCGGTCGGGTACGTACCAGCCGATACGCACCGGGGACCCCCTGTCGAACCTGGTGCTGCGACAGGTGCCGGGTGGACGAAGAGGAGCTCACGTGGATCGCTGGTCCTGGTGGGTGTGCTGGTGGTCGAAGCGCCGTCCGGTCGGGGCGGTGGTCACGGGGTGAAGGAGGTGTCTGCCATCGACGGTGCCGTCGACGCTACGCCGTCGAGTGTGGCGGAAGCCGAGCTTCCGGCGCCTCTCCCCCAGCGCTCCCGGCACAGGTGTGCCCCGTCTCACGAACGGATACGGACGTGGCGAAGTGCCCCACCTGCCCCTTTTCCCCCGTACGGGCCACCGGCGCCCCACCCGCGCGCGGGATGGCCGAAGCTGTCAATTGTGAGCTTCCGTACGTGTCCTGCCGTCCCATCGCGCCCGCTTCATGTCGAGGCGCGGCACGTGGCCCTCGGCGGCGCGGGAGGCCTCACGAAGCGGCGTGCCCTCCTCCCTGTAGTGCCCGAGTGCTCCCAATTCGTGGCCGGGGAGCAGCGCCCCGTCCGCGCGCACCACGCGCCACCACGGCACGGCGCCTCCGTAGAGGGACATCACACGCCCCACTTGGCGCGGCCCGCCCTCCTCAAGCCATTCGGCGACGTCCCCGTACGTCATGACCCGCCCCGGCGGGATCAGTTCGGCGACCTCCAGGACCCGCTCCGCGTACTCGGGCAGGTCGCCCGCCGGCTCGCTCTCCTCGCTCATCCGGCCCATCCTGCCCCACGGCACCGACAATCTGGAGAGATCTCCAAGCGGCGCTCTGGAGACACGTACGAGAAGGCGCTTGCCGACGACTCCGGGCTCCTCAAATGCACCCTGATGCCCCCCTATCGCGATGGGACATGCCACCATCGTGCGGGCGGTGACTGGTGATACGAGATCAAGAAGAGACGACGGAGCAGAGCGTGCACCCCGACAAGGCGGAGGGCACCTCTGTGACACCGGCGCGCCCTGAAGAGACGGCCGGGGAGGCCGCCGAGGAGAAGCACGAGCAGCCGCTGCACGATCCGGACTGCGTCGACGCCGACACCCACGTGGAGCAGGTCGACGGCGACGAACCGTTGCTCCCCGCGCGCGTGCACCGTCCCTCCGACCTGATGCGCCTGCTCGTGGGCCTGCTCGCGATCGCCGTCCTGCTCGCCATCGCCGCGTTCGCGCACGCCACGACCTCCGGCTTCGCCCAGGACATCGACAAGGGCACCGGCCAGGCTCCGGACCTGCTGACCAAGTTCGCGGGTCTCGCGTCGAGCATCGCGATCCTTCTCGTGCCGGTCGCGTTCGCCATCGAGCGGCTCATCAAGCGCGACGGGCTGCGGATCGCCGACGGCGTGCTCGCGGCCGTGCTCGCGCACGGAGTGACGCTCGCGACCGACCTCTGGGTCGCCAAGGCCGCACCTCAGTCCATCCAGGACGCGCTCACCAAGGTGTCGCCCGGCGACATCCATGCACTCACCGACCCCGTGCACGGCTACTTGGCGCCCGTCATCGCCTACATGACGGCCGTCGGCATGTCCCGGCGACCACGATGGCGGGTGGTCCTGTGGGTGGTGCTGCTCCTCGACGCGTTCGCCATGCTGGTCACCGGTTACACCACACCGTTCTCGATCATTCTGACGATCCTCATCGGCTGGACCGTCGCCTACGGGACGCTCTACGCGGTCGGCTCCCCCAACGTGCGGCCCACAGGGCAGACGCTCCTCGCCGGGCTGCGGCACGTCGGCTTCCACCCCCTGCGTGCCTCCCGCGAGGAGGCTCATGAAGGCGCCACCGAGAACGGCGACCGGGGGCGGCGCTATTTCGTCACCCTGGAGGACGGCCCCCCGCTGGACGTCACCGTCGTCGACCGGGAACAGCAGGCGCAGGGCTTCTTCTACCGCGTGTGGCGGCGTCTGACGCTGCGCGGCATCACCCAGCGCCGCAGCCTCCAGTCGCTGCGCCAGGCCCTGGAGCAGGAAGCACTGCTCGCCTACGCGGCGATCTCCGCGGGGGCGAACGCACCGAAGCTGATCGCCACGTCCGAGCTGGGGCCCGACGCGGTGATCCTCGTGTACGAGCACATCGGCGGGCGGTCCCTGGACACGATCCCGGACGAGGAGATCACCGACGAGCTGCTGCGGGACACCTGGCACCAGGTGCAAGCACTGCAGTCCCGGCGGATCGCACACCGGCGGCTGGCCGGCGACGCGATTCTGGTGGATCGTTCCGGCACGCTGTTCCTGACGGACCTGCGCGGCGGTGAGATCGCCGCGGGCGACCTGGTCCTGCGGATGGACATCGCCCAACTGCTCACCACGCTGGGCCTGCGGGTGGGCGCCGAACGGTCCGTCGCCTCCGCGGTCGGCGTCCTCGGGCCCGACACCGTCGCCGACTGTCTGCCACTGCTGCAGCCGATCGCGCTCACCCGCTCCACCAGAGCCACGCTGCGCAAGCTCGGGCGGGAGCGCGCCCAGCGCGAGCGCGAGGCCGTCCTGGAGGCATCCAGCAGGGCCAAACAAGCACGCCTGGAAGAGGCCACCGAGGCCGACAGCGACGAAAAGAAGTCCGTACGCGCCGAGAAGAAGTCCGAGAAGGCCGAGCGGCAGGCCGAGAAGCGGGCCATCGACGTCGCCCTGGACGAGGCGCGCGAGGAGGACCTGCTCACCCAGATCCGCCATCAAGTGCTGCGCATCCGCCCCCAGGCGCCCGTCGAGCCGGCCCGCCTGGAGCGCATCAGGCCGCGCACGCTGATCAGTTTCATCGCCGGCGCGATCGGCGCGTACTTCCTTCTGTCGCAGCTCACCCACATCGACTTCGGCGCCATAGTGGGCGAGGCCGAGTGGGGCTGGGTCGGGCTCGCCGTGGTGTTCTCGGCGCTCAGCTACGTGGCGGCGGCGATGAGCCTGTTGGGCTTCGTGCCCGAGCGGGTGCCCTTCATGCGGACCGTCGCGGCCCAGGTCGCCGGTTCGTTCGTGAAGATCGTGGCTCCTGCGGCAGTCGGCGGCGTGGCGCTCAACACGCGCTTCCTGCAGCGCGCAGGCGTGCGCCCCGGTCTCGCGGTGGCCAGCGTCGGCGCCTCGCAGTTGTTCGGCATGGGAAGCCACATCCTGCTGCTGCTGACCTTCGGCTATCTGACAGGGACGGAAAAGACGCCTTCCTTGTCGCCGTCCCGCACGGTCATCGCGGGCCTGCTGACGGTCGCCGTCCTTGTCCTTGTGATGACGTCCATTCCCTTCCTGCGGAAATTCGTCGTCACGCGCGTGCGGTCACTCTTCGCCGGCGTTGTGCCCCGCATGCTCGACGTACTGCAACGGCCGCGGAAGCTGCTCACCGGCATCGGCGGCATGCTGCTTCTGACCGCCTGCTTCGTGATGTGCCTGGACGCCTCCATCCGCGCCTTCGGCGACAACACGACGAACCTGAGCCTGGCCAGCGTCGCGGTCGTCTTCCTTGCCGGTAACGCGCTCGGTTCCGCCGCGCCGACCCCGGGTGGCGTGGGCGCCGTCGAAGCCACCCTGACCGTGGGCCTGATCGCGGTCGGCCTGCCGAAGGAAGTGGCCGCACCGGCCGTACTGCTGTACCGGCTGCTCACCTTGTGGCTGCCCGTGCTTCCCGGGTGGTTGTTCTTCAACCACCTGACACGTAAGGGCGCTCTTTAGACAACCTTTGAACATGGCCCTGCACGACGCTCCTCCTGTCCTAGGCCAACGGAACACTCGCTCCTGCTTTTTGGTTGCGTGACCACGGTCCCTAGTAGGGGGACTTTCGGCCCGCGGAGGGTGTCCGGCCCGGACGTAGCGTGATCCGGTGGGCTCAGATGTGCCCGGCAGGGAGTACACGCCATGCGTTCAACGATCATCATCGGGGGCGGAATCAGTGGGCTCGCCGCAGCGTGGGAGCTGCGGGGCCGTGCCGACGTCACCGTCCTGGAGAGCGCCCCTCATGTAGGCGGGCAGATGCGTTCCGCGTACGTGGCCGGCGTCCCGGTGGACGTGGGGGCAGAGGCGATGACGGCGCTGCGCCCGGAGGCGATCGGCCTCGCCCGCGAAGCGGGGCTGGGAGAGGCGCTGTGCGATCCCGCCCGTGCGGCCACCGTCGTCTGGTCCGACGGGGCACTGCGCGCCTTCCCCACCGGGCACGTGATGGGTATTCCGGTGGATCCGTCCGCGCTGACCGGCACCGGCCTGCTGTCCGACGACGGCGTCGAGCGTCTGCGCCGCGAGGACGCGCTCCCCACGCGCTGCCTCGACCGTGACGTCCCTGTCGCCGAATACCTCTCCGGGCGGATCGGGCGGGAGGCCGTCGACCGGCTCGTCGCGCCGCTCGTGAGCGCGCGCGACGGCGGCTCGGCCGACCGGATGTCCCTGCGGGCGGCGCTCCCCCGGCTCGCCACCGCAGCCGATCGCGGCGGGTCCGTGACCGGG
>NZ_JAAGMG010000110.1 GCF_010548525.1 Streptomyces sp. SID14478
ACCGTGCCCGCGGCGGCGGCGGCGACCAGCGCGTGCCGGGCGCCGACCTTGGTGCGCACCGGGTGGGGGACGGTGCGGCGCCACTGGACGCAGCCCGCGCAGCCGCAGTCCGCCGCCGGGGCGCTCTCCTCGAAGCTGGGAGCCTCCATGCCCTCCATGCGATTCCCCTCACACTCCGGTGCCGGCTTTTTGACTAATGAGCCTCGTGTTCGCACGCAGGAAGCGTCTCAACTGTCTACCCAAATCGCATGTTGACGGTCCGAATGATGGAAATCTACATAAATCGACCCCTTCCTCGGCGCGTCGAGTGGTCAGGAGCACCCCGAGGACTCCGGTAAAGTTCTCCAGGTCAGCAGGCGCCGCTAGCTCAGTTGGTTAGAGCAGCTGACTCTTAATCAGCGGGTCCGGGGTTCGAGTCCCTGGCGGCGCACGTTGTCGGTGGCGGGATGTGTTCGCGGAATACGCGAACCGTCCCGCCACCGTTGTTTTTGCGCGGCTCCACCGCGCGGTGTGGGGGCTTCGCCACCCACGCCCCCGACCGGCGCGGGAGCCCCTCGTGGACGCGGGGACCGGGCTGGGGTGCCCGGCGGCGTACAGACGAGCAAGGCCCTCGGCCAGAACGAGGACCCTTGGCGTGGCTTCAGGCGGGTACCGGGCGGATACGGTGAGCGTATGCCCCGCGACCTCCAGGAACAGATCAAGAAGCTGATCGTCGACCGGCGGCTTCCGCCGGGGGCCTCGTTGCCCACGGAGCCCGAGCTGATGGAACTGCTCGGCGTCAGCCGCAACTCCGTCCGGGAAGCGCTCAAGGCGCTCCAGGCGATGGGCATCGTCGAGATCCGGCACGGGTTCGGGACGTACGTCGGGGCGATGTCGATGGCCCCGATGATCGAAGGGCTCGCCTTTCGCACCGTCGCCGGGCACTACCGGGGGGAGGACAGCCTGCTGCAGCTGTTGGAGCTGCGTGAGGCCGTGGAGACCGGGCTGGTGGCGCGCCGCGCGGGCCGGGTGCCCGAGGCGGACCTGGCCGAACTCGACGCCCTGGTCAGTCAGATGGAGAAGGAGGCCGCGTCCCCGGACGGGGCGGTCTCGGCGGCCACCGACCGTGCCTTTCACGCCACGCTCTACCGGGGCCTGGGCAACCCCCTGCTCGTCGAGGTGATGGAAGCCTTCTGGGAGGCGTTCCACCGGGTGCGGACCGACCTCGTGGACGTACCGCAGGACCCGGACGTGACGTGCCGTCAGCACCGGGACATCCTGGAGGCGGTGCGCTCCGGGGACGTGCTCCAGGCAGAGCGGGCGATACGCGATCACTTCGGGAACATTCGGCGCCGACTGGCAGCAACCCCCCAGCAAGGCCGGTAAATACCGTGTTTCACTGCGTATCGCCCTTGCGATCATGATGCGGGGCGCAGCACCCTGTCCTGGAGCCATTGGCTCCAATGAGGCTTGCGGTGCACGCCAGTTGCGGCCGGCACGGACGCCGCACCGAGGCCGCACGGCGGGGAGTCACGGCACGTTCCGGTTGCCGAAGGCACGGGGAATGGGGGCCCCGTTCATGAAGCGATGTCGAGGGGGGCATCATGCAACCGGAAGGTCGTCGTTCCAGTCTTAGAGAAGGTGGAACGGTGGCCTGCCACTGATACGTCAGGGACAGGTCGAGGGGGACCGGCCCCTGACGAGGACCGACGACCACGCGGTGACTCGCGTGCGGGGGGATGACTCATGACGTCGACGCCGACGGGCGCCCGGCAAAACTTCGACCCGTCCGAGACGACCCAGCTGCGGGTGCCACCGCACCGCACCGGCGGCTTCCGGCGCATCAAGAAATCGCTGCCGCGGTACGACTACGAGCACTACAGCCGGCTCGCGGGACCCCTCACGCAGCCCGACCCGAGCAAGCCGTACACGGTGCAGTACCGCTCCCTGCTCTCGCAGGAGACCCACCGGGTGCGGGCCGCGCTGATGCTGGGGGCCGCCCCACTGCTCTCGCTCGTCCTGCTGTTCTGGCTGCTGCAGCCCGAGCACTGGACCGAACGCGACTACGTGGAGTACGACTTCCTGCCCACGCTCGACATCGTCATGCTGGTCTCGATCGGACTCATCGAGTTCTTCCGCTGCATGAACGTGCTGTCGAACGCGCATGCCACGCTGGTCGCCCGCGACCCGATCCCGGTGGTGCCCGAGACCGGCACGAGAGTCGCGTTCCTGACCTCGTTCGTGCCCGGCAAGGAGCCGATCGAGATGGTGACGAAGACCCTGGAGGCGGCGGTCAAGCTGCGCCACCGGGGGCTCCTGCACGTCTGGCTGCTCGACGAGGGCGACGACGCCGAGGTGAAGGCCGTCTGCGAGCGGCTCGGCGTGCACCACTTCTCCCGCAAGGGCGTCGCGAAGTGGAACCAGGCGAAGGGCCCGCACCGCGCCAAGACCAAGCACGGCAACTACAACGCCTGGCTGGACGCGCACGGCAACGACTACGACTACTTCGCCTCGGTCGACACCGACCACGTGCCGCTGCCCAACTACCTGGAGCGGATGCTCGGCTTCTTCCGCGACGAGAACGTGGGCTTCGTGATCGGCCCGCAGGTCTACGGCAACTACGACAACTTCGTCACCAAGGCCGCCGAGTCGCAGCAGTTCCTCTTCCACGCCCTGATCCAGCGCGCCGGCAACCGCTACGGCTCGCCCATGTTCGTCGGCACCTCGAACGCCGTGCGGATCAAGGCACTTCAGCAGATCGGCGGCCTGTACGACTCCATCACGGAGGACATGGCGACCGGTTTCGAGATCCACCGCGCGAAGAACCCGGCCACCGGCAAGAAGTGGCGCTCCGTGTACACCCCGGACGTGCTGGCCGTCGGTGAGGGCCCGAGCGCCTGGACGGACTTCTTCACGCAGCAGATGCGCTGGTCGCGCGGGACGTACGAGACGATCCTCAAGCAGTACTGGAAGGGCTTCTTCACGCTCCCGCCGAGCAAGCTCTTCAACTACACGATGATGATCATCTTCTACCCGATGGCCGCCATGAACTGGATCCTGGCGGCGCTGAGTTGTGCGCTGTTCCTCGGTCTGGGCGCCTCCGGCGTGAACATCGACCCGACGATCTGGCTGATGCTGTACGGCAACGCGTCGGCGCTGCAGATCGGCCTCTACATCTGGAACCGCCGGCACAACGTCTCGCCGCACGAGCCCGAGGGCTCCGGCGGTGTCGCGGGCATGGTGATGTCCGCGCTCTCGGCGCCGCTGTACGCGAAGGCGCTGATCGACTCCCTGCTGCGCCGCAAGAGCAAGTTCGTGGTGACCCCGAAGGGCGATTCGGCCAGCCCCGACCGCTGGTTCGGCACGTTCCGGTACCACTGGTACTTCATCCTGATCTTCGCCGGGTCGATCGCCGCCGGTTTCGTGTACGGCCACTCGCACCCCGCGATGATCACCTGGGCCTGCTTCGCCCTGCTGATCACGGCACTGCCGATGTTCGCCTGGCGCTACATGCTGCGCCAGGACAAGAAGAAGCCGAAGCCGCCCGCCGCCGAGGCGCCCCCGCAGCAGGGGCCGCCGCAGCCGGTCGCGCAACCGCACGTGCCGCAGCAGAAGCCCACCTGGGCCGCGGGCGACGGGGGCAACGACCAGACCATGCAGATTTCCCTTGGGGGACGTAACAAATGAAAGACGGTGCGAGCCGCCGCCGTGCCCGACGCATAGCCATCGGCACGGTGGTGGTACTGGCGCTGGCCGGGATGAACGGACCCTGGCTGTATCGCTTCGGGTCGGCCAAGTACCACGACTACAAGATCAACAGACCCGAGTACAAGGCCGACAACGGGCACTGGGACGTCATCGACTTCCCCCAGGACATGCGGCTCAACACGATCCACGCGGCGCTGCTCCACACCGGCAAGATCCTGCTGGTCGCCGGGTCGGGCAACAACCAGAAGAACTTCGACGCGAAGAAGTTCGACACCCGGATCTACGACCCGGTGAAGAAGACCATCAAGAAGATCCCGACGCCGGTCGACCTGTTCTGCACGGGCCACACCCAGCTGGCGAACGGGAACCTGCTGATCGCGGGCGGCACCAAGCGCTACGAGAAGCTCAAGGGCGACGTCACCAAGGCCGGCGGCCTGATGATCGTGCACAACGAGGACCCGGACGCGCCCCGCACCATCAAGGCCGGCACGAAGTTCACCGGCAAGGAGAACGGCAAGACGTTCGTCGCCAAGGACAACATCGTCGTACCGCGCGCCAAGAAGGTCTTCGACCCGGCGACCGGCGCCTTCCAGCGCAACGACCCGGGCCTCGGCCGCGTCTACGTCGAGGCACAGAGGTCCGGCACCAAGTACGAGACCGGCACCCAGGACAACTACCGGGTGCAGGGCCTGACCGGCGCGGACGCGCGCAACACGTACGGCATCGCGCAGAAGCTCGCCCTGGACAAGAAGGACTTCCAGGGGATCAGGGACTCCTACGAGTTCGACCCGGTCGCCGAGAAGTACATCAAGGTCGACCCGATGAACGAGGCGCGCTGGTACCCCACGCTGACCACGCTCTCCGACGGCAAGGTGCTCTCCGTCTCCGGCCTCGACGAGATCGGGCAGCTGGTGCCCGGCAAGAACGAGGTGTACGACCCGAAGACGAAGAAGTGGACGTACCTGGCCAAGCAGCGCCAGTTCCCGACGTACCCGGCGCTGTTCCAGATGGAGAACGGCAAGATCTTCTACTCGGGTGCCAACGCGGGCTACGGCCCGGACAACGTCGGCCGCAAGCCCGGCATCTGGGACCTGAAGACCAACAAGTTCCAGAAGATACCCGGGCTCTCGGACCCGAACATGATGGAGACGGCCAACACGGTCGAGCTGCCGCCCGCGCAGAACCAGAAGTACATGGTGATCGGCGGCGGCGGCGTGGGCGAGTCCAAGCTGTCCAGCAACAAGACGCGGATCGTCGACCTGAAGGACGCCGATCCGAAGTTCGTGGACGGGCCCACGCTGGAGAAGGGCACGCGCTACCCGCAGGCCTCGGTCCTGCCCGACGACTCCGTCCTCGTCTCGGGCGGCAGCGAGGACTACCGCGGACGCGGCGACTCGAACATCCACCAGGCGCGGATCTACGACACGAAGAAGAACACCTTCAAGAAGGTCGCCGACCCCGAGGTGGGCCGCAACTACCACTCCGGTTCGCTGCTCCTGCCCGACGGCCGGGTGCTGTTCTTCGGCTCCGACTCGCTCTACGCGGACAAGGCGGACACCAAGCCCGGCGTGTTCGAGCAGCGCCTGGAGATGTACACCCCGCCGTACCTGTACCGGGACTCGCGCCCGACGCTGGAGGGCGGCGAGAAGACGGTCGCGCGGGGCGCGTCGGCGACGTACAAGACGGCGCACGCCTCGTCCATCAAGACGGCGCGGCTGATCCGCCCGAGCGCGTCCACGCACGTCACGGACGTCGACCAGACGTCGATCGCCCTCGACCTGAAGAAGACATCCGACTCCGTCACGGTGACCGTGCCGAAGGACCGGGCGCTCGTCGAGTCGGGCTGGTACATGCTGTTCGTGACGGACGACCAGGGCACTCCGAGCAAGGCCCAGTGGGTCCACGTGCCGTAGCGGCCGGGCCGCGGTAAGACGCCTCAGGGGCGCGGGAGTTGCCTCCCGCGCCCCTGAACTGTTCGTCGCCCCGGCCTAGTTGTCGGACCCGGCGAGCTTCTCCGCGTACTCGTTCCACCACTCCCCGGCCTTCGGGCCGCCCTTGCAGGTGCCGTCGGACTCACCGGGGCGCTTGACCCACAGGTACGCCTTCACCTGGCCGTCGCCCGTCTTGGTGGTCGGGGCCTCGCCCAGCGCCCGGCCCGGCGGGTTGCACCAGTTCTCGTCCTTGTTGCCGCCGGTGTACGGCCCGTTCCCGTTCCGGCTGGTGTCAATGACGAAGGGCTTGTTGCCGACCTTCGCCGACAGCTCCTTGCCGTACTTCACCGAGTCCTCGGTGGTGTAGAAGTTCGACACGTTCACCGAGAAGCCGTCGGCCTGGGCGATGCCGGACCGCTGCAGCGGCTGGAAGATCTGGTCCGGCTTGCCCCAGCCCGCGTTGCCCGCGTCCAGGTAGACCGTCGTGTTCTTCAGGGACTTGAGCTTGCCGACGGCGCCGTTGAGCAGGTCGTAGCGCTCCTCGTGGAACTGCCCGGGCGTGCAGTTGTCCACCATGTGCTGGACCGCGTCCGGCTCCAGGATGACCGTCGCGGGACGGTCCCCGATGCCGGCCGCGACCTGGTCGATCCACTCCCGGTACGCGTTGCCGTCGGCGGCGCCGCCGCCCGAGTACTGGCCGCAGTCGCGGTGCGGGATGTTGTAGAGGACGAGCAGCGCGTCACGGTCCGCCTTCTCGGCGGCCTCCGTGTAGCCGCGCGCCTGGCTCTGCGCGTTCTCCGGCAGGATCCACTCGCCGCTGGGCTGTTCGGCGATCTTGCGGACCGCGTCGGCCTGGTCCCCCTTGCCGTCCTTCTCCAGGTCCTTGACCGCCTGCGCGGCCTTGCTGTCGGGGTTGACCCAGAACGGGTCGGCGCTCTTGGGCTGCTGCTTCACGGGCGCGCTCGAGGAGTTGTCCTTGCCGCCGCCTCCCGAGGAACAGGCGGCCAGGAGCAGCGCCGCCCCCACAACGGCCGCCGGCGCGCTCAGTTTCCGGTACATCCACTCCCCCTTGGGTGCACTGCCTGGTCCTCAATCGTGACATACGTGCCGCGCGGGTCACGCGGCCGGACGGTGCTTGTCAAAGACCTGTTACAGCACGCCGTGGCAGGGTAGGCACGCGAACAGGACACGTCTTGCCCGAGAGGCGAATGGGGCGAGGGCATGGCTGACGGGACCCTGGAACTACGGCTGGCCGCCGCCGTGGTGGAGTGCGCGGACACACTGGCCGACGACTTCGCACCCGACCGGCACCTGCGCCGTCTGACCGACGCCTGCGTGGAACTGGCCGGCGCCCAGGGCGCCGCGGTCCTTCTCGCCCTGCCGGACGGCCCCGCGCCCGTCGCGCCGAGCGCCGAACGGCACGAGGACGTACGCGCGTTGCTGGCGGCCTCCTGGGCCGCGAGCCCGGCGCACGACAGCCTGCACAC
>NZ_JAAGMG010000151.1 GCF_010548525.1 Streptomyces sp. SID14478
AGGCGCCCACGCGCAAGTCGATCGTCAGCGGCACCCGGCGCAACCTCGTCGCGGCCGGCGCGGGCGCGCTGCTCGCGGCGGTGCTGGGCACGGTCGTGACGCTCGGCGCCACGTCGGACAACGAACCGCCGTCCGACAAGGTGGGCACGAACCCGTCGGCGTCGGCGGGGGAGAACGGCGGCGGTCTGGGCGCCGACAAGGCGGACCAGGGCGGCGCCGGTGGCTCCGACGACGCGGGCGGCGCTCCCACCGACCCCGGCAAGGACGGCATCCCGGGCACGTCGGACGACCCGTCCACGCCGGCGGGCGGCAGCAGCGGGCCGTCGGACGACCCGAGCGGTTCCGGGACGCCGGACGACCCGACGAAGTCGCCCGGCAAGTCGCCGACGTCGAAGCCGCCGACCAGCAAGCCCCCGACGTCGAAACCGCCGACCAGCAAGCCGCCGACCAGCAAGCCTCCGACGTCGAAGCCGCCGACGACGCCTCCCACGTCGCCTCCCACGTCGCCGGACGACCCGACGACGTCACCGGAGACGTCCGACTCGGCGAGCAGTCCGGTCAGCAGTGCCCCGGTGAGCAACAGCGCGTCGGGCACCCCGACCGGGAGCGGAAGCAGCGCGGCCGCGCCCGTGATCTGACGCACGAAAAGGGGGCGCAGCACCTGCTGCGCCCCCTTCCGCATGTCCCCGGAGGTCAGAACAACTTGAGCTTGTCGTCCTCGATGCCGCGCAGCGCGTCGTAGTCCAGGACGCTGCAGCCGATGCCGCGGTCCGTCGCGAGGACGCGGGCCTGCGGCTTGATCTCCTGCGCGGCGAAGATGCCGCGGACCGGGGCGAGGTGCGGGTCGCGGTTCAACAGCTCGAGGTAGCGCGTCAGTTGCTCGACGCCGTCGATCTCGCCGCGGCGCTTGATCTCCACGGCGACGGTCCGGCCCTCGCCGTCCCGGCACAGGATGTCGACCGGGCCGATCGCCGTCATGTACTCGCGGCGGATCAGCGTGTAGCCCTCGCCGAGTGTCTCGATGCGGTCCGCGAGCAGCTCCTGAAGGTGTGCTTCCACGCCGTCCTTGATGAGACCCGGGTCGACACCCAGTTCGTGCGAGGAGTCGTGGAGGATCTCCTCCATCGTGATGATCAGTTTCTCGCCCGCTTTGTTGATGACGGTCCAGGTGCCTGAGTCGTCGCCCGTGCCCTCCTTCAAGGTGCAGGGCGGCGACATCCAGTTGAGGGGCTTGTAGGCCCGGTCGTCCGCGTGGATGGAGACACTGCCGTCCGCCTTGACGAGGATCAGACGGGGGGCCGACGGGAGATGGGCGGTGAGCCTGCCCGCGTAATCCACGGAGCACCGGGCGATGACGAGACGCATGGTCGGCAACGCTACTCGACGCCCCCTGGTCCACGCGATTCGCCCCAGAACTCACCCGTTCGTTATTGGCCGGTTGTGTGCGAACCGTGCGCGCTACGCCCTGTTGCCGTCCCCTCCGGGTGCTTACCGTAGAAGCAGGAGGTCGCGGCGCGTGCACGCTGCGTGTTCAAGGGCGGTGCGCCCGTGGGCTCCTGGCCTGTCCGTCAACCCCCGCTCCGTGGGGGTGCGAGAGGAGTACCCATGTCGCTCGACGTCTCACCGGCACTGTTGGAACAGGCCGAGCGAGGCGAGGTTGACGAAGCGGAATTCGTCGACTGCGTCCGGACCTCCCTGCCCTATGCGTGGGAGATGATCAGCTCCCTGGTGGCCCAGTTGAAGGTCGACGGCGGAGAGTTCGCCGACAACCAGACGCCGCCGCCGGACGAGCAGGCACGTGGGCAGTTGCTGCGTGCGCTCGCGAGTGACGCGATACGTGGCGCACTGCAGCGGCACTTCGGTGTGCGGCTCGCGTTCCAGAACTGCCACCGGGTCGCGGTGTTCCCGCAGGACCCGGCGGTGGACGGCACGCTTGCCCGCTTCACCTCGGCCCGCAATCAGCTGCTCAACCAGTCGCCGGAACTGCGTGACTGCTGACGGCTGACGCTGTGTTTCGACATGTCTGCCGTCCCGTGCGCGGGAGGTGCATCTGCACGGGACGGCAGACATCGTGGGTCAAGGCCCGCCGGTATCAGCCGAGTTGGGGCAGGACCTCGGCACCGAGCCGGCGCACGTTCTCCTCGGTGGTCGCGAGGTCGCCGGAGCCCTCGACCAGGAGCGCGAAGCGCGTGATGCCGGTCCGCTCGGACGTGGCGGCGAGCCGGTCGGCACAGGTCTGGGGCGTACCCACCGGGTGGATGCCGCACAGCAGCTCCGTGTACGCGTGCGGGTCCCGCATCGCCCTGGTCCGCCCGTCGACCGTCACATGGGCGTCCAGGCCCTGCTTCAGCCAGCCCGGCATCGCCTTCAGGAGCGTCTCGGAGGCCTCCGCGCCGTCGTCACCGATCTGGGCGACACCGGCCGAGACGTGCGGCGCCGCGAGTATCTCCTCGGCGGGCAGCCCGGCCTCGCGCGCGCAGCGCCGCCACAGGGCGACCATCTCGGCCTTCTCCTCGTCGCCGACGTGCATCCCGAGGAGCATCGGCAGACCCCGCGCCGCGGCGAGCCGCACGCTGTTCGGCGACGTACAGGCGACGACGACCTCGGGCCCGGCCGGGTCCGTCCCGTCGAGCGCCTCCGCGGGGCGCGGCACGACCGGTACCTCCCGGAAGGCGAAGCGCTCGCCCTCGCCCGCCACGTGGGAACCGCCCAGCCAGCGGAGCAGCAGGTCGAGTGATTCGGGGAAGCCCTGCTCGTACGCCTCCAGGCCCGCGCCGAAGACCTCCAGGTCCACCCAGGGACCGCCGCGGCCGACGCCGAGCGAGAACCGGCCGCCCGAGGTCAGGTGCAGCAGCGCCGCCTGCTCGCCGAGCGCCACCGGGTGCGCCGTCGGCAGCACGCTCACCGCGGTGCCGACCCGCAGGGTGCGGGTGCGGCCGAGCAGCAGCGCGGCCAGGGTGACGGCCGACGGGCACGTGCCGTACGGCACGAAGTGGTGCTCGGCGAGCCACACCGCATCCAGGCCCGCCTCCTCGGCGACCTCGGCCGACCGCACCGCCCGGTGCAGCGCCTCCCCCTGGCCCTGTCCCGGGAACTGGGCCGCCAGTACAAACGTTCCTACGCGCATCGCACTCCTGCCTCCTTGGCACCGACGCGGGCACTCCCCCTGACAGGCATTAACGGTTGGCAAGTGCCAAGGACACGGCTCGGCAGGAAGATTGGCAGATTTTCCGGAAAACCCCGACGGTTGTACGCGGGTGCGGTCCGGGCGAGTACCCGGGTGCCGTCCCGCTACGCTGGACGCGAGCCCCAACCCCGTACACACACCCCGTGAGGTGAGCCGTGTCCCCGCGTCGCAACCGCCCGAACGCCGGCGGATCGTCCTTTGGCAGCAGCGAGGACGAAGGGCGGCGCTACGGCGGGTTCCAGTCCACCGAGAGCTGGCAGGGCGAGGAGTGGAGCGTGCGCCACGTGGCGGGCGCGAGCGCGGCCGGCAAGACGTACCGCTGCCCCGGCTGCGACCAGGAGATCGCCTCCGGAGTCGCACACGTCGTGGCCTGGCCGCAGTACGGGGGAGTGGACGACCGGCGGCACTGGCACAAGGCCTGCTGGAACGCGAAGGACCGCCGCACCACGAAGGTGCAGCGGTCCCGGAACGCACCGCGGTACTGAGGCGCGCGAAGCCCCCGTACGTCGCGGCTGGAGCCCCTATACGTCGCGGTTGTTGAGGGACGCGTACGCACCGCCGAGCGCCACGCCCGTGACCACCAGCATGATCCACAGCGGCGTCCAGCCGGTCGGGCCGGAGTCGCCCGACACCGAGTCGCCGTAGAGCACGATGAGCTGGCTGGGGACCGAGTACTCCAGCAGCGCCTGCTGTACGTCCTTGAGCGACTCGGAGAACATGAAGATCGCCAGGACCAGCGGCAGCAGCACGACGCCGATCATGATGGTGATCGCGCCGGCCGAGTGCCGCACCAGTGTGCCCATGGCGAGCCCGAGCAGCCCGAGCAGCGCGACGAACAGGCCGACGCCGACCGTCGCCTTGAACCAGGTCGCCCCGCCCGGCGACTGCGCGCCGACGATGCCCACCTGGAGCGCGCCGACCAGCGCCGCGAGGACCGTGGTCAGTACGAACACGAGGCCGAAGAAGACGATCGCCTTGGCGGTGAGCACCCGGCTGCGGCTGGAGCAGGCCGTCATCGTCGTGCGGATCATGCCGGTGCCGTACTCCGACGCGATGGTCAGGACGCCCAGCGTGATCACGCAGATCGTGCTGAGCAGGACGCCGAAGAAGCCGAGGCTGAGCACGTCGTCGTCGCCGGTCGGGGCGTCGGACGCGGCGACGACCGCCGCCGAACCCAGACCGAGGCCGATCATCAGCACGACCATCACGCCCAGCGTCCACATCGTGGAGCGCACGGAGCGGATCTTCGTCCACTCCGAGGCGAGCGCGTCGCCCAGGTGCGCGCGGCGCACGGGGATCGGCGAGGTGTACAGCGACCCGGCCGGGGCCGGGGCCGCCTGCCGGTCGGGCTGGGCCGGGGGCTGCTGCGGGGCGGCGTAGGGCGGGGGCGGCGTGC
>NZ_JAAGMG010000179.1 GCF_010548525.1 Streptomyces sp. SID14478
GAGCGGCTCGCGCAGCTCGCCCGGGCCGCGCAGGAGGTCGCGGACCCCCAGGCCGACCTCGACGTCTACGGGGACGGCATCGTCGCCGAGCTGGAGGCGGAGGTCGCCGCGCTGCTCGGCACGGAGGCGGCCGCGTTCTTCCCCACCGGCACGATGGCGCAGCAGGTCGCGCTGCGCTGCTGGGCCGGGCGCACCGGCAACCCCACGGTCGCCCTGCATCCGCAGGCCCACCCGGAGGTGCACGAGCGCGAGGCGCTCACCACGGTGTCGGGCCTGCGCACGGTGCACCCGACGACCGCGCCGCGCCTGCCGACGGCCGACGAGGTGCACGCCCTGGGCGAACCGTTCGGCACGCTGATGCTCGAACTGCCGCTCAGGGACGCCGGTTTCGTGCTTCCTACGTGGGAGGAGCTGGAGGAGGTCTGCGAAGCGGCACGCGCGCGGGACGCGGTGGTGCACTTCGACGGAGCCCGGCTGTGGGAGTGCACGACGCACTTCGGGCGGCCGCTGAGCGAGATCGCGGCGCTCGCCGACAGCGTCTACGTGTCGTTCTACAAGTCGCTCGGCGGCATCAGCGGTGCGGTGCTCGCGGGCCCGCGGACGTTGATCGACGAGGCGAGGACCTGGCGGCACCGCTACGGGGGGCAGGTCTTCCAGCAGTTCCCCGCGGCCGTCGCGGCGCTGTCGGGGCTGGAGCGGGAGCTGCCGCGGCTGCCGGAGTACGTGGCGCACGCGCGCGTGGTCGCGCAGGCGCTGCACGAAGGGCTCGTGGAGGCCGGGGTGGCGTGGTTCCGCGTCCATCCGGAGGCGCCGCACACCCACCAGTTCCAGGTGTGGCTGCCCCATGACGCAGAGGCGCTGACGCTCGCCGGGGTCGAGCAGGCGGAGCAGACGAAGACGTCCCTGTTCGGACGGTGGTCCGCGGGCGGTCCGCCGGGGCTTTCGGTCACCGAGGTCACGGTCGCCGGACCGGGTCTTTCCTGGAGCGCCGACGACGTCCGCGCGGCCGTCGCGGACTTCGTACGGCGTCTGCCGGGCCGGTCGTAGCCGGCCTCTCGTCACCGCGTCTCAGCATCCCGCGGCGTGCCCCCGGTGGGCGAACAGGCGGCGGGCCAGGGCGGCCCGGATCCGGCCGCGGGCGGGGCGGCCGGAGAGCACCGCCTGGAAGCGGCGGTAGTCGCGCACCTCGCGGACGGCCTCCCAGTCGTGCAGGCCGGGCGCCGGTCCGGGCGTCTCGCCGCGCTGGGCGGCGCGGTACACGTCGAGGGCGTACTGCTGATTGACGTTCATGACGAACACCTCTCCCCTTGATTGTCGCGCTACGCCCCGGAATCAGCCCATTTGCTGCGCTTCGGGGCCTACGACGAAGAGACTGCTCCCTGCGTCACGGCCCGGTCACGTCGATTGACGGGAGCCGTCAATCGATGCCCCGGCTGTCAGTGGCGCCGTGCACCATGGGGTCATGAGCGTGAGCATCGACATCACGGGCCTGGCGCCCGAGCGCGTCAGCGTCGTGCCCTCGCCCCTGGCCGAGCTCGGCATGGCGCTGCACGCGCTGGCCGAGCCCGCACACCACCCGGGGCTGCAGGGGTGGACGACGAGCGTGTCCGCGTGCCTGGACGCCTGCCTGGCGGACCGGCTGTGCGAGGCGGACTTCCTGTGGCGCACGACGTTCTCGGACGTCTTCACCCCCTCGGCCGGCATCCCCGGCCGGCGCGCGCGTCCGGGGGCGACGCTCACCGAGGAGCTCGACCTGCTCGACAAGCTGTCCGACGAGCAGTTCGTGGACGCGGCCCTGGAGTTCACCTGCCAGTCCACGTACGCGAGCCGCACCGCGAGCCGCCTCGACGACCCGCACACGCGGGAGCGCGCACTGGAGCTCGCGGCCGCGCGTGGGGCGCATCAAGTGCAGTTCACCAAGCGGCTGTTGGACGATCCGCCGGCCATCAGGTCCTGGTTCCGCGAGCTGCTGCGGGACTGCGACGAGGCGTTCTTCTCGGACGTGTGGGCGCGTGTGCAGCACCAGTTGGCGGCCGACGCGCGGCACAAGACGGAACTGATGCGCCGCAAGGGGCTCGGGGAAGCGCTCAGGGCGACCTCCGCCGCGGTCTCGCTCGACGAGGCGGGCCGCACCGTCACGGTCGACAAGATCACCGACGGGTTCACGGCCACGGAGGACGGCGACCTCGTCCTGGTGCCGACGAGCCTCGGCTGGCCGCACCTGTGGGTCCTGCACCGGGCGGACTGGCAGCCGGTGATCATGTATCCCGTCTCGTCACCGGGGCTCGCCAAGCCGCCCTCCGTCGAGCAGCTGACGCTGCGGATGTCGGCGCTCGCCCACCCGGTGCGGATGCGGCTGTGCCGCCACCTGGCGCGCGGCTCGTACACGACGAGCGAGCTGTCCGACGCGCACGGGATGTCGGCGCCGGAGATATCCCGGCACCTTTCGGTGCTGAAGAAGGCGGGCCTGATCACGACGCGGCGGCACGGGCGGTACGTGCAGCACCAGTTGGACCTGAGTGTGGTCTCGCGCCTGGGCGGCGACTTCATCGAGGGCGTTCTGCGCTGAGCTTCACCGGGGGCGAGCCGCACCGGGGCAGGCGGCAGGCGCTCAGCCGTGGCCGCCCGCCCGGACGAGGCCCGTCTCGTAGGCGAGGACGACGACCTGGACGCGGTCGCGCAGGTCCAGCTTCGTGAGGATGCGGCCGACGTGCGTCTTCACCGTGGCCTCCGACAGGACCAGGTGGGCGGCGATCTCGCCGTTCGACAGGCCCTGCGCGACCAGGATCATGACCTCGCGCTCGCGCTCGGTGAGCCGCTCCAGCTGCTTGTGCTGCGGCTCCTTCGTGCCGCTGGGCAGCATCGGGGCGAACCGGTCGAGCAGCCGCCGCGTGGTGGACGGCGCGACGACCGCGTCGCCGCTGTGCACCGAGCGGATCGCGGTGAGCAGTTCGCCGGGCGGCACGTCCTTGAGCATGAAGCCGGAGGCGCCCGCCTTGAGCCCGGAGAAGGCGTACTCGTCGAGGTCGAACGTCGTCAGGATCAGCACCTTCGGCGGGTTGGGGTCCGCGCAGACGCGCCGCGTCGTCTCGACCCCGTCCAGTTTCGGCATGCGGACGTCCATGAGGACGACGTCCACGGACGTCGCGCGCAGCACCTCCAGCGCCTCGACGCCGTCGCCCGCCTCGGCGACGACCTCCATGTCCGGCTGGGCGGCGAGCACCATCCGGAAGCCGGTGCGCAGCAGCACCTGGTCGTCGACGAGCATGACCTTGATCGACATCGGGCGGGTCCTCACGTCTCGTGGCGGCTTGTGCGGGCTCAGTAGCTGGTACGTGTCAGTGGGCGGGCTTGAGAGGCAGCAGCACGCTGATGCGGAAGCCACCGCCGGGCCGCGGGCCGGCGTCCAGCGTGCCGCCGACCATACCCACGCGCTCGCGCATCCCGATGAGGCCGTGCCCCCGGCCGTCGGCGCCGCCGTCCTCGTACAGCTCGTGCGGGGCGCCCTTGCCGTCGTCCTCGACCAGCAGGCCCAGGCCGTCGTCGAAGTAGACGAGGCGGACGCTGGCGCCCGCGTTGTCGCCGCCGTGCTTGCGGGTGTTGGTGAGGGCTTCCTGCACGATGCGGTACGCCGTCAGCTCGACGCCGCTGGGCAGCGGGCGCGGGGTGCCCTCCACCTTGAAGTCGACCGGGAGGCCCGCAGTGCGCACCTGCTCGACGAGGTCCTCGATCTGCTCGACGTCGGGCTGCGGCACGTACTCGCCGCCCTCCTCGTGCTCGCCGGTGCGCAGCACGCCGAGCAGCCGGCGCATCTCCGCGAGGGCCTGCCGGCCCGTGCCGGAGATGGTCTCCAGGGCCTTCTTGGCCTGCTCGGGGGCCTGGTCGAGGACGTAGGCGGCGCCGTCGGCCTGCACCACCATCACCGAGACGTTGTGCGCGACGACGTCGTGCAACTCGCGGGCGATGCGCGCCCGTTCCGCGGCGACCGCGACCTTCGACTGGGCCTCGCGCTCCTTCTCCAGGCGGTTCGCGCGCTCCTCCAGCTGCGCCAGGTAGGCGCGGCGGGTGCGCAGCGAGTCGCCGAGGACCCAGGCGAGGGCGAACGGCACCATCGTGAAGACCATGAGCGCGAGGGTGCCCGCGGCGCCCTGGTGCTCCTCCGGCCAGCGCAGCTGCGCGAGCGGGGCCGCGCACAGACCGCCGGCGAGCGCGAGCCGGGACGCCCAGCGGGCGCCGGTCGCGGCGACCGTGTAGACGATCACCAGCATGGCGAAGTCCGACGGATTGACCCGCGCGTCCGTCACCAGCTGTGCCAGCCCCACGAACGCGGCCAGGACCAGCATCTTCTCCGGCATCCGGCGGCGCAGGGCGACGACCACGCCCAGCAGCGCGGCGCACACGAGCGTCGCCGCTTCGTTGTAGTCGGACTCCCGTCCGTCGATCGCGCCCGCGCCCACCACCGACATCCCGAACAGGATCACGGCCCAGAAGCCGTCGACCCATGTCGGGTGTCTGCGGAGGAAGTCATAGAGGCGCTGCACGTAACCCAGAGTAGGTAGGCCCGCAGCGTGCAGGGGTCAACCGGAGGACCGATCCGCGCCCGGCGCGCGTACTCCCCAAGGTGGAGGCGCATGCGCTCCCTGTGCATAGCCTTCAGGCGTGACGAACGTGCGACAGGGCCTGCGCGACGGGGGCCGCGGGTGGCGGGAGGCCACGGAAGAGGCGCTGTACGGGGCGCACGGTTTCTACCGCGGGGGCGAGGGCCCCGCCGCGCACTTCCGTACGTCGGTGCACGCGTCGGCGCTTTTCGCGGGGGCCGTGGCCGAACTGCTGTGCCGGGTCGACGCGGCGCTCGGGGAACCGGACGAGCTGGCCTTCGTCGACATGGCGGCGGGGCGCGGTGAGCTCGTTTCCCGCGTCCTACAGGTGCTGCCGGAAGAAGTGGCGGCACGCGTGCGTGCGTACGCGGTGGAGAAGGCGGACCGCCCGGCCGGTCTCGATCCCCGCATCGCGTGGCGGGCCGAGCCGCCTGCCGCGATCCACGGGCTCCTCTTCGCGAACGAGTGGCTCGACAACGTGCCCCTGGACGTCGTCGAGGCGGACGCGGACGGCACGGCGCGGCTGGTGCTCGTACGGGACGACGGCACGGAGAGCCTGGCCGCGACGCCCCTGGAGGAGCCGCTGCGGCGCTGGCTCGACGCCTGGTGGCCGCTGCCGGCCGAGGCGGGGCTGCGCGCCGAGG
>NZ_JAAGMG010000218.1 GCF_010548525.1 Streptomyces sp. SID14478
GAGACGCCCGGCTGCCCGGCCCTGCTCGCGGCCGTCGCCCGGGACGCCGTCACCCTGCTCACCGACCCCGCCGTACGCGGCTGCCTGCGCCAGTGCGAGGGCGACAACTGCCCGATCATCTACCTCGACACGTCCCGCGGACGCAGGCGCCGCTGGTGTTCCAGCGAGGTCTGCGGCAACCGGGAACGGGTGGCCAGGCACCGGCGCCGGGCCGCCCTCGCGCGCGCCTGAACCGGCATCGCCCGCACTCCCGTTGAACGGCCGCGCGCCCGTCTGCGTATCCCTCCCGTGAGCCCAGCCGAAAAGAGTCGGCCGGATCGTCGAACCGGGGACACCGGAGGTAGGCGTGCGCAAGGATTCCGCCGTGGCCGATGAACGCCCGCCCCGGGCACGACATCGCGCGTCCCGGCCCCCCGAGCCGGACGAGGAGCTGATGCGCGCGCTCTACGCGGAGCACGCGCGGCCGCTGCTCGCCTATGTGCTCCGTCTGGTGGCGGGGGACCGGCAGCGCGCCGAGGACGTCGTGCAGGAGACGCTCATCCGTGCCTGGAAGAACGCCGGTCAGCTCAACCGGGCGACCGGCTCGGTACGCCCCTGGCTGGTGACGGTCGCCCGACGGATCGTCATCGACGGCCACCGCAGCCGGCAGGCCCGGCCACAGGAGGTCGACGCGTCGCCGCTGGAGGTCATCCCCGCGGAGGACGAGATCGACAAGGCGCTGTGGCTGATGACACTCTCCGATGCCCTGGAGGACCTGACCCCGGCCCACCGGGAAGTCCTGGTCGAGACGTACTTCAAGGGGCGTACGGTCAATGAGGCGGCCGAGGCGCTCGGCATCCCCAGCGGAACGGTGCGCTCCCGCGTGTTCTACGCGCTGCGCTCGATGAAGCTGGCGTTGGAGGAGCGGGGGGTGACGGCATGACATCGACGTACGGGCCGTACGGCGGCGACCCGGCGGGGGACGTGCACGAGACGGTCGGCGCCTACGCCCTCGGCATCCTCGACGATGCCGAAGCGAGCGCGTTCGAGGCCCACTTGGCGACGTGCGACGCGTGCGCGGCCCAGCTGGAGGAGTTCGCGGGGATGGAGCCGATGCTGGCCGCCCTCGCCGATCTGCCGGCCGCCCCGCCGGCCCCGGCCGCACTGGTCGGCGAGTCGCTCGCCGCCCGGCCCGGCCCGAAGCTCGCCGAGTCCCTGGTCGACGAGGTCGCGCGCAGGCGCGCGGGCAAGCGGCGCCGCGGCCTGTATCTGGTGGCGGCCGCCGCTGCCCTGATCATCGGCGGCCCGCTGACGGTCATGGCGGTCACCGACGACGGCGGCTCCGGCGGCACCGTGGCCGAGCCGCACCCCACCAGCCCCGCCGAGGACGCCTTCTTCCACCACATGCAGGAGAAGGTGTCGGCGACCGACGCGACGACGAAGGTCAGCGCGACGGTCGGCATGGAGAAGAAGGCCTGGGGCACCCACACGGTCCTGGAACTGAAGAACGTCAAGGGACCGCTCACGTGCTCACTCGTCGCGGTCGGCAAGAACGGCGAGCGCGAGACGGTCACCACGTGGGCCGTCCCGAAGTGGGGCTACGGGATCAAGGACAGCGCGCACGGGAGCGCCAAGTACCCGCTGTACGTGCACGGCGGCGCCGCGTTCGACCGGAACCAGATCGACCGTTTCGAGGTGGAGACCCTGGGCGGCAAGCGGCTGGTCGAGGTGAATGCCTGATCGTTTCTTGAGCGGGTCGCCGCGCACGTAGCCTCCCCGGTCCCCTTTCGCGTACCTTTGACGGCTGCCCAGCACGTCAGAAGGGGGCCCGGTGGCCGCTCAGGCTCCGCACGAATCAGCGGTGAATTCGGACAACATGAGTGCGGACTCGGTACGCGCCCGTGAGATCGGCGTGGAACAGGATCATCTCGACGCCGTGTACCGCCGCTTGGAAGAGAAGATCCACGAGGCGGAGTTCCTGATGGACGACGCCGCCAAGCGCGGGCAGGTCGGCACGCCCGGCGCGCTCGCCGAGCGGGACGCCCAGGTGTTCCGCGCGGGCATCCACCTCAACCGCCTCAACAACGAGTTCGAGGACTTCCTCTTCGGCCGCATCGACCTGCTGCCGGGCAAGGACGGCAAGAAGGGCCCGGACGGCGCGTACACGGCGGTCGAGCCCGCCGAGGGCGCGGTCCGGGAGAACAACACGGCCGACATCGCGGAGACGCTCCACATCGGCCGCATCGGCGTCCTGGACGCGGACTACTCCCCGCTCGTCATCGACTGGCGGGCCCCCGCGGCCGCCCCCTTCTACCGCTCGACCCCGGTCGACCCGGGCCGCGTCGTGCGCCGCCGCGTCATCCGTTCCAAGGGCCGCAAGGTGCTCGGCGTCGAGGACGACCTGATGCGTCCCGAGCTGACCGCGTACCTGGACGGCGCCGAGCTGCCCGCGGTCGGCGACGGCGCCCTGATGGCCGCGCTCGGGCAGGCCCGCAGCCACTCGATGCGCGACATCGTGGCCTCGATCCAGGCCGAGCAGGACCTGGTCATCCGGGCCCCCGCCGCGTCGGTGACGTACGTGGAGGGCGGCCCGGGCACGGGCAAGACGGCGGTGGCCCTGCACCGCGCCGCCTACCTCCTCTACCAGGACCGGCGCCGGTACGCGGGCGGCATCCTGATCGTCTCGCCGACGCCGCTGCTGGTGGCGTACACCGAGGGCGTGCTGCCTTCGCTCGGCGAGGAGGGCCAGGTCGCGATCCGCGCGGTCGGCTCGCTCGTCGACGGCGCGGAGGCCACCGAGTACGACTCCCCGGCGGTCGCCCGCGTCAAGGGCTCCTCGCGGATGCTGAAGGTGCTGCGCAAGGCGGCGCGCGGCGCCCTGGAGTCGGGCGCGGCCCCGGCCCGCCCGGCCACGGAACAGCTCGCGTTCGGTGACTTCGGCGAGGCCGGGGACTCCGGTGATTCCGGTGCGGACGAGGACCGGGCGCCGCAGGTCGCCACCGACCGGCTGCGCGTCGTCGCGTTCGGCCGCAGGCTGGAGCTGGACGCGGGCCGGCTCGGCCGCATCCGGCACGCGGTCCTCGGCGGCACGGCCCCGGTCAACCACCTGCGCCCGCGCGCCCGCAAGCTCCTGCTCGACGCGCTCTGGGAGCAGTCCGGCGCCGGGAGCCGGCACACCGACCCCGAACTCGCCGCCGAGCTGCGCTCCTCCTTCGACGACGACATCACCGGCGAGGACGACTTCCAGCGCTTCCTGGACGCCTGGTGGCCGGAGCTGACGCCGCGCGCCGTGCTGTCCGCGATGTCCGACGAGAGGCGCCTGGGCCGCTGGGCCCGCCGCATCCTGAACCCGGGTGAGGTCCGCAAGGTCGCCCGCTCGCTGCGCCGCGAGGCCCTCTCGGTGCATGACGTCGCCCTGCTCGACGAGCTGAACGCCGTCCTGGGCGCCCCGGCCCGCCCGAGGAGGAAGCGCGAGTACGACCCGCTCGACCAGCTCACGGGCCTGGAGGAGCTGATGCCCGTGCGCGAGGAGACCCAGTACGAGCGCGCCGAGCGGCTGGCCCAGGAACGTACCGAGTACGCCCACGTCATCGTCGACGAGGCGCAGGACCTCACGCCCATGCAGTGGCGGATGGTCGGCCGTCGCGGCCGGCACGCCACGTGGACGGTGGTCGGTGACCCGGCGCAGTCGTCCTGGTCCGACCCGGACGAGGCGGCCGCGGCCCGCGACGAGGCGCTCGGCTCCCGCCCGCGACGCCGCTTCACGCTCACGGTCAACTACCGCAACCCGTCCGAGATCGCGGAGCTCGCGGCCAGGGTCCTGGCGCTGGCGATGCCGGGCGCCGAGTCCCCGGCGGCCGTCCGCTCCACGGGTGTCGAGCCGCGTTTCGTGGCGACGAAGGGGGGAGACGGGGGATCGGGGCGCGACCGGCTCGCCGCGTCCGTGCGCGAGGAGGCCGCGCGCCTGCTGGACCGGGTCGACGGCACGGTCGGCGTCGTGGTGGCCATGAACCGCCGCGCGGAGGCGGCCCGTTGGCTCACCGGGCTCGGTGAGCGGGTGGTCGCGCTCGGCTCGCTGGAGGCCAAGGGCCTGGAGTACGACGCCACGGTCGTGGTCTCCCCGGCGGAGATCGCCGACGAGTCCCCGGCCGGTCTGCGCGTCCTGTACGTGGCACTGACCCGGGCGACGCAGCAGCTCACGGTCGTCTCCGGCGAGCGGGACGACCCGGACGCGAGGGGGATCCCGGACCTGCTGCGCGACTGAGCGCGACGGGCCCTTGTGTCCGCAGCAGCCGGTGTTACCGTTGATGACGGCACCGGCCCGATCCAAGCCCCCGGGCCCAACCTTCGTCCCTTAGAGGGACCACTTGCCGCGAGGCGAGCATGGCGGGTCGGTGTCATGAACGTAGAGAAGAGGCTCACGTCACTCCGTGACGTGAGCCTCTTTCTGTTTCCCATGAGTTCTCGTATGGTGGAAACAAGTTTCCAAAAGCTGGATGAACGTAACGTTCAAAATCCGGTGCGGCTACCACGTACTCGGCGGTAGGTGCGACCATCGGACAGCAACAGCTACACGGTGAAAGCAGAGGAAGTCGGCCATGGCAACGGCGCCCAGCGTCTCCTACTCGAACACGGTCCGGTTGGAGGTGCCCGCGAGCGGCACCGCGGTCTCCCAGATCACCACGGCCGTCGAGTCCCGCGGAGGCTCGGTGACCGGCCTCGACGTCACGGCGTCCGGCCACGAGAAGCTGCGGATCGACGTCACGATCGCGGCGACCTCCACGACGCACGCCGACGAGATCGTCGAGCAGCTGCGCGGCATCGAGGGCGTCACCCTCGGCAAGGTCTCGGACCGTACGTTCCTGATGCACCTCGGCGGCAAGATCGAGATGCAGTCCAAGCACCCCATCCGCAACCGTGACGACCTCTCCATGGTCTACACGCCGGGTGTGGCCCGCGTCTGCATGGCGATCGCGGAGAACCCCGAGGACGCCCGCCGCCTGACGATCAAGCGCAACACGGTTGCGGTCGTGACGGACGGTTCCGCGGTCCTCGGCCTCGGCAACATCGGCCCGATGGCCGCCATGCCGGTCATGGAGGGCAAGGCCGCCCTCTTCAAGCGCTTCGCCGACATCGACGCCTGGCCGATCTGCCTGGACACCCAGGACACCGACGCCATCGTCGAGATCGTCAAGGCGATCGCCCCCGGCTTCGCGGGCATCAACCTGGAGGACATCTCCGCGCCGCGCTGCTTCGAGATCGAGGCCCGGCTGCGCGAGGCCCTCGACATCCCCGTCTTCCACGACGACCAGCACGGCACCGCGATCGTCGTGCTCGCCGCGCTGACGAACGCACTTCGCGTGGCGGGCAAGGCGATGGGCGACATCCGCGTCGTGATGTCCGGTGCGGGCGCGGCCGGCACCGCGATCCTCAAGCTGCTCCTCGCCGCGGGCGTCAAGAACGCGGTCGTGGCCGACATCCACGGCGTCGTGCACGCCGACCGCGAGGACCTCGTGGACGCCGACAGCGACTCGCCGCTGCGCTGGATCGCGGACAACACCAACCCCGAGGGCCTCACGGGCACCCTCAAGGAAGCCGTGGTCGGCGCGGACGTCTTCATCGGCGTCTCCGCTCCGAACGTGCTGAACGGCGACGACGTGGCCGCCATGGCCGAGGGCGCCATCGTGTTCGCGCTCGCGAACCCGGACCCGGAGGTCGACCCCGCGATCGCCCGCCAGACGGCGGCAGTTGTGGCCACGGGCCGCTCCGACTTCCCGAACCAGATCAACAACGTCCTGGTCTTCCCCGGCGTCTTCCGCGGCCTGCTCGACGCCCAGTCGCGCACGGTCAACACGGAGATGATGCTGGCCGCCGCCACGGCCCTGGCCGACGTGGTGAGCGAGGACGAGCTCAACCCGAACTACATCATTCCGAGCGTCTTCAACGACAAGGTCGCGGGCGCCGTCGCCGACGCCGTGCGCACCGCCGCGAAGGCCGCCGGAGCGGCTGTGACGGGGACCACGACCGCCTGAGGCCCGGCGCGTCGCGGAATGCGGGGCCCGGCCGGGCCCTCTAGGGTGGCCGGGAAGCTGGCCCCCTGACCCGCCCGTCCCAAGGCGGTGGCGCCTTTCCGGTGACACCCACGGGTGCCGGATTGGCTTTACCGCCGCTGGTGGGGGCAGGATGCGTCATCAGGCGCGAGGGTCTGGACGACGGACCCGGGTCCTGGGCCTGACCGAGACCCTGGCAGCATCGGCTTCGTTGTTGCCCAACATGCGGCTTGACCGCGTGGCACGCCTCAACGGCAAGAAGAACACGGGAGTACAAACATGAACCGCAGTGAGCTGGTGGCCGCGCTGGCCGACCGCGCCGAGGTGACTCGCAAGGACGCCGACGCCGTGCTGGCCGCGTTCGCCGAGACCGTCGGCGAGATCGTTGCCAAGGGCGACGAGAAGGTCACCATCCCCGGCTTCCTGACCTTCGAGCGCACCCACCGTGCCGCTCGCACCGCTCGTAACCCGCAGACCGGCGAGCCGATCAACATCCCGGCCGGTTACAGCGTGAAGGTCTCCGCGGGCTCGAAGCTCAAGGAAGCCGCCAAGGGCAAGTAACCTTCGGCTACGCATTGAGGGCGGCACCCGGTTCTCCGGGTGCCGCCCTCGCGCCGTTCAGGGGCAGGAGAGCCCCCACCGGCCGTCGGGCCGCCACGAGACGTCAGCGCGGCCCACGCCCCAGCGTGACCTCGGCCAGAGAGGCCACGACCGTCGTACGCGGGCCAGGTGTGATCCCGGGCACGGACGGCACCGCGAGCAGCGCGCATCCGGCGGCCAGCGCGGCCGCCGCGCCCGTCGGGGTGTCCTCCACCGCCAGGCAGTCCTGCGGCGCCGCACCGAGCAGCCGGGCCGCTCTCAGGTACGGGTCCGGGTGCGGCTTGCCGCGGGGCGTGTCGCCGTTCGTCACGAGCGCCGTGAACCGGTCCGCCCCGAGGGCCTTCACCACCAGTTCCGCCACGTGCCGCTCAGAGGCCGTCACGAGCGCCACAGGGACGCCGAGCGCCCGCGCCCCGTCCAACAGGCGCAGGGCGCCCGGCTGTACCCGCACACCGGCGGCCACGGACGCGCTGAACTCCCGGTCAAGCCACGCCGCGGTGTCCTCGTACGACAGGGCCCGGCGCCCCTCCTCGACGAGCCGTCGCGCGGCGTCCTGGATGGTCAGCCCCGCGAACGCGTCGAGCCCGCAGGTGTCTTCCCGCAGCCGGCCCACGACGGCCAGCCACGCCCGCTCGGTGTCGACGAGCGTGCCGTCCATGTCCGTCAGGACAGCGGCGGGGCGGGTGAGTTGGATCATGGTGTCTCTCGCTGTACGTCGATGCCGGTACGCCGATGGGGGCCGCCCGGATGTCCGGACGGCCCCCATCAACGTAGGTAATCGAAACGGTTGCTAGCCCAGGGCCTTGCCCGGAAGCTCGACCTTCGCGCCGAGTTCGACGAGCTTCTCCATGAAGTTCTCGTAGCCGCGGTTGATCAGGTCGATGCCGTGCACCCGCGACGTGCCCTGGGCGGCGAGCGCCGCGATCAGGTACGAGAAGCCGCCGCGCAGGTCGGGGATGACCAGGTCGGCGCCCTCCAGCTTGGTCGGGCCGGAAACGACCGCGGAGTGCAGGAAGTTGCGCTGGCCGAAGCGGCAGTCGGAGCCGCCCAGGCACTCGCGGTAGAGCTGGATGTGCGCGCCCATCTGGTTCAGCGCGGAGGTGAAGCCGAGACGCGACTCGTAGACCGTCTCGTGCACGATCGACAGGCCCGTGGCCTGCGTCAGCGCCACGACGAGCGGCTGCTGCCAGTCCGTCTGGAAGCCCGGGTGGACGTCCGTTTCGAGTGCGATGGACTTCAACTGGCCGCCGGGGTGCCAGAAACGGATGCCCTCGTCGTCGATCTCGAAGGCGCCGCCGACCTTCCGGTACGTGTTGAGGAACGTCATCATCGAACGCTGCTGGGCGCCGCGCACGTAGATGTTGCCCTCGGTGGCGAGCGCCGCGGACGCCCAGGAGGCCGCCTCCAGACGGTCGGAGAGCGCGCGGTGCGTGTAGCCGCCGAGCTTGTCGACGCCCGTGACGCGGATGGTGCGGTCGGTGTCCATCGCGATGATGGCGCCCATTTTCTGCAGGACGCAGATCAGGTCCTCGATCTCCGGCTCCACGGCCGCGTTCGAGAGTTCCGTCACGCCCTCCGCGAGGACGGCGGTGAGCAGGACCTGCTCGGTGGCGCCCACGGACGGGTACGGCAGCTGGATCTTGGTGCCGCGCAGCCGCTGCGGGGCCTCCAGGTACTGGCCGCCCTCGCGCTTCTCGATCGTCGCGCCGAACTGGCGCAGCACCTCGAAGTGGAAGTCGATCGGCCGGCCGCCGATGTCGCAGCCGCCGAGGCCCGGGATGAACGCGTGGCCGAGGCGGTGCAGCAGCGGGCCGCACAGCAGGATCGGGATGCGGGAGGACCCGGCGTGCGCGTCGATGTCCGCGACGTTCGCCGACTCGACGTGCGAGGGGTCCATCACCAGCTCGCCCGGCTCCTCACCGGGGCGGACCGTCACACCGTGCAGCTGCAGCAGGCCGCGTACGACACGGACGTCGCGGATGTCCGGGACATTGCGCAGCCGGCTCGGAGCACTGCCCAGCAGTGCGGCGACCATGGCCTTGGGCACCAGGTTCTTCGCGCCGCGGACACGGATCTCGCCCTCCAGCGGGGTTCCGCCGTGGACAAGCAGTACATCGTCGGTGACGGTCATGAATCTCGCGTTCCGATGAGATGGGCAGGGGGCCAAGGGACAAGGGTAAGGGCGCCCTCCCCCTGCTGTGTAAGCCCGAGGACGCCCTGGAGCGTCATGAGTTCGCTACAACACGAACCGTTGGGCGTCGGGCACATGGGGTGACGGGCGGCGCAGTACGCCCCGTTCCGCTTCGCTCCGCGCTGAGCTGCATTCATGCCGTTCTCCCGCTTGCCTCCCCGTGCACCGTGAATGTGCGGGATCATGTCTGCCATGACCGAGGTGTCCTCGCTCACAGGGCGACTGCTCGTGGCCACACCCGCCCTCGCGGACCCGAATTTCGACCGCGCGGTCGTGCTGCTCCTCGACCACGACGAGGAGGGCTCGCTCGGTGTGGTCCTGAACCGGCCGACCCCGGTGGACGTCGGCGACATCCTGGAGGGCTGGGGCGATCTCGCCGGTGAGCCGGGCGTCGTCTTCCAGGGCGGCCCGGTCTCGCTGGACTCGGCGCTGGGCATCGCCGTCATCCCCGGCGAGGAGGGCCCCCTCGGCTGGCGCCGCGTCCACGGGGCGATCGGCCTCGTCGACCTGGAGGCGCCGCCGGAACTGCTCGCGGCGGCGCTCGGCTCCCTGCGGATCTTCGCCGGGTACTCGGGCTGGGGCCCGGGCCAGCTGGAGAACGAGCTGACGGAGGGCGCCTGGTACGTCGTCGAGTCGGAGCCCGGCGACGTCTCCGCGACCCGGCCCGAGGGGCTGTGGCGCGCGGTGCTGCGGCGTCAGCGCGGCGAACTCGCGATGGTGGCGACGTATCCGGACGATCCCTCGCTCAACTGACGCCGGCGGCGGCTCTTCGTCCTGGGGGCGGCCTTCAGTACCCTTGGCCCTTATGAGCACTCTTGAGCCCGAGCGCGGGACAGGTACGGGGACCCTGGTAGAGCCGACGCCGCAGACGTCGCACGGCGACGGCGATCACGAGCGCTTCGCCCACTATGTCCAGAAGGACAAGATCATGGCGAGCGCTCTGGACGGCACCCCCGTCGTCGCGCTCTGCGGCAAGGTCTGGGTGCCGGGCCGTGACCCGAAGAAGTATCCCGTGTGTCCCATGTGCAAGGAGATCTACGAGTCCATGGGCGCCGGTGGCGACGGGGACAAGGGCAAGGACGGCGGCAAGAAGTAGTCCTGCCCTCTGCTGTGTGAGGCCGTCAAGGGCCCCTGGTGTGCGGTGACGCGCGCCGGGGGCCTTTGTGTTGCCCTCTTCGCCGCCCCCGTGTCTTTGCCTTCTCGTAAACCATTGCGCTCAGTGGTCCAGTCCTTCTAGCCTCCGTCCTGTTGTGCACAGCGAAACAACCATTGCGTATGTTGCAACGACACTTCGGAGGCGTTTCCGATGAAGCTCCCTGTGAAGCTCTCTGTACGAACTGCCGTCCCCTTGACGGCACTTGTTCTCGCGGCCACCGCCTGCGCCCCCGGCACCTCCGACAACAGCGGCGCCGCCAAGGACGACAAGAGCGGCACCCTGCGCGTGTGGCTGTTCCAGGAGGTCAACAACACCCCCAAGCAGCAGCTCGTCGACACCGCGATCGGCGACTTCCAAAGAGCGCACGACGGCGCGAAGGTCCAGGTCGAGTACATCCCCGTCGAGACCCGCGCCGAGAAGATCAAGGCCGCCTTCAACGACCCGAAGAGCGCACCCGACGTCATCGAGTACGGCAACACCGACACCGCCGGGTACGTGAAGGACGGCGGACTCGCCGATGTGACCAAGGAGTTCGGCGCCTGGGACGAGGCCAAGGACACCGACCCGACCGCCAAGGAGTCGGTGACGGTCGACGGGAAGATCTACGGCGCCCCCTACTTCGTCGGCGTCCGCGCCCTCTACTACCGGACCGACGTGTTCAAGGAGTTGGGCGTCGCCGTACCGAAGACGCAGGCCCAACTCGCCGCCGCCGCAAAGGAGATCCACCAGAAGCGGCCCGACCTGTACGGGCTCGCCGTCGGCGGCGCGTACACGTACGGCGCGATGCCGTTCATCTGGGCCAACGGCGGTGAACTCGCCGAGGAGAAGGGCGCGTCGTACGTCTCCGCCATCGACAGCCCCGCCGCACAGAAGGGCATCAAGGCGTACACCTCGCTCTTCGGCGGCGCCAACTGTCCCGCCGCCAAGTGCGCCGCCATGGGCGGCAACGACACCGTCACCGCCTTCGCCTCCGGCAAGGCCGCCATGGCCATCGGCGGCGACTTCAGCCACCAGGCCGTCGAGGCCGGCAAGGTGAAGGGGAAGTACGCCGTCGTGCCGCTGCCCGGCGTGCGGGTCGGCGACATCGCGCCCGCGTTCGCCGGCGGCAACAACATCGGCGTACTGAAGAGCACCTCGCACCGCACCCTCGCGGTGGACCTGATGAAGCAGCTCGCGTCGAAGAGCTCCCAGCGGGCCCTCTTCGACAAGATGGGCTTCCTGCCGACCTACACCGACGTGCGCGACGAGGTCGCGAAGAAGGAGCCGTTCGTCGCGCCCTTCGTGCGGACCCTCGGCGCCGGCGCCAAGTTCGTGCCCGCCTCGCCCGCCTGGGCGAAGATCGACTCCTCGCTCGTCCTGCCGACCATGTTCCAGGAGATCGTCAGCGGCCGTAAGGACGTCGAGGCGGCCTCCGGCGACGCGGCGAAGAAGATGGACGACGCCTTCGGGGCCGCCGGGTGAGCTCGACGCTGCGGGGCGGCGCGCGGTGGACGCCCTGGCTGTACCTGGCCCCCGCCCTCGTCCTGCTCGCCGGGCTGCTCGTCTACCCGATCTACCAGCTCGGCCTGATCTCCTTCCTGGAGTACACCCAGGCCCAGGTCAGCGGCGGCGCACCGACCACCTTCCAGGGATTCGGGAACTATCAACACCTGTTCTCCGACAGCCAGTTCTGGCAGGTGCTGCTCGCCACCGTGCTGTTCGCGGGGGCCTGCGTCGTCTCGACGCTCCTCGTGGGCTGCGCGCTCGCCGTGCTGCTCACCCGCGTACGGGCCGTCCCGCGCCTCGCGCTCATGCTGGCCGCGCTCGGCGCCTGGGCCACCCCGGCGATCACCGGGTCCACCGTCTGGGTCTTCCTCTTCGACCCGGACTTCGGGCCGGTGAACAAGGTGCTCGGACTCGGCGACTTCTCGTGGACGTACGGAAGGTACAGCGCCTTCGCGCTCGTCCTGCTCGAAGTGGTGTGGTGCTCCTTCCCGTTCGTGATGGTCACCGTGTACGCGGGCATCCGGTCGATCCCCGGTGAGGTGCTCGAAGCGGCCTCGCTGGACGGGGCCTCGCAGTGGCGGACCTGGCGTTCGGTCATGGCGCCGATGCTGCGGCCGATCCTCGTCGTCGTCACCATCCAGTCGATCATCTGGGACTTCAAGGTCTTCACGCAGATCTACGTGATGACGGGCGGCGGCGGGATCGCCGGACAGAACCTCGTGCTCAACGTGTACGCGTACCAAAAGGCCTTCTCCGGCAGCGAGTACAGCCTCGGATCGGCGATCGGCGTCGTGATGCTCGTGATCCTGCTCGCCGTGACGCTCGTCTATCTGCGGCTGATGCGCAGGGAGGGGAGAGAACTGTGAGTGGCCTGAACCGTCTCGTCCGCAAGCCCTGGCGGCTCGCCGCGGAGGCGTCCGCGCTGCTGATCGCGCTCGTCGTCGCCTTCCCGCTCTACTGGATGGTGCTCAGCGCCTTCAAACCGGCCGGTGAGATCGAGTCGACCCAGCCGCGGCCGTGGACCCTCTCCCCGTCCCTCGACTCCTTCCGCCGCGTGTTCCAACAGCAGGAATTCGGCCGGTACTTCCTCAACAGCGTCATCGTCGCCGGGACCGTGGTGGTCGTGTCCGCGCTGGTCGCCTTCCTCGCGGCCACCGCCGTGACGCGCTTTCGCTTCCGGTTCCGCACGACGCTGCTCATCATGTTCCTCGTCGCGCAGATGGTGCCGGTCGAGGCGCTCACCATTCCGCTGTTCTTCCTCATGCGGGACTTCGGGCAGCTCAATACGCTCGGCTCGCTGATCCTGCCGCACCTCGCCTTCTCGCTGCCGTTCGCGATCTGGATGCTGCGCGGATTCGTCAAAGCGGTGCCCGAGGCGCTGGAGGAGGCGGCGTATCTCGACGGCGCGAGCCGGGCCCGCTTCTTGTGGCAGATCCTCTTCCCGCTCGTCTTCCCCGGCCTCGTGGCGACGAGCGTCTTCTCCTTCATCTCCACCTGGAACGACTTCCTGTTCGCGAAGTCCTTCATCATCAGCGACACGTCCCAGTCGACGCTGCCGATGGCCCTGCTCGTCTTCTTCAAACCCGACGAGAACGACTGGGGCGGAATCATGGCAGCCTCGACGGTGATGACCATTCCGGTATTGGTCTTCTTCGTACTCGTACAGCGACGCCTGGTGTCCGGGCTCGGCGGCGCGGTTAAGGACTGAAGTGTCTGACGTTCCTCTGGATCTCCTTCCGGCGCCCCGCCGACTGACGCGGGACGGCGACGGGTCCTATCTGTTCGACAGCGGTACGGGCATCGCGGCGGGGGAGGGGACCGAGGACACCGCGCGCTGGCTGCGGGCCACGCTCGGCGCGGTCACCGGCCTCGCCCTGCCACCGGCCGGCGACGGCGCGGGCATACGGCTGTCGCTCGACCCGTCGCTCGCGGCCGAGGCGTACCGGCTGCGGGTGGACGAGGGCGGGGTCGCCATCG
>NZ_JAAGMG010000261.1 GCF_010548525.1 Streptomyces sp. SID14478
CAGCGCGGCGCGGTCCTGCGCGCCGAGCGGCCGCAGCAGCGTGTCGGTGACCCGGTCCGCCTGTTCCGGGGTGAGCGGCAGCGTCGGCAGGCTGTCGGGGGCCCGGCCGGCCGCCAACTCGCCGACGGCATCGGAGACATCGGCGGCGAACCTGTCGAAGTCCGGTTCGGGCTTTTGCTGCACGCCGGCCACGAGGTCGCCGAAGTAGGTCTGCGCCAGCGGGGCGACGGACGCGAGGACGGGGCGCAGGTCGACGGTCAGGTCGAGGGCGGCGCGCTCGCCGTTCAGATAGCCGACCACGGCGTCGATCTGCTGTCGCGTCAGGTCGCGGAGGGTCTGCGGCGGCAGCACCAGCTTGATGTTGGAGGTCACCTGGGCCTCCGGGACGTTCAGCCGGGCCAGCAGGTCCCGGGTGACCGGCGAGACGTCGGGGTCCACCAGGACTTCGTTGTAGAGGCGGTCGTACGCGTGCTGTTCGTCCAGGACGGAGGCGTGGAACGCCGGGTCGAGCACCGTGGCGCGCAGCGTCGCCGTCGTGATCACGCACAGGGTCGCGAGGGCCGCGACGACGCAGGCGAGCCCGCGCAGCAGGCGGTGCACCGACGCCTGCCGTCAGAAGTCCACGGGGTCGCGGACGAGGGGGCAGGTCATGCAGTGCCCGCCGCCGCGGCCGCGGCCGAGCTCGGCGCCGACGATCGTGACGACCTCGACACCGGCCTTGCGCAGCAGGGTGTTGGTCTGGGTGTTGCGGTCGTACGTGACGACGACCCCGGGTTCGAGGGCGACCGCGTTGTTGCCGCTGTCCCACTGCTGCCGCTCGGACGCGTACACGTCGCCGCCGGTCTCGATCACCCGCAGACCCGGCAGGCCGAGCGCCTTGGCGACGACGTCGACGAACGCGGCCGACCCCTCGTCGGTGATGTGCAGGCCGGGCGCCTTGTCGCTGGGGCGCAGCGAGAACGTGTGCACCAGGTCCATGATCCGCGGATACAGCGTCACGACGTCCCGGTCGGCGAACGTGAAGACGGTGTCCAGGTGCATCGCGGACCGCAGCTTCGGCATCCCGGCGACGATCACGTGCTCGGCCGCGCCCTGCGCGAACAGCGCCGCGGCGACCTGGGTGATCGCCTGCCGCGAAGTGCGCTCGCTCATGCCCATCAAAACCACTCCGTTGCCCACGGGCATGATGTCGCCGCCCTCGAACGTGGCCTGTCCCCAGGAGAGTTCGGGATCGCCCCACCACACGGTCGAGCCGACGAAGTCCGGGTGGAACCGGTAGACCGCCTTCATCAGCAGCGTCTCGTCGTGCCGCGCGGGCCAGTAGAGCGGGTTGAGGGTGAGCCCGCCGTACAGCCAGCACGTGGTGTCGCGGGTGTAGAGGGTGTTGGGCAGCGGCGGCATCAAGTACTCGCGCACACCGGTCGATTCGCGTGCCATCGCCACGTACGCGGAGCGGTAGTCGTCGGGCAGGTCGGTCGTGGCCAGCCCGCCGATGAGGTACTCGGCGAGCTGCCGCGGCTCCAGCGACTCCAGGAAGGCGCGGGTGTCGTCGATGAGCCCGGTGCCGACCTGATTGGCGACGATCTTGCGGTCCAGGAGCCAGGACCTCGCCTCCGGGATCGCCACGGTGGCGGCGAGCAGCTCGTGCAACTCGACCACGTCGACGCCGCGTTGGCGCAGCTTGTTGACGAAGTCGGCGTGGTCGCGCTGGGCGTTCTCCACCCACATGACGTCGTCGAAGAGCAGGTCGTCGGAGTTGGTCGGGGTGAGCCTGCGGTGCGCGAGCCCGGGTGCGCAGACCAGGACCTTGCGCAGCGTGCCCACCTCGGAGTGGACTCCGTACGCGGCGGACGCGGGGGTGTCGTGGTCAGTCACGGTGTGCCTCCGGGGCTTGACGGGGTGGCGGGTTCACAGGCTGATCCAGCCGGCGGCCAGGGCGACGACGCCGACCACGGCGCCGACGACGGAGACGATCAGGATGATCAGCTCGCGCGGGGAGAACAGCCGTCGGCCCTGCTCCCTGCGGGCCATGACGAACAGGATCGTGGCGGGGGCGTAGAACACGAACGAGACCAGCACGAACTTCAGCCCGGCGGCGTACAGCATGAACGCGGTGTAGAAGGTCGCCACAGCCGCGATGGTCAACTCCCGCGTCGAGGAGCGCCCGCCGTCCGTGCGCGGGTCCTGCCGCGTCCCGATCTTCACGGCGAAGGCCGCCGCCAGCAGGTACGGGATCAGGGACAGGGCGCTGGTCAGGTCGAGCGCGAAGTTGAAGGCGTCGTCGGAGAACGCGGTGACGACCAGCACGATCTGCGTCAGCACGGTCGTCATCAGCAGCGCCGGCAGCGGCACGTCCGCGGAGGTGGCACGCCGCAGGAAGCGCGGCATGTCGTCGTCCTTGGCCGCCACGTACAGCACCTCGGCGGCCATCAGCGTCCAGGCCAGATAGGCGCCGAGCACGGAGACGATCAGGCCGACGCTGATGAAGACCTTGCCCCAGGTGCCGACGGCCTCCTCCAGGACGCCCGCCATGGACGGCTGGCGCAGCTCGGCGATCTCGCCCATCGGCAGGATCCCGTACGACACGATGACGACGGAGGCGAAGACGGCGAAGACGCTGAGGAAGCCGAGGATCGTGGCCCGGCCGACGTCCGAGCGCTTGCGCGCGTGCCGGGAGTAGACGCTCGCCCCCTCGACGCCGAGGAAGACGAAGACGGTGGCGAGCATGGTGCCCCGGACCTGGCTGAAGAGCGACCCCGCGTAGTCGGCGCCGCCGAAGTTGTCGGCGAACACCGAAGGCTTGAAGTACACGAGGGCCAGTACCACGAAGACCAGGATCGGCACGATCTTCGCCACGGTCACGACCTTGTTGATCGCCGCCGCTTCCTTCACTCCGCGCCGGATCATCAGGAAGAACGCCCACAGGCCGGCCGACGAGAGGACGATCGCGAGCGCCGTGTCGCCCTCGCCGAGAGCGGGCCAGATCGCGCCGACGGTCGACATGATCAGCACCCAGTACGTCACGTTGCCGACGCAGGCGCTGGCCCAGTAGCCGAACGCCGAGAAGAAGCCCAGGTACTCCCCGAACCCGGCCTTCGCGTACGCGTACACCCCCGCGTCGAGATCGGGGCGGCGCACCGCGAGGGACTGGAAGACGAAGGCGAGCATCAGCATGCCGGTGCCGGCGACAGCCCAGGCGATGAGTGCCCCCGCGACCCCGGTCTCCTCGGCGAAGCGGCGCGGCAGGGAGAACACACCCGCGCCCACCATGGAGCCGATGACCATGGTGGTGAGCGTGAAGAGCGGCAACGTGGCGGCCGGCGCGCTCTTGTCCGCGGCCTGCTCCATGTCGACCCCCTGAGGTGGGTGCGGGTGGGTCCTGGGGGACGCCGGGGACCAGTCTCGTCCCGGTTGGTCAGGTGTCGCACCTTTTGTTCGTACTCGAATGGCCGGATACGCCCAGGTATGCACAGCATGGTGAGGTGCCGACAGAAAGGCATCGAGGCATGTACTCCTCCCTGACCCCGGAGATCCTCCGCGGTCTGCGTGCGCAGCGCCCCTATCCCGCCGTGTCCCTGGCCCTGCCGACCCATCGGCGCCGGCCGGACAATGCGCAGGACCCCGTGCGCCTCGGCAACCTCGTCGAGGAAGCGGGCCGGCTGCTCGACGCGGACCCCGCCGTCACGCGGGAGCGCCGCGACGACGTGGTGGCGCAGCTGCGCGCCGCGGCCGCGGAGCTGGACCCCGGGCAGGCCAGGGACGGTCTCGTCGTCTTCGCCGCCCCCGGCGAGCACCAGGCCTGGGCCGTCGACCGGCCGGTGCCCGAGCGGGTCGTCGTCGCCGACACCTTCCTCACCCGCAACCTGGTCGCCGCCGACGCCGCGCAGCGGCCCTACTGGGTGCTGGCCGTGGCCGCCGACCGGATCGCCCTCTGGGACGGGCAGGGCGCGCGCGTCGTCGAGGACACCGCCCACGGATTTCCGCTCAGCCGCGGCCTCGGGGACCTTGACGCCGAGCGCAAGGAACGCGTCGGCGACCTGCCGAGCACCTTCCGCGACGAGCAGACCCGCCAGTTCTTCCG
>NZ_JAAGMG010000308.1 GCF_010548525.1 Streptomyces sp. SID14478
CAGGCACTGGCCCGTCACCCCCCACGGCACCGTGCACAGCGCGTCCGCCGCGGGCAGGGTGCGCACGGACGGCGCGTCGTCCGGGTCGGCCGACGGCCAGGGGGCCACGCACACCACGGTGTGCAGCCCGTCGGCGCGGCCGCCGAGCGCCGTGCGCAGCGCCGCCACCGCCATGTCCCGCTGCCAGCCGCGCTCCGCCGTCAGCACCGAGTGGAACTCGCGGGTCAGGTCGGCGCCCGCCTGCGCCTCGTCGGCGAGCTGCGCGCCGATCCGCCCGGCCACCTCCATCGCCGCGTCCAGCTGCTCCTGCGTGGGGCCCGGCTCGTCGTCGAGGAGCCATACGTAGCCGAGGACGATGCCCCTGTGGCGGACCGGGAGGCAGACGCGGCCGCGGTAGACGCCGGCCTCGGGGGTGGCCGGGATGCGGACCGGTTCCGTGGCGCGGGCGATGCCGAAGCCCTCGAACCAGGCGCGCACGGCGGAGGTGGAGCCGCGCGTGAGGATCGAGCGGGTGCGGACCGGGTCGAGGGCGGTCTCGTCGTACTCGTCGGCGCTGACCTGCTGACCGAACGCGATCAGCCGGAAATCGCGGTTCTCCAGCGTCGCGGGGGCGCCGAGCAGCGCCGAGATCTCGTCGACCAGTTCCTGGTAGTCGCCCTTCACCCCGCCATTCTCGCGCACCCCGGGCGCACCTTCATACAGATGTCTGAGGTGGCGGCCACAGATGCGTGACAGCTGTCGATGGCACAGGATCGGAGGGATCCTTAGATTTCACGGTGGTTCCCCGTGCCGTTCCCGCTTTGCGGTGCTTCGGCCTGTCCGCAACTCATGCTCCGTGGAGGTGCCCCGTGCTGGCTCCCCTGATCCTCGCCGCGTCGCGCAGCGACAAGATGCGCGCCTTCGTGTCGGCGGCGCCGGGCACCAAGCAGGTGGTCGACCGGTTCATCGCCGGCGAGAGCGTCGACGACGTCGTGCCGGTGATCGAGGACGCGGCCGCCAAGGGACTCGAGGTCACCCTGGACGTCGTCGGTGAGGACATCACCACCGTCGAGCAGTCCCACGCGGCGCGCGACGCCTACCTGGAGCTGATCGGCCGCCTCAAGGAGCTGGGCCTGGGCGCCCGCGCCGAGATGTCCGTGAAGCTGTCGATGTTCGGCCAGGCGCTCGAAGGCGGCCACGAGCTGGCCCTCGCCAACGTCCGCCCGGTCGTCATCGCCGCCGCCGCCATCGGCACCACGGTCACCCTGGACGCCGAGGACCACACCACCCTCGACTCGATGTTCGCCATCCACGAGGAGCTGCGGAAGGACTTCCCGCAGACCGGCTGCGTCATCCAGGCCTACCTCTTCCGTACCGAGGACGACGCCCGCCGCCTCGCCGCCGCCGGCAGCCGCGTACGCATCGTGAAGGGCGCCTACAAGGAGCCCGCCGAGGTCGCGTACCAGGACAAGGCCGAGGTCGACAAGGCGTACGTGCGCATCATGCGCATCCTCATGGAGGGTTCCGGGTACCCGATGATCGGGTCCCACGACCCGCGCCTGATCTCCATCGCCCAGGAGCTCGGCCGCCGCGCCGGGCGCAAGCTGGACGAGTACGAGTTCCAGATGCTGTACGGGATCCGCAGCGACGAGCACCTGCGGCTCACCGCCGAGGGCCACCGGATGCGTGTCTACACCGCGTACGGCACCGACTGGTACGGATACTTCATGCGCCGCCTCGCGGAGAAGCCGGCCAACCTGCTCTTCTTCGCCCGCTCGATCCTCACCAAGGGCTGAGCCTCCCTCTCGTAGGGCACCCACTTCGCTCAACCGAACCTCCCCGACCCCCCGAAGGAGATACGGACCCATGACGCTGGACGCCGTGACCCAGGTCCCCGCCCCGGTCAACGAGCCGGTGCACGGCTACGCCCCCGGTTCCCCGGAGCGTGCCCGCCTGGAGGCCAAGCTCAAGGAGCTGGCCGAGAACCCGATCGAGCTGACCTGCACCATCGGCGGCGAGCGGCGGATGGGTGGCGGCGAGCGCTTCGACGTCGTGCAGCCGCACAACCACAAGGCCGTCATCGGCACGTACGCCAACGCCACGGAGCAGGACGCCCAGGACGCGGTCGACGCCGCCCTGGCCGCCGCCCCCGCCTGGCGCGCGATGGCCTTCGACGACCGCGCCGCGATCATCCTGCGCGCCGCCGAGCTGCTCTCCACGACGTGGCGCGAGACCATGGCCGCCTCCACGATGCTCGGCCAGTCGAAGACCGCCCAGCAGGCCGAGATCGACACCCCGTGCGAGCTCGTCGACTTCTGGCGCTTCAACGTCCACTACGCCCGCAACCTGCTCGCCGAGCAGCCGCCGGCCAACTCCACCGGCGTGTGGAACCGCATGGACCACCGCCCGCTCGAGGGCTTCGTCTACGCGATCACGCCGTTCAACTTCACGGCCATCGCGGGCAACCTGCCCACCGCCCCCGCCCTCATGGGCAACGTCGTGGTGTGGAAGCCGTCCCCGACGCAGACGCACGCCGCCGTCCTGCTGCTCCAGCTCCTGGAGGAGGCCGGCCTGCCCAAGGGCGTCATCAACCTGGTGACCGGTGACGGCCTCGCCGTCTCCGAGGTGGCCCTGAACCACCGCGACCTGGCGGGCATCCACTTCACGGGCTCGACCAAGACCTTCCAGCACCTGTGGAAGACGGTCGGCAACAACATCGAGAAGTACCGCACGTACCCGCGCCTCGTCGGCGAGACGGGCGGCAAGGACTTCGTCGTCGCCCACCCGAGCGCCGACCGCGCCGTCCTCAAGACGGCGCTGACCCGCGGCTCCTTCGAGTACCAGGGCCAGAAGTGCTCCGCGTCCTCGCGCGCCTACATCCCGGCGTCCATCTGGAACGACGGGTTCAAGGAGGAGTTCGTCGCCGAGGTCGACGCCATCACCATGGGCGACGTCACCGACCTGTCGAACTTCATCGGCGCCGTCATCGACGACCGCTCCTTCGCCAAGAACAAGGCCGCGATCGACCGCGCCAAGGACGACGCGTCCTGCACGATCGTCGCGGGCGGCACGTACGACGACTCGACCGGCTACTTCGTGCGCCCGACCGTCATCGAGTGCACCGACCCGGCCAACGAGGTCTTCACGACCGAGTACTTCGGCCCGATCCTCGCCGTGCACGTGTACGACGACAGCTCGGCCGACCAGTACGACGCCATGCTGGAGCAGATGGAGTCGGCCTCGGACTACGCGCTCACGGGTTCGGTCATCGCCAACGACCGTGCCGCCGCCGCGCACACGATGGAGAAGCTGCGCTACGCCGCGGGCAACTTCTACATCAACGACAAGTCGACCGGCGCAGTCGTCGGCCAGCAGCCCTTCGGCGGCGGCCGCGCCTCCGGCACCTGCGACAAGGCCGGCGCCCCGCAGAACCTGACGCGCTGGACGCTGACCCGCGCCATCAAGGAGACGCTGGTCCCGCCGACGGACTACACGTACCCGCACATGGGCTGACCGCCCGACCGGCGAGCACCGCTCGCCCCCTGATCCCGCCCCCGGCCACGGGCCCCACCCCGGCCGGGGGCGGTGTTCTTTCCTGCCGGACGAAGGCCTCGCCCCGCGCTCACCGCCACCCCGACACGATCAGCGTGAGCCCCGCAGTGAAACCGCCGCCGAGCAGCACCAGATACGTGCCGTACCGGCGGCGCATCCGGTGCGCCAGGAAGCCGAAGGCGCCGAAGGCGAGGCCGACCGCGAGCGTGCGGCCGCCGCGGGCCCGGGCCGCCGCCGCGAGGAAGTC
>NZ_JAAGMG010000349.1 GCF_010548525.1 Streptomyces sp. SID14478
CCGCGTCCGGAGTGCAGGTGCGCCGGGGCGCGGGCGCGCCGAAACTGCCGAAGGTCGCCGCGCGGGCCTGGCTGATCGCGGACGACGAGAGCGGCGAGGTCCTCGCCTCCTACCGGGCGCACCAGGCGCTGCCGCCCGCCTCGACGCTGAAGATGCTCTTCGCGGACACGGTCCTGCCGGAGTTCGCGCACGACCTGAAGCACAAGGTGACGGCCGAGGACCTCGCCGGGATCCCGTACGGCTCCAGCCTCGTCGGCGTCCAGGCCGGGACGACGTACACCGTGCACCAGCTGTGGCAGGGCGTCTTCCTGCGCTCGGGCAACGACGCGGTGCACGTGCTCGCCTCGATGTACGGCGGCGTCGACAAGACGGTCGCGGCGATGCAGGCCCGCGCGAAGGACCTGCAGGCGAACGACACCCATGTGGTCAGCCCCGACGGCTTCGACCACAAGGGGCAGGTCTCGTCCGCGTACGACCTCACGCTCTTCGCCCGCGCAGGCCTGAAGAACGACGACTTCCGCGGCTACTGCGCCACGAAGGTCGCCGACTTCCCCGCGGGCGGGAAGAAGACCTTCCAGATCCAGAACACCGACCGTCTGCTCACCGGGCAGGGCGTGGCGGCGTACGAAGGCCTCATCGGCGTCAAGAACGGCTACACCTCGCACGCGGGCAACACCTTCACCGGCGCCGCGACCAGGAACGGCCGCACCCTCCTCGTCACCGTCATGCACCCGAAGTCCGCTTACGAGGCGGTCTACGAGGACACGGCCGCACTGCTCGACTGGGGGTTCGCGGCGGGCGGCAAGGTGAGCGCCGTCGGCGAACTGGTCGCACCGCTGAGCGAGCAGCCGAAGACGGCGCCCTCCCCCGCCGCCGGCGCGGGGGCCTCCGCCGCGAGCCCGGTCACGTCCGCCGACTCGCACGGCGACGACTGGGCACTGGGCGGCTCGGCAGCGCTCGCCGCCGTAGCGGGCGGCGGCCTGTGGGCCCTACGACGCCGGGCGAGGCCTTCGGGCCGGAGGCGACGCCAGGACTGAGGGGGCGCGGCGGAGCTCCGCGGTCGTGGACACCTGGGTGTCCGGGTATCCGGGTGCCCGGGTGTCCGGGTGCCTGGTTGTCCGGGTGTCCGGGTGTCCGGGTGCCTGGTTGTCCGGGTGTCCGGCTAAACCCGCTCCTGCTCCGCCGTCCGCCGCCCGCCGAGCTGGTCGAGTGCCTCGCGCCACGGGGTGCGGCCGGGGTCGGTGAGCCGTACCTCGACGCGGCGGTGGTCGGTCTGGCGAACCCGGGCCCGGCCACGTACACCCTGCCGCTGGCCCTGCTCGCGCCCGCCCCGGCCGTCGTCGCGTACGGGATCGCGCCGGCCGGGCTGGGGTTCCTCAGCCCGGTGTGGGAGACGACGGTCCAGGCCGGGATCCCCGCCTCGGCGCTGGCCCGCGTCACCTCGTACGACTGGCTGCTGTCACTGGCCGCGATGCCCCTCGTCCATGCCCTCGCCCCGCCGGCGGCCGAGGCGTGGGGCACGTCCACACCCCTGTGGATCGCGGCCGCCGTCGTGGGCGTGGGGTGCGCGGGGACGGCGGCCGTGCCGGGGGTGCGGCGTCTCGCGGGGCCCGGCAAGGCGCCGCGGCCGTCTCGCGCTAAGGCGCCACGTCCACCTCGTCCGGCAGCTCCACGTCGTACACCAGTGGGTCATCGCCGACCGTGATGTGCCGTGCCACCGGCGCCTGTTGACGGTCCGTCACCACCAGGACGTACGCCCCGGACTCGGGCACCGACACGATGTACGAGCCGTCCGCGAGGGACGACACCCGGTCGAGCTGGCGGCCGCCCCGGGAGATCAGGGTCACCGTGGCGCCGGCCAGCGGGTCGCCGTCGACGGTGCGCAGGAAGCCGTGGACGACCGTGGCGCCCGCGCCCGCCCTCTCGGACCTCGGAGCCGGGACGGGCACCGCCGACGCCTCCTTCTCCCCGGTCTCCCCCGGCCCCCCGGGCTCCGCGGGTTCGACCGCGAGGTGCGGCAGCCTGCGCTCCAGCCAGGCGGGCAGCCACCAGTTGGAGCCGCCGAGCAGATGCATCGCCGCCGGGACCAGCGCCGTACGCAGGAGGAACGCGTCCAGGGCGACCGCCGCCGCGAGGCCGATGCCCGCCATCGCGCCCTCCGTGTCGCCGCTGAGGACGAACGCCGAGAAGACGCAGACCATGATCAGGGCCGCGCAGTTGATGACGCGGCTGGTCTCCGCGAGGCCGACCCGGACGGCGCGCGCGTTGTCCTTCGTGTGCACCCATTCCTCGTGCATCCGGCTCACCAGGAACACCTGGTAGTCCATGGAGAGGCCGAAGAGGAGGGAGAGCATGATCACCGGGAGGAAGGCCGTGATGGGCCCCTCCTTGCCCAGGCCGAGGGCCTCCGCTCCCCAGCCCCACTGGAAGACGGCGACGAGGACGCCGAACGAGGCCGCGGCCGCGATCAGGTTCATCAGCGCCGCCGTCAGCGGCACGACCAGCGAGCGGAACGCGACGAGCAGGAGCAGGAAGCCGAGCGCGATGATCGTGCCGATGAAGTACGGCAGACGGTCACCGGTCACCGACGCGAAGTCCTTGAAAACCGCGGTCACGCCGCCGATGTGCGCCTCGACCCCGGCCCGCGGCAGCACGTCGTCGCGCAGCCGGTCGATCAGCTCGTCCGTCCGCGCCGACTGCGGTGAGGACGTCGGCACCACCTGCACCACGGAGACGCCGTGCGCGGGCGGCGCCGCCGCGACCTGCGCGACGCCCTCCGTCGTACGGATCTTCGCCACGAGGTCGGACGCGTCCGCACCGCCCGGCACGACGACCTGCAGCGGGCCGTTGAAGCCGGGCCCGAAGCCCTCGGCCAGCAGGTCGTAGGCCTGCCGGGTCGTCGTGGACTCCTTGTGGTTGCCCTGGTCGGTGGCGCCGAGACGCAGCGACAGGACCGGGATCGCGAGGACCAGCATGACGACGACCGCCGCCGCGCCGATCGTGCGCGGCCGCTTCTGTACGTACGCCGACCAGCGCGCCGCGAGCCCGCTCGCCTCGGGCGACTCGGGACCCCGCGCGGCGAGCGTGCGGCGCTGGCGGCGGCTGAGCACGCGCGGCCCGAGGAGACCGAGCAGCGCGGGCAGCAGCGTGATCGCGGCGAGGACGGACAGGACGACCGTGAGGGACGTCGCGATGACCACGCCGTCGAGGAAGCGCAGGTTCATCACCAGCATCCCGGCCAGCGCGATGCAGACCGTGCCGCCCGCGAACAGGACGGCGCGGCCCGAGGTGTTGAGGGCCTGGACGGCCGCCTCTTCGGGTTCCAGGCCGCGTTGGATGCCGCGCCGGTGCCGGGTGACGATGAAGAGGGCGTAGTCGATGCCGACACCGAGGCCGATCAACGAGCCGAGAAGTGGGGCCACTTCGGGCACGTTCGTGACGTGGCTGAGCAGCATCGTCGTCATCATGCCCGTGCCCACGCCCATGATCGCGACGACGATGGGCAGTGCCATGGCGAACAGCGAACCGAAGGCGAGGAAGAGCACGACCGCCGCCGCGACGATGCCGACCGCCTCGGACAGGCCCTGCGGCGGTTCCTGGACGCGGGTGATGGCCTGGCCGCCCAACTCGACCTGTAGGCCGCGCCGTTCGGCGTCCTGCGCGCGGTCGACGACGTCCTGCACGAGCTCCTTGGGCACCTCGTTGGCCTGGTCGACGAAGGTCACCTGGGCGTAGGCGATGGTGCCGTCCCTGCTGATCTGCCCCGGTCCTGCCTGCCGGGCTGCGTTCCCGTAGGGGCCCGTGACCTCGCCGACGCCCTTCATCGCGGCGATGCCCCTCAGCGCGGGCTCGATCCGGGACCGTACCGCCTGATCCCGCACGGAGCCGGTGTCGGTCTTCCACACGACGGTGTCGGTGTCGCCCGAGCTCTCCGGGAACGCCTTCGCCATCAGGTCGTACGCCGTCTTCGAGTCGGTGTTCGGCAGAGAGAAGACGTTCGAGTAGTCGGTGCCTGCTGCCGTGCCGGTGACCCCGAGGCCGAACAGCGCCCCCAGCCACAGCACAAGGACCACGAGGCGGTGCGAGAAGCACCACCGTGCCAATGCCGTCACGTGCTCGCTCCTTGTCGATGCGCCCGCGTCGATGCGGGCGTCGAGGTGTGGGCGTCCCCCGGGCGTTCGGCCCTCAGCATCCGCCGCCCGGCCCGCCGGTCCGGACGACGCGGCCATGACTCTCAAGGAACTCCAAGGAGGCCGCGTGCCCTGGGTGCGGGGCGCGCACAGATACTGAACTCATGACTGTCAACGGCAAAAACCCCGCGACGGTACTCGTCGTCGAGGACGAGCCGAGCATCGCCGACGTCCTCGCGATCGCACTGCGCTACCACCACTTCGACGTGATGACGGCCGGTACCGTGCGCCAGGCCCTCACCCTCGCCGAGCGCACGCGGCCCGACGCGGCACTGCTCGACATCATGCTGCCGGACGGTGACGGACGCGCGCTGGGTCGTGAACTGCGGCTGCGGCGACCGGACTTGGCGCTCGTCTTCCTGACGGCACGGGACGCGCCCGCCGAGGTTGTCGGCGCGCTCGGCTTCAGCGACGACTACATCACCAAGCCGTTCAACATCGACGAGGTGGTCGCCCGGATCCACGCCGTGCTGCGCCGCACGCGCGCGACGGACGTCCTGCCGCAGCGGCCTCCGCTCACGTACGGTGATCTGGAGCTCGACGAGGCCACGTACACGGTCCACCGGTCGGGCAGCAGCGTGCAGTTGACGCCCACCGAGTACTCGCTGCTGCGCTTCCTCGTGCGCAACGGCGGCCGGATCGTCCCCAAGGAGCAACTGCTGCGGCACGTCTGGCAGTACGAGCACGCGGCCACCGCCGAATCGACCGTCGTCGAGACCTACATCAGCTATCTGCGCCGTAAACTCGACGCGCTGGGACCGCCGTTGATCACAACCCGGCGCGGTGTCGGATACGGTCTGGCCGCCCTGTGAGGCGGCGCCGGCGCGGCATGCACTCGCTGCGGGGCGGGCTGACCCTCGTGAACGTGGCGCTGCTCGCCCTCGGCATCGCCGCCGCCACCGCGGTCAGCCTGATGGGCATGCGGCACTACCTCCTGGACAACATAGACCAGGAGCTGCGGGCCTCGCGGACCTCCATCCAGCACACCGGGATCACCCTCAAACAGGTGCAAGCGCTCAGCGAGTTGGGCATCGCGCTCGACAGGGTGTCGCCGGGCGCGAACGCCCCGGTGAACTCCCTGCCACGGTCCGACTCGGTGTTCGTCGCCGTCGACGCGGACGGCGAACCCGTCGCCATCGGCTGGCTGCGGCCCACCGGGCGCCAGCGCGACCTGGCCGCCGCCGTCGACGATCCGGCGGTCCTCGCCCGCGACGGCGCCGTCCGCGACCTGACGCTGCACGGCGAGCCCTACCGCGCGGTGGGGGCCCGCCTCGCCGACGACACCACCATCCTGATGGCCGCCGACACCGGATCCGTGCAGTCCGGCATCCGTCCCGCCCTCAGGCTCGATCTCGCCTTCGGCGCCGCGCTGTTGCTGCTGCTCGCCGTCGTCACGATGATCGGCACGCACCGCCGTCTGCGCCCGCTGGAGGACATGGTGGAGACGGCGTCCGCGATCGCCGAGGGCGACCTGACGCTGCGCGTGCCCTCGCGCCGCGCGCCCGTCCAGGAGACCGAGCAACTGCGGCTCGCCCTCAACTCCATGCTGCACCAGGTCGAGTCGGCCTTCGAGACCCGCGAACGCAGCGCCTCCCAGCTGCGCCGCTTCGTCGCCGACGCCTCGCACGAACTGCGCACGCCGCTGTCCGCGATCCGCGGCTACCTCCAGCTCTACGACAAGGGCATGCTGCGCGACCCGGAGGAACGGGCCCGCGCCTGGCAGCGGGTGAACGCCGAGGCGGACCGCATGCAGCGCCTCGTCGACGAACTGCTCACCCTGGCCCGCCTCGACCAGTCGCCCGAACTGCGACTGCGGGGCGTCGACGTGAGCCGCCTCGTGCGCGACGCGGCGGACGACCTGCGGGTGCAGCAGCCCGAACGGCCGGTGACGGTGAACGCCGAGGGCGCGGTGCTCGTACGCGCCGACGAGTCGGGCCTGCGCAAGGTGCTGGGGAACCTGCTGGGCAACGTACGCGTACACACTCCCGCGGATGTGCCCGTCGCGCTGTCGGTGACGCGGGAGGACGGCGTGGTGCGCCTCACCGTCGCCGACGAGGGGCCCGGCCTCGCCGCACAAGACGCGGCACGTGTCTTCGACCGCTTCTTCCGGGCCGGCGGCGGCGCGGGCAGCGGCCTCGGCCTGGCGATCGTGCAGGGAGTGGTGACCGCCCACGGGGGCGAGGTGTCGGTACGGACGACACCGGGAGCCGGACTGACGGTGACCGTCGCGCTCCCGGCGGGGGCGGGGGGTCAGCGCGGTGCGGAGGGTGGGGGTGGTGCGGAGGGTGGGGG
>NZ_JAAGMG010000393.1 GCF_010548525.1 Streptomyces sp. SID14478
CGGCGCGAGCGGCCTGGGCGCCGTCATCGACACCAGCCGCAACGGCAACGGGGCCCCGGCGGGCGGCGCGTGGTGCGACCCCGACGGCCGCAAGCTGGGCCGGGCGCCGACGCTGCGGACCGGCGAGCCGGGGATCGACGCCTATCTGTGGGTGAAGCTGCCCGGCGAGTCCGACGGCTGCAAGGGCTCGCCCGGCACCTTCACCCCCGACTACGCCTACGAGCTGGCCGACTGAAGCGGGACGCCCCCTGCGGGCGTGAGGGGGGGCGATCAGCGCGGGGCCGTCTCGCCCTCGTGCTTCTCGTCGTCCTTGTCGTACGTCGACGTCCCCGAATCGAGCAGCGGCTCCTGCGACTTGAGGTGTGCCGGGGCCATCGCGCGCAGTGCGTGGTAGCCGGTGATGACCACGATCGTGCCGAGCGCGATGCCGCTCAGCGAGAAGTTGTCGGTGAACTTCAAGGAGACGTTGCCGACGCCGATGATGATGCCCGCGGCGGCGGGCACCAGGTTCAGCGGGTTGCGCAGATCGACCTTGGCGTTGATCCAGATCTGCGCGCCGAGCAGGCCGATCATGCCGTAGAGGATGACGGTGATGCCGCCGAGGACGCCGCCCGGGATGGCCGCGACGATCGCGCCGAACTTCGGGCACAGACCGAAGAGGAGGGCGAATCCGGCCGCCGCCCAGTAGGCCGCCGTCGAGTAGACGCGGGTCGCGGCCATGACGCCGATGTTCTCGGAGTACGTGGTGTTGGGCGGGCCGCCGACGGCGGTGGAGAGCATGGACGCGACGCCGTCCGCCGAGATCGCGGTGCCGAGGTTGTCGTCGAGGTTGTCGCCGGTCATCTCGCCGACGGCCTTGACGTGCCCGGCGTTCTCCGCGATCAGCGCGATGACGACGGGCAGCGCGACGAGGATCGCCGACCACTCGAAGGACGGGGCGTGGAAGGAGGGCAGCCCGACCCAGTCCGCCGTGCCGACTCCGGACAGGTCCAGGCGCCAGTGGTCGACGGCCTCGGTGCCGCCGTTGACCGAGTGGATCCTGCCGAAGACCCGGTCGAGGAGCCACGAGATGCCGTAGCCGAAGATCAGCCCCAGGAAGATCGCGATGCGGGACCAGAAACCGCGCAGGCACACCACGGCCAAACCGGTGAACAGCATCACGAGGAGCGCCGTCCACTGGTCGGTCGGCCAGTACGTGGACGCCGTCACCGGGGCCAGGTTGAAGCCGATGAGCATGACGACCGCGCCGGTGACGATCGGCGGCATCGCGGCGTGGATGATCCGCGCCCCGAACCTCTGCACCGCGAGGCCGACCAGGAAGAGCACGACGCCCACGACGAAGACCGCGCCGGTGACCGTGGCGCTGGAGCCGCCCGAGGCGCGGATCACGGCGGCGACGCCCACGAACGAGAGCGAACAGCCCAGGTAGCTGGGGACCCGGCCGCGGGTGGCGAGCAGGAAGATCACCGTCGCGACGCCGGACATCATGATCGCGAGGTTCGGGTCGAGCCCCATCAGGACCGGTGCGACGAACGAGGCGCCGAACATGGCGACCACGTGCTGCGCGCCGAGTCCGATCGTGCGCGGCCACGACAGCCGCTCGTCGGGGCGGACGACGGCGCCGGGGGCCGGGGTGCGTCCGTCGCCGTGCAGTTTCCAGCGCACGCCGAGGTCCATGTGAGATCTGCTTTCTGTGGTGCTGTTGTGGCTCGAAACGATCGCCTCATGTTAAAGGCACGTAAGTGCGAGTTCGCGCGCGCCCGGTGGGCGGAACGTGCCGCGCTTCTTGTTGGGAAGAGCCCACAGGTCTACGCTCGCTCGCACTTATCCGTGAACATCGTTCAGATACATATCTGGATGGAGCCGTGTGATGCGTGCAAGACCTCGGATGCGCCTCGGCGCCCTCGTCGCGGCGGCGGCCGCCCTGACCGCCGTCCTCGTACCGACCGCGGACGCGGCCCCCCGCGATTCCGCTCCCCGAACCGCCGTCCTCGACGGCAGACGCCTCCAGCAGACGAAGACCCGCCTCGCCCACGGGGATCCCCAACTCAAGCGCTCTGTGAAGGACTTGACGACGCGCGCCGACGCCTGGCTGGACCAGGGCCCCTGGACGGTCGTCGACAAGCCGAAGCCCGCACCGGGCGGCGACGTCCACGACTACCTGAGCCAGGCCCCGTACTGGTGGCCCTCCACCTCGCCCACCGCCGACAATCCCTGGGGCTGTCCGTACGTTCAGAAGGACGGACAGCGCAATCCCGAGGTCGACACCGGCACCGACCGCCAGGACGTCGAGAAGGTCTTCGACTCGACGTACGACCTCGCGCTCGCCTGGTACTACACCGGCAAGAAGAGCTACGCGCGGAAGGCCGGGGAGGTGCTGCGCACCTGGTTCCTCGACGCGGACACGAAGATGAACCCGAACCTGGACCACGCCCAGTTCATCCCGTGCAAGTACGACGGCCGCGCCATCGGCGTCATCGACTTCTCGCAGTCGTACACCAGCGTCGTGGACGCCGTCGCCCTGCTCGCCACCGGCGCTCCCGGCTGGTCCCGGGCCGACCGCGCGGGCATGGACGCCTGGAACGAGGACTTCCTCGACTGGATGGTGAACAGCGACTTCGGCAAGGAGGAGGGCACGGCCGACAACAACCACGGCACCTTCTACGACATGCAGGTCGCCGCCCTCGCGTACGCCACCGGAGACACGGACCTCGCGCGGCGCACCGTCCTCGACGCCCGCGGCAAGCGCATCGACGCGCAGATCGCGGGCGACGGCAGCCAGCCGCAGGAACTCGCGCGCACCCGCAGCTGGCACTACTCGACCTTCGACCTGGTCGCCTACACGCGGCTCGCCGCGATCGGCCGCCACGTCGGCGTCGACCTGTGGACGTACCGAGGCCCGGACGGACAGAGCCTGTTCAAGGCCGTGGACTATCTGCTGCCCGCGGCGACGGGGGAGACGGCCTGGCCGCACCCGGAGCTGGAGTTCCAGCGGTTCGCGGCGAGCGACGTCGTGCACGCGGCCGCCGACGCGGGGGACCCGGCCGCGCGCAGCGCCGTGCCGAAGCTGCAGGCGCCGCCCGGCGGCGATCTGTGGGCACTGCGGCCCGCGGCCGAGCAACTGGACTCGATCGCGGGGTGACCCCCTGCTGACCCGGGGCGCCGGACGACTCCGGCGCCCCCGCGGTCAGTTCGTGCGCGCCGGGGCGGCCTCCGCGTTCTTCAGCGGCGTACGGTCGGCGCCGCGCAGCACGCCCGCGAACAGCATCAGCCCACATGTCAGAGCCGTCACCAGACCGAACGACACCACGAGGCTCGTCGCGTCGGCGACCGTGCCGATCGCCGACGGGGCGATGAGCCCCGAGGTGTACGTGATGGTGGCGACACCCGCGATGGCCTGGCTCGGGTTCGGCCCGCTGCGCCCGGCCGCCGCGAAGGCGAGCGGGACGACGACCGCGATGCCGAGGCCGAGCAGACCGAATCCCGCCATGGCGACGGGCGGGTTCGGGGCCACGACCACGAGCAGCGCGCCGAGCGTGGCGCCGACGCCGCCCACCCGCACCGTGCGCACCGCGCCGAACCGGTCCACCACGGCGTCGCCCGCGATCCGTGCGACGGCCATGGTGAGCGTGAACGCCGTGGTGCAGGCGGCCGCGAGCCCGGCCGAGGTGTCGAGGACGTCCCGCAGGTACACCGCCGACCAGTCCAGGCTCGCGCCCTCCGCGAACACGGCGCAGAAGCCGACCGCGCCGATCAGCAGCGCCGACTTCGGCGGCAGCGTGAACCGCGGCGGCGCCTCCTCGTCCTCCGCCGGACGAAGGTCCAGCACCCAGCGGCAGGCGGCGAAGCCGACGACGGTCAGCACCGCGGCCGCGAGCAGGTGGTGCAGTCGGGCGTCCCCGCCCAGGTGTGCGGCGAGCGTGCCGCCCGCCGAGCCGATGAGGGCGCCCACGCTCCACATGCCGTGCAGCCCCGACATGATCGACTTGTCGAGGCGGGTCTCGACCTCCACCCCGAGCGCGTTCATCGCCACGTCCGACATGCCGGCCGTCGCCCCGTACACGAAGAGCACCGCGCACAGCGTGACCAGGTTCGGGGCGAGCGAGGGCAGGGTCAGCGCCAGCGTCCACAGGGCGAGCAGCCCGCGCAGCGCCGTCCGCGCCCCGAACCGGTGGCTCACGCTGCCGGCCAGCGGCATCGCCACGGAGGCGCCGATCGCGGGGAAGGCGAGCGCGAGGCCGAGCTGGCCCGCGCTCACGCCCGCGTGGTCCTGGATCCACGGGACGCGGGTCGCGAAGGACCCGGTCACCGCCCCGTGGACGCAGAAGACGGTCGCCACGGCGTAGCGCGCCTGCTTCAGCTCCTTCAGTGCGTAGGTCACTTCATTCATCCGGTGGGCCCCTCCCAGTGCGTCCCGTTCCGCATCCCCGCGCCCGTCCCCAGGGTGCCGCCGTAAACTATCAGGAACCCTGCCTGATAGTTAGCCCGTTTCGGCGTAGGATCCGGCCATGCCCGCATCGCCGAGGACCGCCCGAGCCATCAACGACCGGCTCGCACTGCGCTTCCTCCAGGAGGAAGGCCCGCTCACCGCCGGTCAGTTGAAGGACCTCACCGGTCTGTCCCGGCCCTCCGTCGCCGACCTCGTCGAGCGGCTCACCGCCTCCGGACTGGTCTCGGTCGTCGGGGAGGCGGGCGCCCGGCGGCGCGGCCCGAACGCCAGGCTCTACGGGATCGTCGCCGACCGCGCGCACCTCGCGGCGCTCGACGTACGCACCGAGGGCGTGCGCCTGGTCGTCTGCGACCTGCTGGGCGCCGTGCTGGCCGAGGCGTCGCTGCCCGTCGAGGAGGGCGAGGCGCCGGGCCCCGCGGTCGAGCGGGCCGTCGCCTTCCTGGAGCGGACGGCGAAGGAAGCAGGCGCCGAACGACTGCACACGGTGGGCGTGGGCGCCCCCGGCCTGATCGACCCGGCATCCGGCGAACTGCGCGACTCCTCCGGACTCCCGGAATGGCACCGCCGACTGGTCACCGCCCTCCAGGAGCGGCTGCCCGCGCGCGTGCTCGTGGAGAACGAGACGAACCTCGCCGCCCTCGCCGAGCAGCGCGACGGGGCCACCCGGGACCGGGACACCTTCGTGCTGCTCTGGCTCGGGCTCGGCGTCGGCGCGGCCGTCGTCCTGGACGGCAGGCTGCGGCGCGGCGCCTCCGGCGGGACCGGGGAAGTGGGTTTCCTGCCGGTCCCGGGCACCGACGGGCTGCCGTCCGCCACGGGGTGCGACGGCGGTTTCCACTCCCTGGCCGGCGCGGGCGCGATCCTCGAACTGGCCCGCGCCCACGGCCTGGTGGGGCCCGGGGAGCCGGT
>NZ_JAAGMG010000436.1 GCF_010548525.1 Streptomyces sp. SID14478
CGCCGGCGGTGACTGGGGCACCGTCCCCGCACCGGTCCCGGTGCCGCTCGACGCCCACTTCGACAACGACGGCATCGACACCGCCACGGCGGGCGGCGGCAGCTTCGACGGCAGTGGCTACACGTTCCCCGGCGAGGAGCTCGCCGCGGGACGGCTCGAAGTCGACGGCGTGCCCTACGAGTTCCCGTCCGGCGCCGCGGGCGCGAAGAACAACATCGTCGCGCTCGGCCAGCGCATCGACCTGCCCGCGGGCCGCTACCTGTCCGCCCTGTTCCTGGCCGCGGGCAGCTACGGCGACGCCTCCGGACAGGCCACCGTCCACTACGCCGACGGCTCCACGCAGAGCGGCGGGCTGAGCGGACCCGACTGGTACTCCGGCAGCGGGGTCGTCTCCGCCTCCTTCCGCTACAAGCCCGACGGCACCAAGGAGGCCCACCGCGTCGGCATCGGCGTCAGTGAGATCGCCCTCGACGCGGGGCGCGAGGCCGTGGCGATCACGCTGCCGAAGCTCGATGCGGCCGAGGAGAACAAGACCGCCCTGCACGTCTTCGCCCTGTCCCTGCAGCCGGCCGCCGAGGGCCGGGCCCTCGCCCTGCGGGACGCGCGCTCCACCTTCTCGCTCCTGGAGAGCTCCGGCGCGCAGAGCGTCGAGGCCACCGTCATCAACGCGGGCACCGTCAGCGTCCTCGCCTCCGACGCGCTCACCGTCAGCGTCGACGTCCCGGGCGCCCGCACCGTGGAGCCCGCGCGCGTGAAGTGGCTGGCACCCGGCGAGCAGGCCCGCGTCCGCGTCGGCATCCGCAACCGGGGCGGCGTCGCGCCCGGCACCGTCCAGGACGGCACGGTCCTCGCCACGGGACGCGGGAAGCGCGCCGCGAGCACCGGGCGCAAGCTGACGCTCGGCGTCCCCGACTACCAGCCCACCGAGGTCTCGCTCTCCGGGCACCAGGCGCCCTACTGGTTCCACGCGGCCAAGTTCGGCATCTTCATCCACTGGGGCGTCTACTCCGTGCCCGCGTGGGCGCCGGTCGGCACCCAGTACGCCGAGTGGTACTGGAACCAGATGCAGGACCCGAACAACCCGACGTACGCGCACCACAAGGAGGTCTACGGCGAGGACTTCGCCTACGACGACTTCATCCCGCGCTTCACGGCGGAGAAGTTCGACCCGCGCGCGTGGGTGGAGCTGTTCCGCGACGCGGGTGCCCAGTACCACGTGCTCACGTCCAAGCACCACGAGGGCTTCGCGCTGTGGGACACCAATCTGTCCGACCGCAACTCCGTGCGGATGGGCCCCAAGAAGGACCTCGTCAAGGCCCTCTTCGACGCCTCCAAGAAGTACACGCCCGAACTCCACCGGGCCCTGTACTTCTCGATGCCCGAATGGTTCAACCCGGACAGCCCGTGGATGGGCCACGCCCCGCGCAACCCGTACACCCTGGAGCCCGTCCCGTACACCGGATACACCGCCGGCAAGGACTACGTGAAGGAGTTCCAGGCCCAGCAGATGCTGGAGCTGATCCACGGCTACGACCTGCAAATGATGTGGTGCGACATCGGCGGCGAGAACGACTCGCTGCACGTGCTCGCCGAGTACTTCAACCACGGCAAGAACCGGCCCAGGCCGCTGGAGGTCGCGGTCAACAACCGCGCCGGGATCGGCTTCCACGACTTCACGACGCCCGAATACACGACGTACGACAACACGGTCGTCGCCAAATGGGAGTCAAGCCGCGGCCTCGACCCGTTCTCCTACGGCTACAACGCCCAGACCCCCGACGACAAGTACATGACCACCGAGGAGGTCGTGCGCAGCCTCGTCGACATCGTGTCGAAGAACGGCAACTTCCTGCTCGACATCGGACCGCGCGCCGACGGCACCATTCCCGAGATCATGCAGACCCGGCTGCGCGAGACGGGCCACTGGCTGAGGACCAACGGCGAGGCCGTCTACGACACCACGTACTGGTCGCGGATGGCGGAGCTCGGTGACGACCTCCGGTTCACCGTCCGGCCGAACGAGGCCTTCTACATCCACTCGCTCGCCGCCCCCGGGTCCAAGCTCACCGTCGAGGCGCCGGTGCCGGTGCGGCCCGGCGACAAGGTCACGATGCTCGGCTACGACCGGCCACTCAACTGGACCGTGCGGAACGGGGCGTTCGTGGTCGACGTGCCGGCCGCGGCGCGCAAGGCCGGCGAGCACGTATGGGTGTTCAAGGTGGAGTGGCACGGCCGCTGAGCCGCTGACCTCCGATGTGTCCCCGGCGGGCGCGGGCATATGTCCAAGAACCCGCCGGGGATGTCCATGGACCATGTCTCTCCGCTTCGTGAATCCTCGGATGTCATGCTGACTGAGTTCCGTACGAAGTCCCCGCGGCGACGGCACAGGGCACGCCTGCTGGGCGCCACGCTCACCCTGCTGCTGGCGACGCTTCCCGTCGCCGCCGCCCACGCGGACACCGCCACGCGCGAGGACGTGCCGCGCACCGTTCCCTCTCTGTTCAACTGGTCGGCACAGGAAGGGAGTTACGCCTTCGGGTCGCGCACCCGACTGGTCGCGCACGACGCCGCCTCCCGACGCGTCGCCCGCACCCTCGCCGCCGACCTGCGCGCCGCGGGCAAGGGCGCCGTTCCCGTCACGGGCGGCCCGTCCCGCACCGGCGACATCGTCGTCGACGTGGACGCCGCGCGGAAGCAACTGGGCGGCGAGGGCTACGAACTGAGCGCGGGCAGCAGCCTGGAGATCACCGGCGCCGCCGAGACCGGCGCCTTCTACGGCACCCGCACCCTCCTCCAACTCCTGTCGCAGAGCGACGAGATACCCGCCGGACGCACGGTCGACGTGCCGCAGTACAAGGAGCGCGGCGTCGGCGTCTGCGCCTGCTACGTGCACATCTCCACCGACTGGCTGGAGAACCTGGTGCGCGACATGGCGTACCGCAAGCTCAACCAGCTCCTGCTGGAGATCAAGGTGAAGAGCGCCGCCCACCCGGAGGCCAACACCTGGGGCTACTACAGCAGGAGCGAGATCCGCCGCATCGTCGCGCTCGGTGAGAAGTATCACGTCACGATCGTCCCGGAGATCAACTCCCCGGGCCACATGGACCCGTGGATCCAGGACCGGCCCGACCTCCAGCTCGTCGACGCCGACGGCAACGCCCAGCCGTCGCGCCTCGACATCACCAAGCCCGAGGCGTTCACCTACTACAAGAGCCTGATCGACGAGTACGGCAAGGTGTTCCCCGGCAAGTGGTGGCACATGGGCGCCGACGAGTACATGCTCGGCTCCGACTTCGCCAAGTACCCGCAGGTCCTGAAGTACGCGCGCGCCAAGTACGGGGCGAACGCCACTCCGCAGGACGCGTTCATCGACTTCGTCAACCGCGTCGAGGCGTACGCCGCGAGCAAGGGCAAGCACCTGCGCATCTGGAACGACGGGCTGACCGGCGCCAACACCGTGCCCGTCGAGCCCGGCACCACCGTCGAACACTGGCTGGACGTGAAGGTGAAGCCCAGCCGGCTCATCGCGCAGGGCTACCCGGTGATGAACGCCGCCTACTCGCTCTACGTCATCCGCGGCGGCTTCCACAGCGACACCCGGAAGCTGTACGACGAGCAGTGGGACCCGCGCAGCTTCGAGGGCGAGAAGCTCGCCTCCCGCGAAGGGATCACCGGAGCGAAGATCAGCCTGTGGCCGGACAACGGACGCGGGGAGACCGAGAACGAGGTCGCCGCCGCGACCCGTATGCCGCTCGCCCACATCGCCCAGACCACCTGGGGAACACCCCACCCGGACGCGAGCTACGCCGAGTTCACCGCCCGGGCGGGCGCGGTGGGCCACGCCCCCGGATGGCGCGACCTGACGAAGGTGCCGCTCGCCGATGGCACGTACACCCTCGCGGACCGCGGCCGCCGCACGGACCCGGCACCGGTCCGGCTCGCCCGCACCGCCGACGGCTACGCCACGCTGACGAACGCGGACGGCGCCTGCCTGGAGACGCGCAGTGGGAAGCTCACCCTGAACGTGCCGCTGGAGCCCGGCTCGGCCGCCACCTGGGAGACCTGCGACGCCAAGAACACCCTCCAGCGCTGGCAACTCACGCGCGCCGCAGGAGGGTTCCGGATCACGAACGCGATCACGTGCATGACGCTGGACGCGACCCCGGACGGCCGGCTCGTGCAGTACCCGCCGGACCAGGAGACCCCCACCGCCTGGACCCTGACCCAGAGCTGAACCGAAGGGAACCGCCCGCACATGACCCTCAGCAGACGGCACGTCCTCCTGGCCGCGACGGCCACGGCGGTCGTCGCCGGCACCGGCCTGCCCGCGGTCGCCGCACCGGCCGCCGCCGAACCGCTCTTCCGGATTCCCGTCAGCCCCGACGACTCGCCCGGCGAACTCCTCGCGAAGGCCGCGCACGTGCGCCCGACGAAGCGTCAACTCGCCTGGCAGGCACTGGAGAAGACGGCGTTCCTGCACTTCGGCGTGAACACCTTCACCGGCCTCGAATGGGGCATCGGCGACGAGGACCCGAACGTCTTCCGGCCCACCGGGCTCGACACCGACCAGTGGGCACGCGCCCTGCGCGACGGCGGCTTCAAGCTCGCCGTCCTCACCGCCAAGCACCACGACGGCTTCGTCCTCTACCCCTCGCGCTACACCCGGCACAGTGTGGTGAGCAGCAGTTGGCGCGACGGCAACGGCGACGTGCTGCGCTCCTTCGCCGACTCGATGCGCGCCCACGGCATCAAGGTCGGCGTCTACATCTCGCCCGCCGACGAGAACCAGTACCTGGACGGCGTCTACGCCAACGGCAGCGCCCGCACCACCCGCACGATCCCCACGCTCGTCGACGGCGACGACCGCGCGGGCCGGGACCTGCCCACGTACGACCTCGACGCCACCGACTACGGCGCCCACATGCTCAACCAGCTCTACGAGGTCCTCACCGAATACGGCGAGGTCGACGAGGTGTGGTTCGACGGGGCGCAGGGCCGCATCCCGCCGGAGAAGGTCGAGACGTACGACTGGGACAGCTGGTACGCCCTCGTGCGCGAACTGGCCCCCAACGCCTCGATCGCCGTGTCCGGACCCGACGTGCGCTGGGTCGGCAACGAGGACGGCATGGCGCGCGAGAACGAGTGGAGCGTCATCGCCGTCAAGGACAGCGGCAACGGCAAGTACGACCGCGTCCTGCCCTACGACTGTGCCGACGAGGGCAGCCGCGAGGCGCTCCTGACGGCACAGCCGGACGCCGCCGCCCTGCAGTGGTGGCCCGCCGAGTGCGACGTGTCGATCCGGCCGGGCTGGTTCTACCACGCCGACGAACAGCCCAAGTCCGTCGAGGAGTTGACGGACATCTGGTACCGGTCGGTGGGCCGGGGCGCCGTGCTCCTCCTCAACGTCCCGCCGGACACGAACGGGCTGCTGCCCGCCGCCGACGTCGCCCGCCTCAAGGAGTTCCGCGAGCGCACCGACGGCGAACTGCCCGAGGACCTCGCGCGCGGCGCCCGCATCCGGGACGACGGCGCGGGCACCCGCACCGTCGACCTGGGCCGGCCGGCCGCGGTCGACCGCATCCGGCTCGCCGAGGACATCCGGCACGGACAGCAGGCCGAGCACTTCGTGGTCGAGGCGGAGGTGGACGGCGCCTGGACCACCGCCACCGAACTCGGCACCATCGGCGCCGCCCGCATCCTCGCCCTGCCCACCACGGTCACCGCCCGCCGTTGGCGGCTGCGGGTCACCCAGGCCCGCTCGACCGTCCGCATCAAGGAGTTCGGCCTGTACAAGTCGCAGGGGTGAGGGCCCGGGCGGGGTCGGCCACGGCCCCGCCCGAACCCTCGTGCGAAGATCGGCCGGGACCAGGGCCGCGTCCGGGGAGGAGCCCTCACATGACCGCGCACGAACCGACCCCGTCCCCCTGCTGCGCGGCGCCGCGAGGGGAGACGGCGCCCGGGCCGCGCGCCCTGCCGCCCAAGGCGAACAGCGGCCGCCGTCCGCCCGGCAAGGGCATGATCACGCTGCACGGCGGCACGTTCCTGATGGGCAACGAGGACGAGCACGCCAACCCCGGCGACGGCGAGGGACCCGTGCGCGAGGTCACCGTCTCCGCGTTCCACATCGACGCACACGCCGTCACCAACGCCCGGTACGCGGCCTTCGTCAAGGACACCGGGTACGTGACGGCCGCCGAGCAGTTCGGCTGGTCGTACGTCTTCGCGGGCTTCCTCGACCCGCGGCGGGCCCGCGCGACCCCGGCCCCGGCG
>NZ_JAAGMG010000482.1 GCF_010548525.1 Streptomyces sp. SID14478
GCCCCACTGCCGTGTGCGCCGCGCGCAGCCGGGCGACCAGGCGGCGGCCGTACCAGAATCCGGGCCTGCCGAGGGCGGGGCTCGCGTCGCCGTCGTCGGGCTCGGGCTGGTGCCGCGGCGGGAGTTGCGACTCGTACGCGCTCCAGGTGCGGTGCGAGAGGTACCAGAGCAGGGCGGTCAGGGCGGTCGGGACGAGGGCGGCGAGAGCGAGGCGGCGGCCGGGCTGGCTCCACCAGCCGCCGGCGCCGTGCGCGTCGACGGAGAGGAAGCCGAGCCAACTGCGCTGCTGTGCACAGGCCGGGGTGCCCGCGCACTGCCAGGCCGTCAGGTCGAGGGCGACCTCGCACGCGGCGGCGACGAAGAGCACCGTGAGCGTGAGTCCCGTCAGACGCACGAGGAGGCCGTAGAGGCGCACCGCGCGGGACCTGCGGCGGGCGTTGGGCCGCATCCAGTGGGCGAGGTTGACGACCATGAAGGGCAGTAACAGCAGCCACAGGGCCCGCGATCCGTCGCCCGAGGTGAGGTTGCACCACACGTACGCCTCGGGCACGGGTTTGCCGCGGTAGTCCTCCGGGCGGCTCTCCGCGTCGGCGTCCTCGACGCGGCGGTACACCGCTGCCGTCTCGTCACCGGACACCCGCACGGTGCGCGGATCGTCGAGCATCTCCTGGGGTGTCGTGCCGCCGACGCCGTGGACGAGCAGTTCCAGGGCGGTCTCGTCCGCGACCGCCTCCTCGTGCTGCCGGTGGTTCTCACGCGCCATGTGTGGTGTCCCCCGTTCTTGGACCGTGACCAGGATCCCGGCTCCGCGCTCCCGTGTGCATCCCTCGTCACGTAATCTCCCCGATCGTGTGGCACCGATGTGCCGGTCACGCACTCGGGCGGTGGGACGGCTGTCGGTGGCGCGTGCGAGGATGACGCTGCAGTGCAGGCCGTGTGGCACGTGGGACGAGGCGAAGGGACCCGACGGGACGTGAGCGAGAATCAGAACCTCCTCGCGGAGCAGCGCCGCGCCCTGATCCTCGACGAGGTCCGCCGCCGCGGCGGCGTCCGGGTCAACGAGCTGACGCGCAAGCTCGGCGTCTCCGACATGACGGTCCGCCGCGACCTGGACGCGCTGGCCCGCCAGGGCGTCCTGGAGAAGGTGCACGGCGGGGCCGTCCCGGTCGTCGAGGCGAGTACGCACGAGCCGGGCTTCGAGGCGAAGTCGGGTCTGGAGCTGACCGCCAAGGAGGACATCGCCCGCACGGCCGCGACGCTGACCGCGCCGGGCACCGCCATCGCCCTGTCGGGGGGTACGACCACGTACGCGCTGGCGCAGCAGTTGCTGGACGTGCCGGACCTGACGGTGGTCACCAACTCGGTGCGGGTGGCCGACGTGTTCCACGCCGCGCAGCGCAGTTCCGGTACGCGGCAGGGCGCGGCGACGGTCGTCCTGACCGGCGGCGTGCGCACCCCGTCCGACTCGCTGGTGGGTCCGGTCGCCGACCAGGCCATCGCCGCGCTCCACTTCGACGTGCTGTTCCTCGGTGTGCACGGCATAAGCGCGGAGGCCGGCCTGTCCACGCCGAACCTGGCGGAGGCGGAGACGAACCGGCGCCTGGTGCAGTCCGCGCGCCGGGTCGTGGTGGTGGCCGACCACACCAAGTGGGGCACGGTGGGCCTGAGTTCGTTCGCGACGCTGGACCAGGTGGACACGCTGGTGACGGACGCGGGGCTGCCGGTCGAGGCGCGCGCGGAGGTCTCCGAGCACGTGCGGCTGGTCGTCGCCGGTGAGCCGGATGCCGGTACAGACATCTGACGGACCGCCAGCTATGGTGGCGCTGCCCGGTCAACCAGTCTGTTCCGCTTGCCCGTTGGGGCGTCCTGCTTGGGGGCTGAACGCACATGGCACGCCGTCTTCTGCCCGTCGGCCTCGACTTCGCCGAAACCGCACCGCTCAAGCTCGTGTTCGCCCGTGAGGTGTCGGCGCTGCCGGGGGCGGTGTACCGCGCGCTCGCCGAGGACGTCGCCGACTGGCCCCGGTGGTTCTCGGCGGTGACGGCGGCGCGGCCGCTGGACGACGGGGCGCGGCGGGAGGTCCGCCTCAAGGGCGGCACGCGCTTCCTGGAGACCATCGTCGCCGCCGAGCCCGACGGGGTGTACGCCTACCGGGTCGACGAGACCAACGCACCCGGGGTCCGGGCCCTGTTGGAGGAGTGGCGGATCGTCGCCGTGCCCGGCGGGTCGCGGGTGCAGTGGACGTTCGCGGCGGACGGGGCGGCACCGTTCCGGATGGGCTTGAAGGTGGGACGGGCCGGCCTCGGGCGGGCTTTCCGGGATGCGGTGGGGGCGCTGGAGCGGCGGCTGGCGGCCGCGCCTGCCTGACCGTCCCCGATGCCGCGCCCAGCGCCGGGAGTTGACGCCCCTGGGCGCGCTCCTCGCACCCAGGGGTGGGCCGCGCCGGGACCTACTGCGGCCACTCCCCCGTCTCCAGGAGCAGCCGGATCGCCTCCGCGTACGGGCCGATGTCCAGCCCCTGCTGCGCGAGCCAGTCGTCCGAGTAGTACTTGTCGAGGTAGCGGTCCCCGGGGTCGCACAGCAGGGTGACCACGCTGCCCGTGCGGCCCTCCGCCACCATCTCCGCAATGATCTTGAGCGCGCTCCACAGGCCCGTGCCCGTCGACCCGCCCGCCTTGCGGCCGATGGTCTGCTCCAGGGCGCGGACCGCCGCGACGCTCGCGGCGTCGGGGACCTTCATCATGCGGTCGATGGCGCCGGGCACGAAGCTCGGCTCCATGCGCGGACGGCCGATGCCCTCGATGCGGGAGCCGCAGTCGCTGGTGGCGTCGGGGTTGTTCGTCGTCCAGCCCTCGAAGAAGCAGGAGTTCTCCGGGTCGGCGACGCAGATGCGGGTGTCGTGCTGCATGTAGTGCACGTAGCGGGCGAGCGTCGCCGAGGTGCCGCCGGTGCCGGCCGTCGCGACGATCCAGGTCGGACAGGGGTAGCGCTCCAACTCCAGCTGCCGGTAGATCGATTCGGCGATGTTGTTGTTGCCGCGCCAGTCCGTGGCCCGCTCCGCGTACGTGAACTGGTCCATGTAGTGGCCGCCGGTGCGCGCGGCGAGGGCCGCCGACTCCGCGTACATCATCCTGGAGTCGTCGACGAAGTGGCACTGTCCGCCGTGGAATTCGATCAGTCGGCACTTCTCGGCGCTCGTCGTACGCGGCATCACGGCGATGAAGGGCACGCCGATCAGCTTCGCGAAGTAGGCCTCCGAGACGGCCGTCGAGCCGCTGGAGGCCTCGATCACCGGGCGGTCCGGCCGGATCCAGCCGTTGCACAGGCCGTACAGGAACAGCGAGCGGGCGAGGCGGTGCTTGAGGCTGCCGGTGGGGTGCGTCGACTCGTCCTTCAGGTACAGGTCGATGCCCCAGTGCTCGGGCAGCGGGAAGCGCAGCAGGTGGGTGTCGGCGGAGCGGTTGCTGTCGGCCTGGACCTTGCGGACGGCCTCCTTGAGCCAGGCCCGGTAGGCGAGGTCCGTGTGGTCGACGTCGAGCGTCGGCATCGGCCGGCCTGCCGTGCCGTCGCCTGCGGGACGGCCCTGTTGCATCGTGCTCACCGCGCGGCTCCTTCGCATCGTTCCGAACACGGCGCGGGCGGGACCTCGGGGGAAGTGAGGCGCCACAGGGCCAGGTTCGGGCCCGGCCCGAAACGGCCGGACACCCCGATCATAGACACCTTCCACACGCTTCTCACCTGCATAAACACGCCTTTGAGCGCCTCAAAGGCACGCCTGGCGGAGCCGGGGAACGCCCGCGCGAAGGGGCGCATATTCCGTTTGCGCCCATTGCTTCACACTGCGTCCACATGCGCACTGGTGCTCCTGGCCGGGTGCGTGCAGACTGCACGACAGACACGCGATCGCGCGGCAGATGTGCACTCAAGGGGGCGGGACGGCATGGCGGAGCCGGAGTTCAGTGCGACGGGCGTGCGGATCGGGCGAAGGCTGCGCTCGCTGACCCGCGCCGGACAGATCCGGATCGCGGGCGGCAGGCTCGAACTGCTGACGAGCTACGGCAGCGAGATCGACAGCGCGCCCTTGCGTGAAGTCCGTGCGGGCAAGCCCTGGTTCGGCGCCGAGGACCGCGCGACGGCCGAGGTGGACGGCAGGCGGTACCTCCTGCGGCTGGGCCGCCCGGGTGAGACCGCCGGACCCCCCGCGGCCAGCCGGTTCATCGAGGCCGTCCGCAGCGCCACGGCACGCACTAGCTGAGCCGGGCAGTACCCGCAGCAGCCGCCGAAGTTGCACGCCCGTACCCCCTGGGTCACTCTGGTCACACATCACTACTCAGGGTTTACCGGCGATGACGCTGCGAACCAGCCCGCCGGACACGTAGCGGGCGGTCCTGTCACAGCGTGATCGCTCCGCTCGATCCGTTCTCGTCTTCTTCCGGACCTCATTCGGGGAGTCGCAGCCGTGATCAGCCAGCCGAGCAGGCATTGCACGGTGGAGCTCCAAGCCCTGCCGTCGCGGATCCGCCAGGTCCGCAGAATCGTATCGGCGCAGTTGCGCTACTGGCATCTCGATCCTCTGGTCGACCTCGCGGAGCTCGGAGTCACCGAGCTGCTGACGAACGTCCACCGGCACGCCGAGCCGGACAAGATGTGCGCCGTGGAGATCGAGCTGCTCGGGGACCGGCTCACGGTCTCCGTGTCCGACCACGATCCCCGGCCGCCGGTCGTGCGCGACGCGGACGCCCTCGCCACCTGCGGTCGCGGGCTCGCGATGGTCGCTTCGGTCAGCGAGAGCTGGGGGGTGCGACCGGCCGCCGACGGCGGGAAGGTCGTCTGGTTCACGCTGCCCGCCCCGTCGCCGGCCGTGTCCGTGCCCGCGTACCCGGTGTACCGGTCGTCGGCCGCGCTCCGGGCCGAGGCGCCGGAACACGCTCCCGCCCGGTCGGCCGTCGCAGGCTGACCGGGCGGTGAGGACCGCTGCCGTGCGTCACTGCGTCGCGATCGCGCGCAGGACGTCCAGGCGTGCCGCCCTGCGGGCCGGGCGCAGGCCCGC
>NZ_JAAGMG010000524.1 GCF_010548525.1 Streptomyces sp. SID14478
GCGGTGCCCGCCGAGCGCGGCGGCGTCCACCCGGTGCCGTGCGACGCGTCCGGCGGGCGCCGTGTCGCGCCGCTCGGTCCACGCTTCGGCGGGGGCGTGCGGCAGGGCGAAGACGGACGTCTCGGCGGCACCCCAACGGGCGGGTAGAGAACGGGGGTTGAACGGGTCACCGGCGGCGTGCACGGCGAGCGAACGCAGTCGCGCCTGCAGCACGTCGGGGTCGGCGGGCGGCTCCTTCGCGGAGACGTCGGCGGCGATCCGGTAGGTGCCGCGGTGGTCCGCGCGCAGCGTCAGGCCGAGGTGCCAGATGTCGGTGCCGGGGGCCCGTTCCATGAGGGAGCCGGCGAGGTGGTCCGGGTCGACGAGCCGGTTGGCCAGGAGCAGGACCTGCCGAGTGGTGCGGTGGCCGCGCCACAGGAAGGTGACCGTCCGGTGGTCCGGGGCGTCGGCGATCTCCTCGACGAGCGGAGCACTCCGCCCGGCCACCTCCTGCCAGAAGTCCTCGGCGACGCGGGCACGTCCGGCGACGTCCGCCGCGGCCAGCCGCTCCAGGAGCCGGGTCACCGAAGGACCGGCCGTACGGGCCGGCCGGTGGTCCGGCAGGGCGGCGGGCGCCGCGAACTGGACGTGCATGACTCCTCATTTCCCGTGACCGAGCGAGCGGGTGACCGTGCGCGCGGGTGACGGGGCGGCGACACGGGCGTACGACGGCGTGCCCGGCGGCCGAGCAGTGACAGTCCCATCGCCCGCAGCCCCGCCCGCTTAGGTTAGCCTAAGCTAACCAATGCTCCCTGGGTGCCGGATCGACCACGTCCGATTCGTTCAAGAAAACGCGAGCACCGGCCCACTAACCTCACGGGCATGAACAGCGCCGGCAGGGAATCACGCCACCTCAGCGTCCACATCGACCGCCCCCGCGACGAGGTCTACGCCTACGCGTCGAATCCGGAGAACCTGCCCGTGTGGGCCCATGGTCTGGGCGGCTCCATCACGGAGACCGATGGTCAGTGGGTGGCCGAGTCCTCGCCCATGGGAAGGGTCGTGGTGGCGTTCGCCCCGCACAACGACCTGGGGGTGCTCGACCACGACGTCACCCTGCCGTCCGGGGAAACCGTCTACAACCCGGTCCGCGTGATCAGTGACGGCACGGGGAGCGAGGTCGTGTTCACGATTCGCCGGCAGCCGCAGATGAGCGACGCCGACTTCGCGCGCGACGCCGACACGGTCGCCGGGGACCTGAACCGGCTCCGAGAACTGTTGGAGTCCGCGTAGCCGCGGACCGGCGGTTCGACTGCCGCGTCCGTTCCGCAGGGCAGGGGCCGGCCCCATGGACCGGCTCGCCCCGCTCCGCCGCTCCGACGGCCCCGTGACGCGCGCCCGGCCCTCCGGCCTCTGACCTAGGCCGCGCGCCCGATGCGGGTCGCGCACGCGCTGGCTAGGGTCGGCGTCCATGCACGCTACGGAGATCACGCGCCGCACCACGGCGCAGCGCAGGCGCGACACCCTGGACCGGCTCGACGCGGAGCGCGACGTGTGGCTGTCGACGGCCCACCCGGAGCACGGCCCGCACCAGGTTCCGCTGTGGTTCCTGTGGGACGGGCGGGCGTTGTGGATGAGTACCGGCGCGGCCTCCGCTACGGTGCGCAACGTGCGGGCGGAGCCGCGCGTACGCCTGGCGCTGCCGGACACGTTCGACGTGGTGCTGCTTCAGGGAGAGGCCCGGGCCTTCGCCGAGAGCGAGGTTCCCGAGGAAGCCGCCGCCGCGTTCGCGGACAAGTACGGCTGGGATCCGCGGGCGGAGGAGTCCGCCTTCTCCTACCTCCGCGTCGAGCCGACGACGGTGCGCGCCTGGCGCGGAGTACCGGAGTTTCGGGGCAGGGTCATCATGCGCGACGGGGCATGGCTGGAGTGACGCGGCGCGTCCTAGACGCCGAGTCCTTCGAGCACCACGGCGCCCGGCAGTTCCGCCAGGGCCTTGCCGGGGACGATCAGCTTGCCGCGGCGGGTGCCGCTGCCGACGAGGACGTACGGGAGGTCGGCGACGGCCGCGTCCACGAGGACCGGCCAGTGGGCGGGCAGACCGATCGGGGTGATGCCGCCGTACTCCATGCCGCTCTCGCCGACGGCGGTGTCCATCGCGGCGAACGAGGCCTTGCGGGCACCCAGTTGACGTCGCACGACGCCGTTCACGTCGACCCGGGTCGGGGAGAGCACGACACAGGCCGCGAGGGTGGACTCGCCGCCGCGCTTGCCCGCGACGACCACGCAGTTCGCGGACCGCGCGAGCAGTTCGGGCCCGTAGTGCTCGACGAACGTGGCGGTGTCGGCCCACTCGGGGTCGGTGTCGACGTGGATCAGCTCCTGCGCGGGCACCGTGCCCTGCCAGTTCCGTACGGCGTCGGCGACGGGCCGGGTCAGCAGGTCGAGGGCTTCGGGGGCGGGGCGGACGTAGTCGAAATCGCCGAGGGGTGCGCGCATGACGGCACGCTAACAGCCGCTCCGCGCACGGGATGCGGCCGTCTCAGCGTTCGAACGGCACCGACACCGCCATGACCAACCGGGCAGGTACGTCACCGTCGTTGCGGTACTCATGGGACACGTCGGCCTCGAACGTGACGCTCGCCCCCTCGGGCACCCGGTGCACGGCGCCGTCCACGACCAGCGTCAGCTCCCCCTCGGTGACGTGGAGCAGTTCGACGGTGCCCTGCGGATGCGGGTCGGACGGGCTGCCCTCGCCGGGCAGCAGGAACCAGTCCCACATCTCCAGCGGGCCCGGCGCCTCGGTACCGGCGAGCAGCCGGTGGTAGCTGCCCGCCTCCGTGGACCACAGGCGCACCGCCTGCTCCGCGGGCACGATCCGCACCTTGGGACCCTGCTCGTAGTCGAGCAGCGTGGTGATACTGACGCCGAGCGCGTCCCCGATCTTGACGACCGTGCCGATGCTCGGGTTGGTGCGGGCCTGCTCGATCTGGATGAGCATGCCGCGGCTGACACCGGCCCGGCCGGCGAGCGCGTCCAGGGTGAAGCCGCGCTCGGAGCGCCAGTGTTTGACGTTGCGGGCGAGCGACTGGGTCAGCAGGTCGAGGTCCGACACATTCCGTCCAGGAGTGAGGCACAAGGGAGCGGGCGGGAAGTCCAATATTTTGGATGACAGCGTTCAGTTCAGCGAACTACGTTGTGGTGCACCACAACGTTCAGCAAACTGTACTGCGAGGCTCGGCATGACAGCACTCTTCGCCCTGGCCACCAGCCTGCTCATCGGCCTGGCCGACTTCGGCGGGGGGCTGCTGACCCGACGCACCCCCGCCCTCACGGTCGTGGTCGTCTCGCAGTCCATCGCCGTGGTGGTGCTCGGCGCGGTCGTCGTCGCCACGGGCGGGTGGAGCGAGGCCGGTCCACTGCTGTGGTTCGCCGTCGCCGCGGGGCTGATCGGCCCCCTCGCCATGCTCGCCTTCTACAAGGCGCTCGCCCTCGGCCCGATGGGCGTCGTCTCGCCCCTCAGCTCCATCGGCGTCGCCGTCCCCGTGGGCGTCGGCCTCTCCCTCGGTGAGCGGCCGGGGCTGTTGCAGGCCGCGGGCATTCTCGTCGCCGTCGTGGGAGTGCTCCTCGCGGGCGGCCCCCAACTGCGGGGCGGCGCACCGGTGCAGCGGCAGGCGGTACTGCTCACGCTGGTCGCCGCCTTCGGCTTCGGTGCGGTGATGGCCCTGATCGCGCAGGCGTCGACCACACTGACGGGGCTGTTCCTCGCCCTGTTCGTACAGCGGCTGACGAACGTGGTGGCGGGCGGCGCCGCGCTGTACGCCTCGGCGAGGCGCGGCGCCCGGGTGCTCCCGCAGGAGGGCGGCCTGCGCCTGGTCCGGGCCTCGCTGCCCGCCCTCGCCTTCGTGGGCCTGGCCGACGTGGCCGCGAACGGCACGTACTCGCTGGCGGTGCAGCGCGGCCCGGTGACGGTGGCCGCGGTGCTCGCGTACCTGTACCCGGTCATCACGGCGCTGGCGGCGCGCGGCGTCCTGAGCGAGCGGCTGCGCGGCGTCCAGGCGGCGGGGGCCGGACTCGCCCTGGTCGGCACCTTGTTGCTCGCGACGGGCTGACCCGGGCCCGCCTCTCAGATGCGGTACTTGCGCAGCGCCGGGACCGCGAGGGCCAGCCCCGTCATGGCGGCGACGACGAGGAGGCCGCCGCCGACCACGGCCGTACGGGCGCCGAAGACCGAGCCGGCCGAGCCGTGCAGGACGTCGGCGAGCCGGGGCCCGCCCGCGACGACGACCGTGAAGACGCCCTGCATCCGGCCGCGCATCTCGTCGGTGGCCGCGGAGAGCAGGATCGCGCCGCGGAAGACCATCGAGACCATGTCGGCGACGCCCGCGACCGCCAGGAACACCACCGCGAACCACAGGCTCCGGCTCAGCCCGAAGCCGGTGATCGCGGCGCCCCAGGCGACGACCGCACCGATCACCATCCAGCCGTGCCTGCGGGCCCGCGAGAACGTCCCCGAGAACAGCCCGCCCAGCACCGCCCCGATCGGGATCGCCGCGAACAGCAGCCCGAGCGCGAGCCCCTCGCCGTACGGGGCGTAGGTCTCGGCGGCGAGCTGTGGGAACAGGGCGCGGGGCATGCCGAAGACCATGGCGATGATGTCCGCGAGGAACGACAGCAGCAGCACCTTGTGAGCGGAGATGTAGCGGAACCCGGCGACGATCTCCCGCACCCCCGCCTTCCGCTTCGTCCCCGTGTCCAGCGGCGGCAGCGACGGCAGCCGGTACACCGCCCACACCGTGAAGCACAGCGCCAGGGCGTCGATCAGATACAGCTCGGGCAGACCGATGACGGGGATGAGGACCCCGGCGAGCAGCGGGCCGACGACCTGGCCGGTCTGCATGACGGTCGAGCCGAGCGCGTTCGCCGCGGCGAGTTCGCCCTCGGGCACGAGGCGGGCGATGGAGGCGGTGCGCGCCGGGGCGTTGAGACCCCAGAACGCCTGCTGCATCGCGAGCAGGACCATGAGGACGGCCACCGAGTCGAGCCCGGTGAGGGCCTGCAGCCAGAACAGGACCGAGGTGACGGCGATGCCGCAGTTGGTGATCAGGAGCAGCTTGCGGCGGTCCATGCTGTCGGCGACGGCGCCGCCCCACAGCGCGAACACGATCAAGGGCAGCAGCCCGGCCATGCTCGCGGCGCCGACCCACGCCGAGGAACCGGTGATGTCGAAGATCTGCTTGGGCACGGCGACCGCGGTGAGCTGGCTGCCCACGGCGGTGACGATGGTCGAGGACCACAGGCGGCGGTAGGCGGGGATGCGCAGCGGGCGGGTGTCCATGGCGACCCGCCGCCAGCCGCGCCGCGGCTCGCCGGCCGTCGACGACGGCGGTGCGGATTCGGCCCCTGTGCTGCTCTCGCTCGTGTCCACGGTCTTCCTGGTTGCTCGCTACACCTATCGAATGCAGGGTTCACTATCGCAGCACTGCCCGAACCGCCGTCACCCGGACTCTCACGCACCGGCGACGAGCATGCCCCCCATCGCGATCATGGTGGCGGCGACCAGTCCGTCCAGGACCCGCCAGGCGGAGGCCTTGGCGAAGAAGCGGCCGAGCAGCCGGGCCCCGAACCCGAGGGCGGCGAACCAGACCAGGCTGGCGAGGGCCGCGCCGACGCCGAAGTCCCAGCGCAGCGCACCTCGTCCCGCGGCGACGGAGCCGAGCAGGAGGACGGTGTCGAGGTAGACGTGCGGGTTGAGCCAGGTCATCGCCAGACAGGTCAGCACCGCCCGCCGCCGCGTCCCGCCCGCCTCGCCCTCGGCGCGCAGCGTCCCCGCCGGCTTCAGCATCCGGCGGGCGGCGAGGGCCCCGTAGCAGAGCAGGAACGCACCGCCGATCAAGCCGACCGCGGTCACCGCCTGCGGCCACGCGACGACCACGGCCCCGACACCACCGACGCCCAGGGCGATGAGCAGGGCGTCGGACAGGGCGCAGATGCCGACCACCGCGAGGACGGCGTCACGGCGGATGCCCTGGCGCAGGACGAAGGCGTTCTGGGCACCGATGGCGACGATGAGCGAGAGGCCGGTGCCGAACCCGGCGGCCGCGGCGGAGAGTGAAGCGGTCATGTCCTCGACGCTACGGAGATGATCACTACAGGTACAGCTAAAGATTTTTACGTACCCTTAGCGCTCGTGATGATTCCGGAGCTCCCCCTCGACCAGGTCCGTACGCTGCTCGCCGTGGTCGACGAGGGCACGTTCGACGCGGCCGCCGCGGCGCTGCACGTGACGCCGTCCGCGGTCAGCCAGCGCGTGAAGGCCCTGGAGCAGCGCACCGGCCGGGTGCTCCTCGTCCGTACGAAGCCGGTGCGGGCGACCGAGTCGGGGCAGGTCGTCGTCCGGTTCGCCCGTCAACTGGCCCGCCTGGAACGGGACGCGTACGCCGAGCTGGGCATGAACGGGGACGACGAGGGGCCGACCCGCGTCTCGATCGCGGTGAACGCGGACTCCCTGGCGACCTGGCTGCTGACGGCGCTCGCCCGCGTGCCCCAGGACCCGCGGATCTGCTTCGAGCTGCGCCGCGAGGACCAGTCCCGTACGGCGACGCTGCTGCGGGAGGGCCGGGTGATGGCCGCGGTGACCTCGTCGCCCGACGCCGTGGCGGGGTGCGCGGTGCGGGCCCTGGGCCGCATGCGCTATCTCGCGGTGGCGAGTGCGGACTTCGCCGAACGCCACCTCGCCGGGCCCCTGCCCGCCGCGCTCGCCGCCGCACCCGTGATGACCTTCGACCGCGGCGACGACCTGCAGGACGGCTTCCTGCGCGACTGGGCCGGGATCCCGGCGGGCCCGGTGCGCCACGCCGTCCCCACCTCGGAGGGCTTCGTCGAGGCGATCGCGGCGGGCCTGGGCTGGGGCATGGTCCCCGAGGTGCAGGCGGAGCCGCTGCT
>NZ_JAAGMG010000555.1 GCF_010548525.1 Streptomyces sp. SID14478
CAGCACGACGGCGCTCGCACCCGACGCGGCGAGCGGCACGAAGGTGAGCAGGGTGAGCGCGGCCGCCAGCGGCAACGGCCGGTCGGCGGCGAGCAGTTGGCGTGCCGCGCCGTCGAACGGCAGCCCCGAGAGGTCACCGCGCAGATGCAGGAAGAACAGCAGCGCCAGCATCGAGCCGAGCGTGCAGGCGATCGCCGTGGAGATCGCGGCGAGGAGCGTGAGGCGGGCCGGGCCGAGGCCGACCGCGGACAGTCCGGGCCGCGGCCGCGTACCCGGGTCCGAGCGGGCGACGGCGACCGCGAAGTACACGGTGGCGGCCAGCGGCACGACGCACCAGGCGAGGCGCAGCACGGCACTCGTCGAGGCTTGGGGGTGGCCCATCGCGTAGCCCAGCGTGCACAGCAGCAGGAATCCGGTGCCCGCCGAGGCGGCGGCCACCAGCAGTCTGCGGAACTGGACCAGGGGATGGGCGCCGCGGGCTAGACGGAGAGCGAGCACGCGGCCCGGCCTTCCGTACCGGTGGTGTCGTCGAGTCCGGCCGCCGGCAGGTGCACGGTGTTCACCCGGCGCCCGTCGAGCAGCGACACCGTGCGGTCGGCGAGCGCGCTGACCTCGGGGTCGTGCGTGGCGAGGACGACCGTGATGGCGTGCGAGCGGGCCGCCGCCGTCAGCGTACGAAGGACGTGCGTGCGCTCGGCGCGGTGCAGGGTCGCGGTCGGCTCGTCGGCGAAGACCACGTCCGGCGCGTGCACGAGGGCGCGGGCGATGGCCACGCGCTGCCGTTCGGCCATGCGCAGCGCGGCCGGGCGCTTGCGGGAGAGGTGGCCGACGTCGAGCCGGTCGAGCCACTCGTGGGCGGCGGTCTTGGCGGGGCGGCGGCCGGTGCCGCGCAGCATCAGCGGCAGGGCCGTGTTCTCCCAGACGTTCAGTTCGGGGACGAGGGCCGGCTCCGGGTCGATCCAGCCGAAGCGGTCGCGGCGCAGCCGCTCGCGCACCAGGGCGCCCATGGTGTGCACGGGCGTGCTGTTGAACCACACCTCGCCCTGCTGCGGCAGGAGCTGGCCCGACAGGCACTGCAGCAGCGTCGTCTTGCCGGCGCCGCGCGGGCCGCTGACGGCGAGGATCTCGCCCTCGCGCACGCCGAGCGAGACGCCGGTGAGCGCGGGCGAACCGCTGTGGGAGAAGTGCAGGGAGCGTGCCCAGAGCACGTCGTTGTCCGGCGGGGCCACCATCGCGTACACCTCGGTTCAGATCAGTTGCCTTCCCCCGTACGGGGGAACGAAGGCGCGGCCGATCGGTCACTGGGCACGGTAGGGATCCGCCCGCGGAAGCCGGAGAAAGGACGCGGCCCGGCGACGCCCATCTCACTCGGATGGGTGTCACCGGGCCGCGTCCGGGGCCCGTGGGCCCGGGCTCGCTCAGATCTTGGTCCAGGCCTCCGTGAGCACCTGACGGACGATGCCCTCGATCTCGTCGAAGGTCGACTGGTCCGCGATCAGCGGCGGGGAGAGCTGGATGACCGGGTCGCCACGGTCGTCGGCGCGGCAGTACAGGCCGTACTCGAAGAGCTTCTTCGACACGTAGCCGTACAGGATCCGCTCGGACTCCTCGTCCGTGAACGTCTCCTTGGTGGCCTTGTCCTTCACCAGCTCGATGCCGTAGAAGAAGCCGTTGCCGCGGACGTCGCCCACGATCGGCAGGTCGTTCAGCTTCTGCAGGGTGTTGAGGAAGTTCGCCTCGTTGTCCAGCACGTGCTGGTTGAGGCCCTCGCGCTCGAAGATGTCCAGGTTCGCGAGGCCGACGGCCGCGGAGACCGGGTGGCCGCCGAAGGTGTAGCCGTGCAGGAACGTGTTGTCGCCCTTGTAGAAGGGCTCCGCGATGCGGTCGGAGACGATGGCCGCGCCGATCGGGGAGTAGCCGGACGTCATGCCCTTGGCGCAGGTGATGATGTCCGGGACGTAGCCGAACTTGTCGCAGGCGAACATCGTGCCGAGGCGGCCGAAGGCGCAGATGACCTCGTCGGAGACGAGCAGCACGCCGTACTGGTCGCAGATCTCGCGCACGCGCTGGAAGTACCCGGGCGGCGGCGGGAAGCAGCCGCCCGCGTTCTGCACCGGCTCCAGGAAGACGGCCGCGACCGTCTCCGGGCCCTCGAAGAGGATCTCCTGCTCGATCTGGTCGGCGGCCCAGCGGCCGAAGGCCTCCGGGTCGTCGCCGTGGATCGGGGCGCGGTAGATGTTCGTGTTCGGCACCTTGTGCGCGCCGGGCACGAGCGGCTCGAACGGGGCCTTCAGGGCCGGGAGTCCGGTGATGGACAGCGCGCCCTGCGGGGTGCCGTGGTAGGCGACCGCGCGCGAGATGACCTTGTACTTCGTGTGGTTGCCGGTGAGCTTGTGGTACTGCTTCGCCAGCTTCCACGCGGTCTCGACGGCCTCGCCGCCACCGGTGGTGAAGAAGACCTTGTTGAGGTCGCCCGGCGCGTGGTGGGCCAGGCGCTCGGCCAGCTCCACCGCCTTGGGGTGGGCGTACGACCAGATCGGGAAGAAGGCCAGCTCGGCCGCCTGCTTGGCGGCGACCTCGGCGAGCTCGCGCCGGCCGTGGCCGGCCTGGACCACGAACAGGCCCGCGAGGCCGTCGAGGTACTTCTTGCCCTTGTCGTCGTAGATGTAGGTGCCCTCGCCACGCACGATGGTGGGAACGGGCGCGTTCTCGTACGACGACATGCGCGTGAAGTGCATCCACAGGTGGTCGTACGCGGTTCGGCTGAGGTCCTGGCTCACGGCTATCGGGTTCCCCACATATAGGTCTGCTTCTTGAGCTTGAGGTAGACGAAGCTCTCGGTGGAGCGCACTCCGGGAAGGGCCCGGATGCGTTTGTTGATGACGTCCAGAAGGTGGTCGTCGTCCTCGCAGACGACCTCCACCATCAGGTCGAACGAGCCCGCCGTCATCACGACGTACTCGCACTCCGGCATGGCCGTCAGCGCGTCCGCCACGGCATCCAGGTCGCCCTCGACGTTGATGCCGACCATCGCTTGGCGCCGGAAACCCACGGTGAGCGGGTCGGTGACGGCGACGATCTGCATCACGCCCTGGTCGAGGAGCTTCTGGACGCGCTGGCGCACGGCCGCCTCGGACAGGCCGACGGCCTTGCCGATGGCGGCGTACGGGCGCCTGCCGTCTTCCTGGAGCTGCTCGATGATGGCGAGGGAGACGGCGTCCAGCGGCGGCGCTGAGCCGTTCTTCGGACGGGGTCCCTTGGGATCTGCGCTGCGACTGGCCACGACCTCACTGTGCACGAGGGGTCGTCCGTTTCGCAAGCCCGGAGCGATGTAATTCGTTGTCTACGTATCCGATACTCACGGATTTCGTAGGTCCAGGGTGGTGGGGGGTGTCGAAAACGTCGGTGAACGGATTAGGGTGGGTGTCTCAAGCAGTGGACACACCGACAGGGAGGCCGGCAGTGAGCACCAGTGAACTGCGTCGTCTGCGTAACTACATCGACGGTGAGTTCAAGGACGCCGCCGACGGACGGACCACCGAGGTGGTCAACCCCGCCACCGGCGAGGTGTACGCGACCGCCCCGCTGTCCGGGCAGGCCGACATCGACGCCGCCATGGCCGCCGCCCACGCCGCGTTCCCGGCCTGGCGCGACCTGACCCCGGCCGAGCGCCAGAAGGCCCTGCTCAAGATCGCGGACGCGTTCGAGGAGCGGGCCGAGGAGCTCATCGCCGCCGAGGTGGAGAACACGGGCAAGCCGATCGGCCTGACGCGGAGCGAGGAGATTCCGCCGATGGTCGACCAGATCCGGTTCTTCGCGGGCGCCGCCCGGATGCTCGAGGGGCGCTCCGCGGGCGAGTACATGGAGGGCCTGACCTCCATCGTCCGCCGCGAGCCGATCGGCGTCTGCGCCCAGGTCGCGCCGTGGAACTACCCGATGATGATGGGTGTCTGGAAGTTCGCGCCCGCGCTCGCCGCCGGCAACACGGTGGTGCTCAAGCCCTCGGACACGACGCCCGCGTCGACCGTCCTGATGGCCGAGATCATCGGCTCGATCGTCCCCAAGGGCGTCTTCAACGTCGTGTGCGGCGACCGGGACACCGGCCGCACGATGGTCGAGCACCCGACCCCGGCGATGGCCTCCATCACCGGCTCCGTGCGCGCCGGCATGCAGGTCGCCGGGTCCGCCGCCAAGGACCTCAAGCGGGTCCACCTGGAGCTGGGCGGCAAGGCGCCGGTCGTCGTCTTCGAGGACACCGACATCGCCAAGGCCGTCGAGGACATCTCGGTCGCGGGCTTCTTCAACGCGGGCCAGGACTGCACGGCCGCCACCCGCGTCCTCGTACAGGAGTCGATCCACGACGAGTTCGTGACCGCCCTGGCCAAGGCCGCGGCCGACACCAAGACCGGTCAGCCGGACGACGAGGACGTGCTCTACGGCCCGCTCAACAACCCGAACCAGCTGAAGCAGGTCTCCGGCTTCATCGAGCGCCTCCCGGCCCACGCCAAGGTCGAGGCCGGCGGCCACCGGGTCGGAGAGGTCGGCTACTTCTACGCGCCGACCGTCGTCTCCGGCCTCAAGCAGGACGACGAGATCATCCAGAACGAGGTCTTCGGCCCGGTCATCACCGTCCAGTCCTTCACCGACGAGGCCCAGGCCGTCGAGTGGGCGAACGGCGTGGACTACGCGCTCGCGTCGTCGGTCTGGACGAAGGACCACGCGCGCGCGATGCGCATGTCCAAGGTCCTCGACTTCGGCTGCGTGTGGATCAACACCCACATTCCGCTGGTCGCCGAGATGCCGCACGGCGGCTTCAAGAAGTCGGGCTACGGCAAGGACCTGTCGGGCTACGGCTTCGACGACTACACGCGCATCAAGCACGTGATGACGTCGCTGGACGCGTGAACCTCACCTATACGGAGGTCGGAGCGACCCTGACGGACCGTGAACTCCCGTCGGGGTACGCCCACTTGGACCGTCGTGTCCGGCTCGGCTCGGGGCAGCAGTGCTTCGAGCGGGCCGGCGCGGCGGTTCTTGCGTGGGGCGCCCAGCGCGGGGCCGGGCTCTCGGTGACGCCGGGCGACGAGGCCCGCGAGGGCGCCGATGCCGTCCTGCGTCTGCTGTGGCTGCGGATTCCCTGCCGGGTGGTGCGGGTCGTGCGCGACGGGGACCGGACCGGATTCGCGTACGGGACCCTGCCCGGGCATCCGGAGTGCGGCGAGGAGGCGTTCCTCGTCGAGCGGGACGCGGACGGGACCGTGTGGTTCCGGGTACGCGCCTTCTCGCGGCCCGGGCGGTGGTACGCGCGGGTGGGCGGGCCCGTCGCGCGCGCGGTGCAGTCGTGGGTGACGCGGCGGTACCTGCGGGCCGTTGTCGCCGCCGCCGGGGATACGCCGTAGGGGCGTGCCGTGCGGCGATCCCTCTCCGTGTCTGCTCGGCCGCCTGTCGGACCTGGGGCTGCTCGCAGGCCGGACCGGCTGAGCGGATCGACAGGGTGTCGGCCCCGGCCCGCCCCGCTCGACGCAGCGTCCATTGCCCCGGCCCGTAGCGCGACGGCATCCTGCGACCGTGCGAGCGAACCCCATGAACCCCGGCCCGACCCGTCGTTCCCTGCTGCGCGCCCTGGGCGGTGGTGCGGGGGCGGCCGCGGTCGGCGCCCTCGTGACCGGCTGCGGGGTGCCCGCCGCGTACGTGAAGCCCGGCGACCGCGCGGGCCGGGACCAGTCCTCCTCGGACAAGCGGCTCACCTGGGCGAACTGGCCGCTCTACATCGACGTCGATGACGACAACCCGACGAAGCGGCCCTCGCTCGACGCCTTCGAGAAGCAGAGCGGCATCCAGGTCAAGTACACCGAGGAGATCAACGACAACGACGAGTTCTTCGGCAAGATCAGCCCCTCGCTGATGAACCACCAGAAGACCGGCCGGGACCTCATCGTCATCTCCGACTGGATGTGCGCCCGCTTCGTGCGCCTCGGCTGGGTGCAGGAGATGGACCGCGCCCGTCAGCCGAACGTCACCCAGTACCTCGACCCGCTGCTGCGGTCACCGGCCTTCGACCCGGGCCGCAAGTACACCGTGCCGTGGCAGTCGGGCATCACCGGCATCGCGTACAACAGGCGGAAGCTGGGCCGCGAGATCCGCCACGTCTCCGACCTGTGGGCCGACGACCTGAAGGGGCGCGTCACGCTCCTGTCCGGCCTCGACGAGTCCTTCGCGCTCCTCATGCAGGGCAACGGCGTCGACATCACCAAGTGGACCGCCGGCGACTTCCACCAGGTCTGCGACCAGGTCGAGAAGCTCGTCAGGACGCAGCACATCCGCCGCTTCACCGGCAACGACTACATCAAGGACCTCTCCAGCGGCGACGTCCTCGCCTGCCAGGCCTACAGCGGTGACGTCATCCAGCTCCAGGCCGACGACCCGGACATCGAGTTCGTCGTGCCCGAGGAGGGCGCCGAGCTGTGGGCCGAGTCCCTGATGATCCCCAACCTCGCCGACCACAAGGCCAACGCCGAGCGCCTGATCGACTACTACTACCAGCCCGAGGTCGCCGCCGAACTCGCCGCCTGGGTCAACTACGTCTGCCCGGTCCCGGCCGCGAAGGACGTCCTCGCCTCCTCCAAGGACAAGGACACCGCCGCACTCGCCGAGGACCCCCTGGTCTTCCCCGACGACCAGATGCGCTCACGTCTCGCGATCGCCCGGGACATCAAGTCCTCGGAGCGCACGGAGTTCGCGAAGCGGTGGAACGCGATCGCGGGGCTGTAGGGGGCCTCGGCCGCCGCGACGCGCCGGCGCCTACTCTGCCCTCCATGAGGGATGACGAGACGGTCGGCACGGCCGTGACCCTGGGTCTCTTCGCCGCGTGGGCGCTGCACGACACCGAAGAGGTGCTCACTGCCCCGCGCTGGATCCGAAACCAGGTGCCCCGGCTGCGTGAGCGGTGGCCGGACGTGCCCGAGCGGGTGTGGCGGGCCGTACAGGGCGTCGACGAGCGGGAGTTCACGCGGGCCGTGGGCGTGATGGCCGGCATCGTCGGTGCCGGGGCCGTCGCCGGCTGGGCGAGCGGCGGGCGCAGCGCGGCCTACCAGGCCGTGCTGAACGGGTTCGGCCTGCACGGCCTGCTGCACGTCGGGCAGGCCGTCGCCGTCCGCGGATACACGCCCGGCGTCGTGACCTCACCGACGCTCGTCGTGCCGTTCACGCTGTGGGCACGGAGCCGGCTGAAGCGGGCCGGCGTGCTGCGCCCCGGCGGCGCCGGCGCGGTCGTCACCGGGCTCGGCA
>NZ_JAAGMG010000603.1 GCF_010548525.1 Streptomyces sp. SID14478
GCCTCCGCCTTCGACCCCGCGCTCGCCCGGCGCTACGGCCGGGTCATCGGCCGCGAGGGCCGCGCGCTCGGCCAGGACGTGCTCCTGTCGCCGATGGTCAACCTGATACGCACCCCGTACGCGGGACGCAACTTCGAGACGTTCTCCGAGGACCCGCTGCTCGCCTCCGACCTGGTCGCCGAGGAGATCAAGGGCATCCAGGGCGAGGGCCTGATCGCCACCGTCAAGCACTTCGCGCTCAACAACCAGGAGAAGGACCGCATGTCGATCGACGTGCGGGCCGACGAGCAGACCATGCACGAGCTGGAACTGCGCGGCTTCCGGGCGGCCGTCGCGGCCGGCGCCGGGTCCGTCATGGGCTCGTACAACCAGGTCAACGGCACCTTCGCCTGCGACAACAAGGCGCTGCTCACCGACATACTCCGCGACCAATGGCACTTCACCGGCTGGGTGATGACCGACTGGTTCGCCACGCACACCACCGTCGCAGGGATGGCCGCCGGGCTCGACATGGAGATGCCGGGCGAGCTGATGTTCGGCGCGGCGCTGAAGAAGGCGGTGCAGGACGGCACCGTCCCCGAGCACCAGGTCGACCGCGCGGTGCGGCGCATCCTCTCCGTCATGGAACGGTTCGGGCTGCTGACGGGGAAGGTGCCGACGCGGCCCGCGCGGAACGCCGAGGCGGGCGCCGCCGTGGCCCTGGAGGTCGCCAAGGCCGGTGCCACCCTGCTGCACAACCCGCGCGGCACCCTGCCGCTGCGCGGAGCCCGGTCGATCGCCGTCATCGGCCCCACCGGACGCGTCCCGTTCGTCAGTGGCGGGGGCAGCGCGCACGTCGTCCCCGATCACGCCGACAGTCCGTACGACGCCATCACGTCCCGGGCCGGGCACGGCAGTTCGGTCACGTACGCGCTCGGTGACGACATCTACGGCAAGGCGCTGCCCACGAAGGTGCTCACGCCCGCCGTCGATCTGGAGGAACAGCAGGTCGGCGCCGGGCGGACCTGGTCCTACGACGGCACGCTCACCGCCGGCGCGGCCGACGAGTGGACGTTCGTCATCCACTACTCCGGCGAGCGGCCCGAGGTCGTGCTCGACGGGGTCGAACTCTTCCCCGTGCTGCCCGACTTCGGCGAGTACTTCACGGGCGGCCTGCTCTCCGCGGCGGCCGACGGGCTGATGCTGCGCCGCAAAACCCTTTCCCTGGCGGCCGGTTCGCACCGGCTCCAGATCACGGCGAAGGGCGGCGACAAAGGGCAGACCTTCCGTCTGCGCCGGGTCACCGGGGCGACCCGCGCGGCCGATGTCGCCGAGGCGGTGCGGGTCGCGCGGGCCGCGCACAGCGTCGTCCTGTTCGCGTACGAGGACGCGACCGAGGGCATGGACCGCACCTCGCTCGCCCTGCCCGGTCACCAGGAGGAGCTGATCGCGGCCGTGGCACGGGCCAATCCCCGTACGGCAGTCGTGCTCAACACGTCGTCCGCGACGACCATGCCGTGGCTCGACGGCGTCGGCGCCGTGCTGCAGATGTACTACCCGGGGCAGGAGGGCGCGGCCGCCACCGCCGCCGTCCTGTTCGGCGACTGCGATCCGGGCGGCAGGCTCACCCAGTCCTTCCCGACGTCCGAGGACACCCACCCGATGTCCGGCGACCCGCGCCGCTATCCGGGCGTGGCCGGCGTCGAGGAGTACTCGGAGGGGATCCACCTCGGCTACCGCTGGTACGACGCGCAGGGCGTGCGGCCGCTCTTCCCGTTCGGGCACGGGCTGTCCTACACGTCCTTCGCCTACGAGGGCCTCGCGGCGCGCTGGACGGGCCGCGACGTCGAGGTGTCCTTCACCGTGCGCAACACCGGGAAGCGGCCCGGGGTGGAGGTGGCGCAGGTCTATGTCGGCCCGTCGCCGCATCTCCCGATGGACCAGGCCGTACGGGTGCTGGGCGGGTACCGGCGGCTGACGCTGCGGCCGGGGGAGCGGCGCCGGGTGAGCGTACGGATCGCCCGCGAGACGCTCTCCTCCTGGAGCACGCGACGCCACGGCCCGGTCCTCGGCACCGGCCGCCGCACCGTCTGGGTGGGCTCCTCCGCCCGGGACCCGAGACTGAGCGGGCGGGTCGTCGTGGCAGGGGACAAGTGACATGGGGCGGGGCCGCATGCGTGCCCTCGTCGCCGCCTTGGTGACGCTCCTGGCCGCTGCCCTGCTGCCCGCGGCGGCCGCCCGTGCGACGGACCGCGGCAGCACTCTCGTCCGCACCGCGGCGGGCTGGGTGCACGGTCAACGCACCGTCGAGGGACGGCAGTTCCTCGGCATCCCCTACGCGAAGCCCCCGGTCGGCTCCCTGCGCTGGCGCGCGCCGCGCCCGGCCGGCTCCTGGCACGGTGTCCGCGACGCGACCGACTTCGGCAACAGGTGTGTACAGAGCGCGAGTTGGGACCCCGGGTACGAGGATCCGACGTACACCGAGGACTGTCTCGCCCTGAACGTCTACGCTCCCGACGGCCCGGCCGGGCGGCCCGTGCTGGTGTGGCTGCACGGCGGCGGGCTCACCGCGGGCGCGGGCGCCGACATCGTCCCCGACACCTTCGCGCGCACCACGGGAGCCGTGGTCGTCACCGTCAACTACCGCCTGGGCGCGATGGGTTTCCTCGCGGCGGCCGGCCTCGACCGGCAGGCCCCGGACGGCGTCTCCGGCAACTACGGCCTCCAGGATCAGCAACTGGCGCTGCGCTGGGTGCGCGCCAACATCGGCCGGTTCGGCGGCGACCCGGGCCGGGTCACCCTCGCGGGCGAGTCCGCGGGTGGCCGCTCCGTGTGCACGCAGCTCGCCTCGCCGCCCGGGCGCGGCCTGTTCCGCGCCGGGATCGTCGAGTCCGGCGCGTACGGGGACTGCGGTGCCCGCACGCACGAGGACGCCGCCGGCTCGGGCGCCGCGTTCGCCGCGAAGCTCGGATGCGCGAGCGGCGACGTCACCGGCTGTCTGCGCCGCAAGTCCGCCAAGGAGATCCTCGACGCCCAGGCCGGATTCGACTGGGCCCCCGTCGTGGGCGGCGCGTTCCTGCCCGTGCAGCCCGCCGCGGCGATCGCCGCGGGCCGCTCCGCACGGGTGCCCGTGCTCAACGGCGCCAACAAGGACGAAGGCAGGCTGTTCGCCTACGGCGCCTACGACGGACAGGGCCGGCCGCTGACGGCCGCCGCGTACCCGAAGGCACTGGTCGACGCGTACGGGCCCGCGGCCGGGCGGCGGGCCCTGAAGGAGTACCCCCTCGCCGCCTACCCGTCGCCCACGTACGCGTACGCAGCCGCGGCCGGAGACCAGCTCATGGCCTGCCCGGCGCTCCGTCTGGACCGCAGGCTCGCGCGCACCGGATCACCCGTGTACGCGTACGAGTTCGCCGACCGCACCTCGCCGCCCTTCGCGTCGATCAGGGAGGCGGGCAGGACGTTCGACTTCGGGGCCACGCACGTGAACGAGGTGCAGTACCTCTTCAAGCACTTCGGGCTCGTCACGCCGCTCGATCGCGAACAGCGCGTCCTGTCACGGCAGATGGTGCAGTACTGGGGGTCGTTCGTCCGGGGGTCGGCGCCACGGGCCGACGGGGCGCCCGCCATGCCCGACCGGCGGACCTCGGCCGGGCGGACGCTGTCGCTGCGGACCGCTTCCGTGGGCGGAATCACACGCTCCTCGGCAGTTCACCGCGATCACCACTGCACCTTGTGGGACTCGGTGGCGTCATAGGGAGCAGGTAGGCTGCCCGGCGTGCGCGGCCAGAGGGGGAGCGCACGCCGGGCACACTGATTCTTCGGGTACGGGAGGCGACGGCGTTGCACGTCCAGGAATGGCTCGACACGATTCCGGCGGTCGCCATCTACGCCTTGGTGGCCGGGGTCATCGGCCTCGAGAGCCTGGGCATTCCGCTGCCCGGGGAGATCGTGCTGGTCTCGGCCGCGCTGCTGTCCTCGCAGTCCGGCGACGTCAACCCGTTCGTCCTCGGGGTCTGCGCCACCGCGGGCGCGGTCGTCGGCGACTCCATCGGGTACGCGATCGGGCGCAAGGGCGGCCGGCCGCTCCTCGCGAAGCTGGGGCGGAAGTTCCCCAAGCACTTCGGGCCCGCACACGTCGCCACGGCCGAGCGGTCCTTCCAGAAGTGGGGCATGTGGGCCGTCTTCATCGGCCGCTTCATCGCACTGCTGCGGATCTTCGCCGGGCCGCTCGCCGGCGTGCTGCACATGCCGTACTGGAAGTTCCTCACGGCGAACTTCCTCGGTGGCGTGGTCTGGGCCGGTGGCACGACCGCCGTCATCTACTACCTCGGGGTCGTCGCCGAGGACTGGCTGAAGCGGTTCAGCTACGTGGGCCTCGGCGTCGCCGTGCTGTTCGGCCTCGCCTCGATGCTCCTCATGAAGCGGCGGGCGGCCAAGGTCGCGGCCGAGCACTCCGCCGAGTCGGACCCGGTGGTCGTGGGCGACTGACGCCGCCCTCGGCCCGCTCGTCGTGGACGCGTCCGCCGTGTCGCGAGTGCGGCTCCGGCGGGGCCGCACGCGCCCCTGGCAGGGCGCGGCCTTCCTGTCCGTCTACTGATGTTCCGCGCGGTGGGCCTTGGCCAGGTCCACGTACACCGTGCCGTTGAAGGTGACGCCGTCGCGCTCCTCCTGGGTGAGCTCCCGCTTGACCTTGGCGGGGACGCCCGCGACCAGGGAGCCCGGCGGGACGACCATGCCCTGGGGCACGAGGGCCTGGGCGGCGACCAGGGAACCGGCGCCGATCACCGCGCCGTTGAGGACCGTCGCGCCCATGCCGATCAGGCAGTCGTCCTCGACCGTGCAGCCGTGCAGCACGGCGTTGTGCCCGACGGAGACGCGCGCGCCGATCGTCACCGGGAACCCGGCGTCGACATGCACCGTGCAGTTGTCCTGGATGTTGCTGTCGGCGCCGAGCACGATCGGCTCGAACTCCGCACGCAGCACCGCCCCGTACCAGACGCTCGCGCCCGCGTGCAGGGTGACGTCACCGATCAGCGCGGACTGAGGCGCCACGAACGCCTCCTGGTCCACCTTCGGTTGCTTGCCGCCGAAACCGGTGACGAGTGCCTCGTGCGCCATGGATTCCACTCCTCAAGATCGTGCTCTGTCGCGCCTGAGCGAACCGTACCCGTGGGGTGAAGATCACAGGCCGTCGAGGTGGGGGCGGACGGTACGGGTGAGTAACGTGGCGCTGTGCCGATGAAGTGGAACGTGTTCTCATCAGGTGGGCCGTCCCGTCCTTCCGCCAAGGGCCGCCTCGCCCATCGCGTCGTGCAGGCGGGCTGGCACTGGGCGCAGCGCGCGGGCGCGGTCACCGCGCAGCAGCCGGGCGGGCACCGGTTCGGTGCCATCGGCCCCGGCACCAAGCTCTCGTTCCCGCAAGGAACCGTGTTCGGGGAGCCGTGGATCCACCTCGGCGAGCACTGCATCATCGGCGAACAGGTCACCCTGACCGCCGGGCTGATGCCGGACCTCGACCTGGGCCCCGACCCCATCCTGACCGTGGGCGACGGAGTCGTCATCGGCCGGGGCAGCCACGTCATCGCGGACACGACCGTGACCATCGGGCGCGACGTCTACATGGGCCCGTACGTCTACATCACGTCCACGAACCACTCCTACGACGATCCGCACGAACCCATCGGCAAGCAGTGGCCGCGGATGGAGCCGGTCGCGATCGGCCCCGGCTGCTGGATCGGCACCGGCGCCGTGATCCTTCCGGGGGCCAGGATCGGGCGGAACGTCGTCGTCGCGGCCGGGGCCGTGGTGCGCGGGGAGGTGCCGGACCACGCGGTGGTGGCGGGGGCGCCGGCCCGCGTCGTGCGCACCTGGGACCCGGAGGCGGGCTGGCAGCCGCCGCTGCGCACCCCCGCCCCGCAGCCGATCCCCTCGGACGTCACCCCGGAACAACTCCTCGCGCTCGGCGAGCTGGAGGACACGCCTT
>NZ_JAAGMG010000635.1 GCF_010548525.1 Streptomyces sp. SID14478
CGTTCGACGGGACCGCGCTGACGGTGCGCGCGCTGCGCGCCGACCCGGTGGGCGTGGTGCTGCGCGCCGACGATCCGCTGGCCGGCCGGGACCGGCTGTGCCTGGCCGACCTGGCGGACCGCCGCTGGTTCCAGTTCCCGCAGGGGACCGACCCCCTGTGGCAGGCGTACTGGAACGGCGGCGAGCCGCGCGAGGGCCCGGTGGTGCGCGTCGTCCAGGAATGCCTGCAGGCCGTGCTGTGGAACGGCACGGTGGGCATGAGCCCGCTCGGGCACGAACTGCCCGCGGAGCTCGCCGTGGTGCCGCTGACCGACATGGCACCGAGCCGCGTGGTGGCGGTGTGGAACGAGGGCGACACCAACCCCCTGATCCGCTCGTTCGTCGAGACCGCGACCGCCGCGTACCGCCCCGCGAAGTGAACCGTAGGCCTCAGCCCACGGTCTCCGCGGGCGCCGGCACGATCCCCGGCTGGGCCTTCACCGTGTCCGAGCACTCGTAGTCGCGCAGCGGATCGTCGCCCGGGCCGCCGAGGACCACGTGGTCGCCGCCGCTCTCCGCCGTCACCTCGCTGTTCGCGAACGTGCAGACGATCTGGGCCAGCGCGTAGGGCGACAGGTCGTCCGGCGGCCTGCTCAGGCGCAGGGCGTCGGCCGGGTCGCCGTGGCGCGGGCCCGAGACCTTCGTGGCCGCCGCGACGTCCGTGCTGTACCCGGCCTGCTTCTCCTCCGCCGTCAGCGGCCGGGAGAGCTGCGCGAGGAGCTGCCGGGCGACGGCGACCCGGTCGGTGCCCTGGCCGCGTTCCAGGGTGACGGTGCGGTCGACCGTGACGAGCTGGGACGTACAGACCAGGAACACCTGCACCGCGAACTCGCCGCCCGCCCGCGCCCCCACGTCGTCCGCGCCCGACAGCGAGCAGCCCACCCGGGTGGGCGCCGCACCGAAGTCGGTGGGGACCTCCGTGGAGCGGATGCCGCAACCGGACAGCGCCAGCAGGGCCGACGCGATGCCCAAGGAGCCCAACAGCCTTACGGGACGCCTCACTTGTCGCCACCGCCTTCCTCGGGCTCCTCGGACGCGTGCGGGCCCTTGGGGTCGTCCAGCGGCAGCCGCAGCGTGAACACGGCGCCGCCGTCGGGGGAGTTGGCGGCGGTGATCTCGCCGCCGTGGATGTGCGCGTTCTCCAGGGCGATGGACAGGCCGAGGCCGCTGCCCTCCGACCGGGGCCGGGACGCGCTCGCCTTGTAGAACCGGTCGAAGACGTGCGGCAGGACGTCCTCGGGGATGCCGGGCCCGTGGTCGCGTACGGCGATGACCAGTTCGCCCGGGTGCCCGTCCTGCGTGCGTACGGAGACGCGCACCGGGGAGCCGCCGTGCTTGAGCGCGTTGCCGATCAGGTTGGCGAGGATCACGTCGAGGCGGCGGGGGTCGAGGAAGACCATCGTGCCGCGCTTCGCGTCGAGGTCGACGGCGTCCAGCCAGGCGCGGGCGTCGATGCAGGCGGTGATCTGGTCGGCGATGTCGACGTTGTCGAGGACGAGCCGGGCCGTGCCCGCGTCGAAGCGGGTGACCTCCATGAGGTTCTCGACGAGGTCGTTCAGCCGCCGGGTCTCGCTGACGACGAGGCGTACGGCGGGCTCGATCATCGGATCGACCGACCCCGTCTCGGCGTCCAGCTCCTCCTCCAGGACCTCCGTCACCGCGGTGATCGCCGTCAGCGGCGTGCGCAGCTCGTGCGACATGTCGGCGACGAAGCGGCGCGAGGCCTCGTCGCGGGAGGTCATGTCGGCGACCTTCTTCTCCAGGTTCTCGGCCGTCTTGTTGAACGTCCGGGAGAGCTCGGCGAGTTCGTCCGTGCCGGAGACCCGCAGCCGGGTGTCCAGCTTGCCCTCGCCGAGCCTGCGGGCCGCGACCCCCAGCCGGTGCACGGGCTTGAGCACCGTCGTCGCCGCGGCCTGCGCGAGCAGCGCCGAGCCGATCAGCGCGAGGCCCGTGGCGATGCCGAGCGACCAGGCGAGGGAGTTGAGGTCCTTCGCCTCCGGCTCAAGGGACTTGAGCATGTAGCCGGTCGGACCGCCGTCCACCTTCGCGCCGCCCACCAGGTACGGGGTGTCGTCCTGCGTGGTGCGCTGCCAGTACAGGTGGTACGCGTTCTTGTTGCCGTCGGTCAGCGGCTGCTGCTTGGTGACCGCCTTGCGCAGCGACTGCGGCACGGCGGTCTCCGTGAAGGCGTCCAGATCCGAATTGCCCACCACCTGGCGGCCGTTCTCGTCCGTGGCGAGGAGCAGCACGCTGAAGTGCTGGCTGCTGTCGGCCATCAGGTTCGCCGCGTGCTGGAGCTCGCCCTGCGTGGGGTGCTCGGGCAGGACGGCGGCCCGGTTCTGCATCTCCTGCTGGAAGTCGCTGAGCGCCGAGTCCTGGGTCCGCGTCAGCACGGCCTCGCGGTTGAGCCAGTACGCGATCCCGGACGCGGAGACCGCAGCGGTCAGGGCGACGAGCGCGAACACCACGACGAGGCGCAGGCGCAGGCTGGTGAAGCGCAGGCCGGCCAGTATCGCCTTCTTCGCCGCGGCCCAGCCGCGGAGCTTGTCGTGCGGTTTGGTCACTGAGGGCTGTCCAGCCGGTAGCCCACGCCGCGCACGGTACGGATCAGCGTCGGCGACGAGGGCACGTCCTCGACCTTCGCGCGCAGCCGCTGCACACAGGCGTCGACGAGCCGCGAGTCGCCGAGGTAGTCGTGCTCCCAGACCAGCCGCAGCAACTGCTGGCGGGACAGCGCCTGTCCGGGCCGCCGGCTGAGCTCCAGCAGCAACCGCAGCTCGGTGGGCGTCAGTTGGAGGTCCTCGCCGTTCTTGGTGACCGTCATCGCCGCGCGGTCGATGACCAGCGAGCCGAACGACGCCGCGTCGTTGGCCTCGCGCTCGCCGCGGCGCAGCACGGCCCGGATGCGGGCGTCGAGGACGCGCCCCTGCACCGGTTTCACCACGTAGTCGTCGGCGCCGGACTCCAGCCCGACGACCACGTCGATGTCGTCGCTGCGCGCGGTGAGCAGGATGATCGGCAACTGGTCCGTGCGCCGGATGCGCCGGCACACCTCGAACCCGTCGATGCCGGGCAGCATCACGTCGAGGACGATCAGATCCGGCCGCGCCTCGCGCAGCAGCTTCAGACCGTCCTCGCCCGTGGCAGCGGTGGCCACCCGGTGGCCCTGGCGCGTCAGTGACAGCTCCAGGGCCGTGCGGATGGCGTCGTCGTCCTCGATCAGCAACAGGGAAGGCACGAGCGCCATTCTGGCCCATCGGAGGCCTTTAGTTCGACCGCGTGAGCGCTCCCACACCTGACCCGCACAGCAGAAGGCGCTGTGACAGCTCTGTGACAGTCGACGGACACCGCCATGAAGTCCCCCGGGCAAGCTTTTGGACATCGCAACGAACGAGCACAGCGATCAGACGGAAATCACCGGACTCCATGACGGGGGGCGCGAGATGAACACGCTGCACAGCACCACCTCAAGCGCAGTTGTCACGCGTCTGCACGACGTCACAGTCCGGCCGGACCGTTACGAGAAGTCCGGTGCCGTGAGCGGGCGGGGGTGCGCTCGCGGCACCGGGCGTCAGCACACCGGGTTCATGACGGTGGTTGACACGTTCGGGGCGGTGACCGACGCGGGCAACGGGGGCCAGGCCGGTCACGGGGGAGCCGCGTACAGGGAGGAATCGGGGGAGCAGCGTCGCACGTCCTTGTCGGAGGCCGAGTTCACGGCCTACGTCCAGGAGCGCCGCGCCTCCCTGTACGCCACCGCCTACCACCTGACCGGTGACCGGTTCGAGGCCGAGGACCTGCTGCAGAGCGCGCTGTTCTCGACCTACCGGGCCTGGGACCGGATCAGCGACAAGGCCGCGGTAGGGGGCTACCTCCGCCGCACCATGACGAACCTGCACATCAGCGCGTGGCGCCGCCGCAAGCTGAACGAGTACCCGACCGAGGAGCTGCCGGAGACGGCCGGCGACACGGACGCGATGCGCGGCACGGAACTGCGGGCGGTGCTCTGGCAGGCGCTGGCGCGCCTTCCCGAACTGCAGCGCACCATGCTCGTCCTGCGCTATTACGAGGGCCGCACCGACCCGGAGATCGCGGAGATCCTCGACATCAGCGTCGGCACGGTGAAGTCGAGCATCTGGCGGTCGCTGCGGCGGCTGCGGGACGACGAGGTCCTGAGCTTCGGCCGGGACCAGGAGGAGTGCTTCGGGGAGCTCGTCGCCTGAGACACCCGTCCGGGGGGACGGGGGGACCCGCTCGGGGGAGCGGGCCCGATGGGGGGAACAACGGGGAAAGCAAGGGTCCGGGCGGACGGGGGGTCTGCCCGGACCTTTTGCTGTGCTGTCGCTCCCTCTGCCGTGGTGTCGCGGCGGTGCGCTCGGTCCCCGGTCGGTCAGTCCTTGGCCGCGGCGCCGCCGCCGTCCGACAGGGCGGCGTCGACCTGCGCGGTCATGCGCTGCTTGCGCTGCTGCACGGCGGCCAGTTGCCGTGCGTGGCTCGCGATGAGCGTGCGCTGGTGGCCCGACTCGATGCCCTGCAGCTTCGTGACGTAGCCGGTCGCGGTCTTGCACCGCACGTCGGCCTCCGCGGTGCGGATCTCCGGTACGGACGGCGCGGGGAAGTTCGGGTGCGGTCCGACCCTGCTCGTCTTCTGCGTGCGCCACGTCGGGTCGTCGACCGCTGCGAGGGGGTTGGGGTAGGCCATCCCGGCCTTGCGCATGCAGGCGCTCCAGCGCTTGTTCAGCGCGATCGCCGCGGGATCCTTGCCCGTGGTGGCGGACGCCTCGAAGAACAGCTTCTGGACCGCCATCAGGTCCGTGTCGGAACGGTCGGCCTTCAGCGTGCGCACGGCCTGCCCGTGGCAGCCGCCGCCCGGGACGCCCGCGGGGACGCGGGTGGTGGCGCCGCCCTTGCTGCGCGGTGTCTGCGCGGCGCCGGTGTAGACCGCCTTCGCCCGTGCCGAGATCGACTTCTGCGCCTTCTCGGCGTGCTGCTGGAAGCTGACGGCCCGCTGCCTGCTGACGCCGTCGGGCAGCGGGGGCTTGTAGCCGTAGACGCGGACCGACTCCAGGTCCGTCACGCCGTACTTGCGGACGTTGCCCGGCAGATTGCCCGGCGGCGTCTCGTACGCGGGCCAGCTCGCGCCGAACTTCTTCATGCACGGGCCGCTGACGACGTCGACGGCGCGATCGAGCGCCTCGCGTTGCTTCATGTCCGGGACGTAGGCGTCCAGCGGGTAGTGCCGCGGCGCGTGGGCGAACGAGGAGACGGCGGGGGCCTTCGCGTCCTGCCGGGCGTCTTCGGCCGGCTGCTGTCCGGCGCAGGCGGCGGTCAGCAGGGCGGCCGAGGCCGTCAGGGCGGCGAGGCGGCCGTGCCCGGCCAGGCGCCTGCGGTGTGGCTGCGACACGCGTCCCCCACGTTCCTAGGGGCGATGTCCCCTCACCGGTAGCTCATACGGTGCGCCATAGGTGATCACCCGCGGTCCCTGGCGTCAACCCGCGGCAGGGGAGCACGCGTTGGGGTTCTCGCTTTTCGGCCAATCATGATCGCTTTTTGGTCATGATCAGGAACGCACTCTGCATCGGATTGCCGTGCCTATGTCAAAGTCGCGTGCTCTGCCCCGCTCGCACGGGCGGTGCACTTCGCAACCTCCGGAAGGAATGAGTGGGCATGAGGAAGAGACGCGGTTTCCTGGCGGCGTCGGCGCTGTCCGTCGCGGCGGTCGTCGGCGCGCTGGCCGCCCCGGCGCAGGCCGCCAGCTACGACGGCTCCTGCAACGCGGACGAGGCCTGTCTGTACCGCTACGCGGACTACACGGGCGGCATCTACGACACGATCCAGAGCAAGCAGTCGTACACCGGCACCTACTACGGCACGTCGGTGGCCATCGACAACACGGTGAGCTCCGTCAAGAACCGTGACACGAGCGACAACCTCTGGCTCTACCAGAACGCCTACTGGTCCGGGGACACGTGGGGCGTGCCGAAGGGCGCCTCCACGAACCTGGGCGGTTCGTTCGACAACATGCCGTCCTCGCACTGCTGGTCGCCCGCGACCTCCGGCTGCCCGGGAGGCTGACGCACGACGCGGGCCGCACTGCTTCGCGTGCGGCCCGTCCTTCCCGTGCGGCGTCTAACGCGGCGCCCGGCTCCCCGCCTTGACGCAGCGGCCCGCCGCCGCCGCTGCCAGGCGGCCCATCGCCTCCTCCTTGCCGCAGGCGTACGCGCCCAGTTCCACCTGGCGGGCCACGATGGCGCGTTCCGCGCGCATCAGGCGCCAGCCGCGGCGCAGCAGGAACGGCACCGACTTGCGGGCCTCCTTGAGGTCGCGCAGCAGCCGGCGGCGGAACGTCGTCGAGGGGCGGCCGCGCAGGCACAGCGCGTCGGCCAGCACGCCGAGCTCGCGGCAGCGCTCCACGATGTCGGCGGCGAAGATGCCCTCCGCGATGAACAGGGGCGTGCGCCCGATGTCGAGGACGTCCTCGCCCACCCGCGCGCTGATGGAGATGTCGTAGACGGGGACCCCGGTACGTCCCTTCTCGCACAGCGCGACGATCGCGGCGAGCGCCGCCTCGGCGTCCCAGGACCGCGCCGAGTCCCAGTCGATGTCCGAACTGTCCGGCACCAGCGGCAGCGTCGGGTCGTCGGCCTCCTTGTAGAAGTCGTCGAGGCACAGCACGGGAAGCCCGGAGCGGGCGGCGAACGACGACTTTCCGGAGCCGGAGGGCCCTGCGAGCAGGACGACCCGGGTCGGTATCGGAGGATGCGGACTCACGAGAGAACAGTGTGCGCCATGGACGCCGCGACGCCGACCCCGCGTGGTGACGTTGTGGCACGCGCCACGTCAACTACGCTACGTGGTTCTGTCGTTACCCGATTCGGAAGGCTCAGGCGTAAAGATCATGGCCCGACACGCAGCCCGCACCAATCCGATGCCGACCCCCGGCGCCCGCCGCGCCCTGCTGCGCGCGGGCCTGACCGTGACCGCCGCCGGTGCGGCCGTCGCCGCGGGTGC
>NZ_JAAGMG010000675.1 GCF_010548525.1 Streptomyces sp. SID14478
GCGGGACCGCCCGCCGCCCGCGCCCTCAAGCCGTCGGCGTACCGCCTGCGGCCCCTGGCCGGCTACGGGCCGCAGCGCGCCGCCCCCACGAAGCTGAAGGTGCGTCACGAACCGCTCCTGAGCATGGAGTTCGACCGCGGCGACCGCGCCATGGTGCTCACCTTCGACGACGGCCCCGACCCCCGCTACACCCCCGACATCCTGCGGACCCTGCGCAAGCACGACGTGCGCGCGATGTTCTTCGTGTGCGGCGAGATGGCCGTCGACAACAAGGACCTGCTGCGCGAGATGGCCGACGACGGGCACCTCGTCGGCAACCACACCTGGACCCACCCGCAGCTCACCGGGATGACCCGCTCGGGCATGCGCCCCGAGATCGAGCGGACCTGCGAGGTCATCGAGGACGCGATCGGCGAACCGCCGGCCTGGTTCCGCGCCCCCTACGGCGCCTGGAACCGTGCGGCGTTCCGGCTCGGCGCCGAGCTCGGCATGGAGCCCCTCGCCTGGACCGTCGACACCCTCGACTGGAACACCCCCGGCACCGGCACCATCGTCTCCCGGGTGCTCGGCGGTGCGGCGCCCGGCGTCGTGGTCCTCAACCACGACGCCGGCGGCAACCGCTCGCAGAGCGTCGCCGCCCTGCGCGAATACCTGCCCCGACTGCTCGACGACGGCTACCGCGTCACGGTGCCGCGCCGCCGGGGCCTGTGACCCGCACGACTCCCAGGGGCTCTCGCCCGCCGGGCCCGTGCGTTCAGCGCACGGACACCAGGCGGGCGAAGGCCACCACGTTCCCGTCGTAACCGCTCTGCTTCGAGAAGCCGCCGCCGCACGTGATGACCCGCAACTCCGGTGTGCCGTTGGAGCCGTAGACCTTCTTGCCGGGGAAGTTCGCCTTCTCGTAGACGTCGATCCCGTAGACCTCGAACACGGCGGTCCTGCCGTCCTTGCGCCGGATCTCGACGTGATTGCCCTTCTTGAGGGAGCCCAGGCCGTAGAAGACGGCGGGCCCCTGCATGTTGTCGACGTGGCCGACGACGACCGCCGTGCCCTTCTCGCCGGGCGACACCGCGCCCGTGAACCAGCCCGCGAGGTTCGGGTCCTCGGGCGGCGGCGCGTCCACCCAGCCCTCCGCGTCCAGGCCGACCTGCGTCACCGGCGCGTCCACCCGGATCGCCGGGATCCGCACCCGGTCCACCAGCGCGAACGGCAGTGGCTCGGGCGCCTTCGACTTCGCCCACTCGGGCGCCCGGCTGTCCGCGGCGGCCGCCGCGGCGGGCTGCGGCGGACCGATGTCGAACTCACCCGAGCCATTGCGGATCAACGCGAGACCGGTCAGCAGCACCAGCGCTATCACGCCCCACGGCGCGCGCTTTCTCGGCTGCTCCTCGTCTGCGAGCCTTGCGTCGGACATTCGCTCATCCCCTCTGGACGCGGCGGCGAGACCGCGACCGGTTGCGCGTAGCAAAACGCTAAGTCGACCTCGCGCGGCCAGCGACGGGGCGAGGGCGAACGGGTGGCGGTGCGGGGGGTCTTCCAGGGGGCCGGTGCGCCATCCGAGTTGCCGACATCAGGAAATTTCTGACGGTCCGTGACCTGCGGCAATATCGGGTTGTACGGAAATCCTTCGGTGTGTCGGCTCACCGGTACGGCCGAGTGTCGAAATGCGGCTCTGCGCACGGCATCTGAGGGTTCGTCTGGGAGGCGTACTCGCCGAAATTCCCGGGGACCTTCCCCGGGGGCGCCTTCCGCGGAGGATTTCCATGCGTAGCACCCGTGCCCTGGCGGTGTCCGCCGTCGCGGTCGCAGCCGTCGGTCTCGCCGCCCCTGCCGCGTCCGCCTGGACGGACCCGACCAACATCCAGGCCATGCCGAGCGTCATCCCGCGCGGCGGCCAGCTGACCGTCACGGTCGACGGGACCAAGTGCCAGTCCGGCGGCACGGCCACGTCCGACGCCTTCGGTACGGCCAACTTCAGTGCCGTCCCCGGTGGCAGCACGGCGAGCGCGACCGCCACCGTGCACGACAACGCCAACCCCGGTGCGCACGACATCACGGTGAACTGCCAGGGTGCGTCGCTGACCCGGCCGGCCGCCTTCACGGTCATCCACGGCGGTGTCCGCGGTGGTCTCGGCGGCGCCAGCGAGACCGGCGCGACCCCCACCGACATGGCGATCGGCGGGGCGCTCGTCGCCTCCGCGCTGATCGGCGGTGGCGTGTTCTGGATGCGTCGCCGCGCGGAGAGCAAGGCGTAACGGCACGAGCGGAACCTCGGGCCCCGACCCCCTTCGCGGGGCCCGAGAAGCACGAGAACGGGCCGGTGCCCCGAGGACAGTGGGGTCCTCGGGGCACCGGCCCGTTGCCGCGTCCGTCAGGCGCTGTCGTCGCCGGTGCGGCGCCGCGCGAGGTGGTACGCCGTGCCGAGCGCGCCGGTGATCAGGGCCAGACCGATACCGATCTCCTGCAGGTCGAACCCGCCGATGGAGCCGCCGACGCCGGCCCTGACGCCGTGATGGACAGGTGGTGGTGTCGGTTCGACGGGTCTGCCGCCCGCGATGGTGAGGTCGACGGTGCGGGTCGACCGGCCGCAGGTGAACGTCACCGTGTACACGGCGCCCTGTCTGGCGTCCCAGTCGACGGTGGCGGTCCGCGAGCCGCTGCCGCTGCCGATCGTGACGGTGTCGAAGATGCCGGCGGACACCCTGGTCTGCCGGGAGCAGCCGCTGGCGTTGAGCGTGACCTGACCGCCCGCGGCGATCGTGGTGGGCGAGATGCTGACCCGGAACGGATCCGACTCCCTGGCGACGGCGGTGGGTGCGGTCAGGGTCAGGGCGGTCAGCGAGAGCACGGCGGCGGAAGTGGCTCGTATCGCGTGCATGGTGATTCCTCCGGGTCCACGAGGAGCAGCTGCGGACCGGTTCCGCTCGCTTGGGACAAGCACCTCGCTCCCCGAAACGCTAGGGACACCCCCTTATGGGCGCGATCCCTGTCGTACGAACGGGGCACGTATGTGGGCCGGTCAGGGGATGGCGCGGCGCGCTGACGGCCCGTCGGGCCCGGTCGTGTGCCAGACGTGCGGCCCCGCTCCCCGCCACTCGACCAGGTGCGGATCGTCCAGCGTCGTGTCCGCCTCGCCGAGCCCGGTGCGGCGCAGCAGCTCCGTCAGGTCCCCGTCGCTGTGGGCGAGCCCGGCGGCCCGCCCGCGCACGGTCACGTGCCGCCCGCCCCCGGGAGCGGGCGGGTGGACGACGATCGGGGCGTGCCATGGCGTCATGCCCTCAGGGTGCTCCGCGCCCGGGCGGCGCGCAGCCCGACGGCGTCAGCGGACGCCGGGGAAGAGCATCAGGAACGGTTCCGCGGTGGCCGCGACCCCCCGGCTGTAGGGCGCGTCCAGGTCCCAGATGAGGAAGAGCAGGAAGGCGATCAGGGAGGAGAAGAGGCCGGCGAGGAGCAGTTCGCGCGGTGTGCGCCGGATCTGCAGGGCGAAGATCATGCCGATCGTCACCAGGCCGCCGACGATCAGCCCGAACCAGACGACGCCCGGCATCGTGGCGCCGGTCGAGTCCGCGCGGGCGTTGCGCGCGTCGTCCGCCGCCGTCACCTGGTCGACGAGCGGCTGGTACGCCTGGGCCTGGAAGTCGTTCTTCGGCTCGAAGTCCGTGACGTCGCGGCGGACCTTGTCGAGCAGCTGGGTGCCCTTGTCGGTGAGTTCTCCCTTGGTGCGCATCGCGTGCCACTCCGTCGTCACGACGTGGCTGACATACGTGTCGACATCCGTCCGGATCCGGTCCCTGACCTCGGGCGGATAGACCCGGACGCGTTCGTGGATCTCGTGCAGCGCCTGTGCCTCGTTGCGCACGTGGTCCTGTGCCGCACTGCGTGCCTCCCAGACGCCCGCGATGGCCAGGCCGAGGACGATCGCGTAGACCACGCCGATCATCATCGTCATGTACTCGATGACGTCAGGCGTCTCCGAGGGGTCGTCGTCGTCCCCGATCCTGCGTTGTTGCAGGACTTGGACGACGAGAACCACCGCACAGACGGCGACCATCGCGAGGGCGAGAACAAGCCATTCCGACATCGAAACCTCCACACACGATCAGCGGGGACGCAGCGCGGCGACCGCGAGCACCGCGGGTGCGGTGATGAGCAGGGTGAGCGTGACCAGGGACGGGCCGCTGCGCGGGGGCGCGTGGTGCACCGCGGGGCGGTAGACGGGGTAGTGCACGGGCGTGGGGGTGGGGCTGGGCTTCGGCGGTTTCGCGTGGGTCGGGGTCGGGGTGGGAGTCGGGGTGGGAGTCGGAGTGGGGGTGGGGGCGAGGATCGGAGTCGGCGGGGGAGG
>NZ_JAAGMG010000704.1 GCF_010548525.1 Streptomyces sp. SID14478
CGCGAGTAGACCCACCGTGACGTGCGCGCCCAGCAGCAGCCACGACGCGCTCGCGTCGGTGTGCGCGAGCAGCGCGGCGCCCTTGTCGGTGCTGCCCCCGGTCATCCGCGCCAGCGGCGTGCCGACGTTGCCCGCGCACAGCACGTCGAAGCCGAACGAGCGCAGCGGCCCGGCGACCGGGCCGCCCGCCTCGCCGTAACAGAGGTGCTGGCCGGTGGTGAAGACCGTGTCGGCGGCCAGCTCCAGGGGGACGAGCAGCGCCGCGATCCGGCCGAAGCCGCGCTCCCGGCCGGCCAGTGCGTACGCGATGACGAAGACGGCCAAGGCGGTCGCGGCGACCGTGGTGAGCGGCAGCGGGGCCCGGGACAGCAGGACGTGCGACGCGGCGGACAGCGTCACGACGAGTGCCGTGAACAGTGCCGCGCGCACGGCTCTGAGCTGGGTCCCGGACAGGGCCCCGGATATGTCGTCCATCGCGGAGGAGTGTCCCATGACTGCCTGTAAGCGATGCCTAAGGGGTACCTGTGCGTTACAGCCCCGGAATGCGTCCGTTGCGGAACAGGTCCACGAAGATCTGGTGGTCCGCACGCGCGCGTGCCCCGTACGAGTGGGCGAAATCGACCAGCAGGCCCGCGAAGGAGTCCTCGTCGGCGGCGATCGCCGCGTCGATGGCGCGCTCCGTGGAGAACGGCACGAGGGACTGCCCCGACAGGTCGTCCGCCGCCGCGTGCATCGTCGCCGTGGCCCGGCCGAGATCGGCGACGACGGCCGCGATCTCCTCCGGGTCGTCGATGTCGCCCCAGTCCAGGTCCACCGCGTACGGCGACACCTCGGCGACCAGCTGGCCCGAGCCGCCCAGCTCCGTCCAGCCCAGCCACGGGTCCGCGTGCGCCTGCAGGGCCCGCTGCGAGATGACCGTGCGGTGGCCCTCGTGCTGGAAGTAGTCCTGGATCGCCGCGTCCGTGATGTGCCGGGAGACGGCCGGGGTCTGCGCCTGCTTCATGTAGATCACGACGTCGTTCTCGAGGGCGTCGCTGTTGCCCTCGAGAAGGATGTTGTACGAGGGCAGGCCGGCCGAGCCGATCCCGATGCCGCGGCGGCCGACCACGTCCTTCACGCGGTACGAGTCCGGGCGCGACAGCGACGACTCCGGCAGCGTCTCCAGGTAGCCGTCGAACGCCGCGAGCACCTTGTAGCGCGTCGCCGCGTCCAGCTCGACGGAGCCGCCGCCCTCGGCGAAGCGGCGCTCGAAGTCGCGGATCTCCGTCATGGAGTCGAGCAGCCCGAACCGGGTCAGCGAACGGGCGTCGCGCAGCGCGTCCAGGAGCGGCCCCTCGGCCGTGTCCAGTGTGAAGGGCGGCACCTCGTCGCTCTTGGCGCCCGTGGACAGCGCGTGGATGCGCTCGCGGTAGGCCGCCGCGTACGTACGCACCAGATCGGTGATCTGGTCGTCGCCCAGGGCCTTGGAGTAGCCGATCAGCGCCATGGAGGCGGCGAAGCGCTTGAGGTCCCACGTGAACGGGCCGACGTAGGCCTCGTCGAAGTCGTTCACGTTGAAGATCAGCCGGCCGGTCGCGTCCATGTACGTGCCGAAGTTCTCCGCGTGCAGGTCGCCGTGGATCCAGACCCGGCTGGTGCGGTCGTCCAGGTACGGGCCGCCGTGCTGCTCGCGCTCCACGTCGTGGTAGTAGAGGCAGGCCGTGCCGCGGTAGAACGCGAACGCCGAGGCCGCCATCTTGCGGAACTTGACCCGGAACGCTGCGGGGTCCGCGGCAAGGAGCTCGCCGAACGCGGTGTCGAAGACGGCGAGGATCTCCTCGCCGCGCGCTTCAGCGGTGGGCTGCGGAACCGACATCGCTGGGTGCCTCCTGGTGCGGGATGTGCCGACGTGACGCGGACGTGAGGGACAGATGTTCTGTCCCGTCCAACGCCCGACCGTACTCCGGAGTGCCCGTCGGTTGTCAGCGGTCGGTCGTAGACTTCCAAGCTGTCCCCGGACCGCCCACCCGTCGCCCGACCGCTCCCCTCGACGAGGCGCTGCCCGCCGCCCCGTCGCCTCGCGTTCGCCATTGGAGGCCCCCACCGTGTCAAAGCCGCCCTTCACGCACCTGCACGTCCACACCCAGTACTCGCTGCTGGACGGTGCCGCGCGGCTGAAGGACATGTTCAAGGCCTGCAACGAGATGGGCATGAGCCACATCGCCATGTCCGACCACGGCAACCTCCACGGGGCCTACGACTTCTTCCACACCGCGCAGGGCGCGGGCGTCACGCCGATCATCGGCATCGAGGCGTACGTCGCCCCCGAGTCGCGGCGCAACAAGCGGAAGATCAAGTGGGGCCAGCCCCACCAGAAGCGCGACGACATCTCCGGTTCCGGTGGTTACACCCACAAGACGATCTGGGCGGCGAACAAGACGGGGCTGCACAACCTCTTCAAGCTGTCCTCGGACGCGTACGCCGAGGGCTGGCTGCAGAAGTGGCCGCGCATGGACAAGGAGACGCTCTCCCAGTGGAGCGAGGGCCTCATCGCCTCCACCGGCTGCCCCTCCGGCGAACTGCAGACCCGGCTGCGCCTCGGCCAGTTCGACGAGGCCCTCAAGGCCGCCTCCGAGTACCAGGACATCTTCGGCAAGGACCGGTACTTCCTGGAGCTGATGGACCACGGCATCGAGATCGAGCGCCGGGTCCGCGACGGCCTGCTGGAGATCGGCAAGAAGCTCGGCATCCCGCCGCTGGTGACGAACGACTCGCACTACACGTACGCCCACGAGGCGACCGCGCACGACGCCCTGCTGTGCATCCAGACCGGCAAGAACCTCTCCGACCCGGACCGCTTCCGGTTCGACGGGACGGGCTACTACCTGAAGTCCACGGACGAGATGTACGCCGTCGACTCCTCGGACGCCTGGCAGGAGGGCTGCCGCAACACGCTCCTGGTGGCGCAGCAGATCGACACCACCGGAATGTTCGACAAGCGCGACCTCATGCCGAAGTTCGACATCCCGGAAGAGGGCTACACCAACACCACGTGGTTCAAGGAGGAAGTGCGCCGCGGCATGCTGCGCCGCTACCCCGACGGTGTCCCCGAGGACCGGCAGAAGCAGGCCGAGTACGAGATGGACATCATCATCCAGATGGGGTTCCCGGGGTACTTCCTGGTCGTCGCCGACTTCATCATGTGGGCGAAGAACAACGGCATCGCGGTGGGCCCCGGCCGTGGTTCGGCGGCCGGTTCGATCGTCGCGTACGCCATGGGCATCACCGACCTCGACCCGATCACGCACGGTCTGATCTTCGAGCGGTTCCTCAACCCCGAGCGCGTCTCCATGCCCGACGTCGACATCGACTTCGACGAGCGCAGGCGCGTCGAGGTGATCCGGTACGTGACCGAGAAGTACGGCGCCGACAAGGTCGCCATGATCGGCACGTACGGAAAGATCAAGGCGAAGAACGCGATCAAGGACTCCGCGCGCGTGCTCGGTTACCCGTACGCGATGGGGGACCGCCTCACCAAGGCGATGCCCGCCGACGTCCTCGGCAAGGGCATCGACCTGAACGGCATCACCGACCCCAAGCACCCGCGCTACAGCGAGGCGGGCGAGATCCGGGGGATGTACGAGAACGAGCCGGACGTCAAGAAGGTCATCGACACCGCCAAGGGCGTCGAGGGCCTGGTCCGGCAGATGGGCGTGCACGCCGCCGGCGTCATCATGTCCAGCGAGCCCATCGTCGACCACGCCCCGCTGTGGACGCGGCACACCGACGGCGTGACCATCACGCAGTGGGACTACCCGCAGTGCGAGTCGCTCGGCCTGATCAAGATGGACTTCCTGGGCCTCAGGAACCTGACGATCATGGACGACGCCGTGAAGATGGTGGAGTCCAACAAGGGCATCAAGCTGCAGCTCCTGGACGTCCCCCTGGACGACCCCAAGACGTACGAACTGCTCTGCCGCGGTGACACGCTCGGCGTCTTCCAGTTCGACGGCGGCCCGATGCGGTCGCTGCTGCGCCAGATGCAGCCCGACAACTTCGAGGACATCTCCGCCGTCTCGGCCCTGTACCGGCCGGGCCCGATGGGCATGAACTCGCACATCAACTACGCCGAGCGCAAGAACGGCCGGCAGGAGATCACGCCGATCCACCCGGAGCTCGAAGAGCCCCTGAAGGAGACGCTCGGCCTGACCCACGGCCTCATCGTGTACCAGGAGCAGGTGCAGAAGGCCGCGCAGATCATCGCCGGCTACTCGCTCGGCGAGGCCGACATCCTGCGCCGCGTGATGGGCAAGAAGAAGCCCGAGGAACTGGCGAAGAACTTCACCATCTTCCAGGAGGGCGCCCGCAAGAACGGGTTCTCCGACCAGGCGATCCAGGCCCTGTGGGACGTCCTGGTGCCGTTCGCCGGCTACGCGTTCAACAAGGCGCACTCCTCCGCGTACGGCCTGGTCACCTACTGGACCGCGTACCTGAAGGCCAACTACCCGGCCGAGTACATGGCGGCGCTGCTCACCTCGGTGAAGGACGACAAGGACAAGTCGGCCGTCTACCTGAACGAGTGCCGGCGCATGAAGATCAAGGTGCTCCCGCCGAACGTCAACGAGTCGCTGCACAACTTCGCCGCCCAGGGCGACGACGTGATCCTCTTCGGCCTGGAGGCCGTCCGCAACGTCGGTACGAACGTGGTCGATTCGATCATCCGCTCGCGCAAGGCCAAGGGGAAGTACTCCTCGTTCCCCGACTACCTCGACAAGGTCGAGGCCGCCGCGTGCAACAAGCGGACGACCGAATCCCTCATCAAGGCGGGCGCGTTCGACGAGATGGGGCACACCCGCAAGGGCCTCACCGCGCAGTACGAGCCGATGATCGACAACGTGGTCGCGGTCAAGAGGAAGGAAGCGGAAGGGCAGTTCGACCTCTTCGGCGGCGGCGAGGAGGACAGCGGCGAGCCCGGCTTCGGTCTCGACGTCGAGTTCTCCACCGACGAGTGGGACAAGACGTACCTGCTCGCCCAGGAGCGGGAGATGCTCGGCCTGTACGTCTCCGACCACCCGCTGTTCGGCCTGGAGCACGTGCTGTCCGACAAGGCGGACGCGGGCATCGGGCAGCTCACCGGCGGCGACTTCGGCGACGGTGCGGTCGTCACCGTCGGCGGCATCATCTCCGGCCTGCAGCGCAAGATGACCAAGCAGGGCAACGCGTGGGCGATCGCGACCGTCGAGGACCTCGCCGGTTCCATCGAGTGCATGTTCTTCCCGGCGACGTACCAGCTGGTGTCGACCCAACTCGTCGAGGACGCCGTGGTGTTCGTCAAGGGACGCCTCGACAAGCGGGAGGACGTGCCGCGCCTGGTCGCCATGGAGATGCAGGTCCCCGACCTGTCGAACGCGGGCACCAACGCCCCGGTGATCCTCACCATCCCCGCCCTGAAGGTGACCCCGCCGATGGTCAGCAGGCTCGGCGAGATCCTCTCCAACCACCGGGGCGACAGCGAGGTCCGCATCAAGCTCCAGGGCCCGCGCAAGACCACGGTGCTCCGGCTCGACCGGCACCGCGTGAAGCCGGACCCCTCGCTCTACGGCGACCTGAAGGTGCTGCTGGGCGCCTCGTGCCTGGCGGGCTGATCCGGGACTGACCGGGAGACGGCACGCGCGAGGGGCTCACCCGGAATTCCGGGTGAGCCCCTCGCGCTTACCAAGTGCCTGGAATCAGGCGTCAGTTGTGGCCGAAGCGCTTCTGGTGCTTACGGGCAACATCCGCCGGGCTGCCCTGCGCCTGGGTCAGCGGCATCTCGGACTGTGCTTCCGAAGCCGCCGACTTGGCCTGCTCCTGAGCCTGCTCTGCGGCGGAGGAGCGGTCCTGCTGGGCACCCTGCTTGCGGTTCTTGTTCTTGGCCATGGTGATCTGCCTCCTACGGGGGATCTCGGGGCCAGGGCCGCGTTCAGATTCACATATGTCAACAAAGGTCGCATTTCGGAGAATTACCGTGCGTGACATGCGGTATCGGCGCGCAATCGTCGCGTCCCCGCGGTATTCGCCACGCCGAAGATCGAGTTCGGGCCGTTAACCCCCGCGCGGTCGGGCAGACTCGAAGGAAACCCGAAGCGAACCCGCGGGCGCCGCCCCGTGAGCGCGTCCGGACTGTCGGAAGTCGGCGAAAGAGGGTGGACCGCGTGGACCGTTGCATCGTCCTGGTGGATGCCGGATATCTCCTGGGGGCGGCCGCGAGCCTCCTTGCGGGCGAGCCCTCCCGATCCCGGATCCACGTCGACCACACCGCCCTCATCCAGGGCCTGCGCGAACGCGCCGAATCCGAGACCGAGCGGCAGCTGCTGCGCATCTACTGGTTCGACGGCGCCCCCGACCGCGTCCCCCAGCCCGAGCACCGCCGGCTGCGCGTGATGCCCCGGGTCACCGTCCGGCTGGGCGCCCTGACCCGCAGCGACGGGCGCTGGGCACAGAAGGGCGTCGACGCGGCCATGCACGCCGAGCTGACCGAGCTGGCCCGCAACCGCGCCTGCTCGGACGTGGTCCTGGTGACCGGCGACGGCGACCTGCTGCCCGGCATGATGGCCGCCAAGGAACACGGCGTCGCCGTCCACCTGTGGGCCGTACAGGCCGCCGACGGGGACTACAACCAGTCCGAGGACCTGGTCGCCGAGGCCGACGAGCGGCGCGTGCTCGACCGGATCTGGATCACCAAGGCCGTCCGCGCCAAGGAACTCGGCGGGATCTGCGCCCCGCCGCCCGCCCCGCGCCCCGAGATCGCCGCGATCCTCTCCGCGCCGCTGCCCGAGGGGGCGCTGTCCGCGGGCGCGCGCCCCACGGACGACGCGGCCGACGGGACGCCGGT
>NZ_JAAGMG010000739.1 GCF_010548525.1 Streptomyces sp. SID14478
CGACCACGCTCAACAGGGCCGGGAACCTCGACACCGGCAGGTCCTCGCCGCGCCGCATCGCCCGCTCGCAGCGCACCCAGTGGCTCACCGCGCGCAGCGCGCACAGCACACCGGCGCCGAGCAGCGCGAGCGCGAGCCCGACCCGCCACGCCCACCGCAGGTCGGGCAGGAACTGGTCGACCGCGAAGCCGCCGCCGATCAGCGCCAGCGCGGTGCGCACCCACGCCAGGAAGGTGCGCTCATTGGCCAGCGAGAACCGGTAGTCGGGGGTGTCACCCTCGTCCTTGATCCGCTCCGGCGCGAACCAGAGCCGGACGTTGCGCGCGAATTCGATCACTCGCAGGACCCTACCCGTGGGTCACCGGTGCGCCTTCAGGCGCTCGTACGCGGCGAGGCCGTCCGGCGTCCACGACCCCTCGCCGAGCCGCCGCTCCAGCTCCTCCGGGCTCAGGAACGCGTGCCAGTCGATCTCCTCGGCCTGCGGATGCACCGGCAGGTCGCAGCAGACCTCGTAGACGTACGACCACCAGGACTTCCCGGCGCCGTCGTCGTAGAGGAACTTGAACAACGGGGTGGGCCGCGGAAGTCCGGAGACCCCGAGCTCCTCCTCGGCCTCGCGCAGGGCGGCCTCGTCGTAGCTCTCCCCGGCACCGACCACCCCGCCGACGAACATGTCGTACCACCCGGGGAAGACGAGCTTCGTGGGGGTGCGGCGATGCGTGAAGATCTTGCCGTCCGGGTCCCGGGCCAGGATGAACGCACACCGGTGCCGAAGGTTGCGGGCGTACGCCTCGCCGCGCGGAGCCTGCCCGATGACGCGGTCCTGCTCGTCGACGATGTCGAGGATCTCTTCAGCCGGCTTCATGCGGGGGAGGCTACGCCGCGAAGGTCCGCGGGGCCGGAGCGGCACCGTCGCGCGGGCGCGACCGGCGACGATGCGTGAGGCACGCGGTCACGAGGGGTGAGGCAGGCGGCGACGGTCCGGCGGTCCGGGGCGGCGGGTGAGGCAGGCGGTGGCGGTCTGGCGGTCCGGGGCGGCGGGTGAGGCAGGCGGTGGCGGTCCGGAGGTCCGGTGGAGCGGGACGGTGGCGGTGCGTGCCGCGCTTGCGGACGTCAGTCTCCGGGGGTCCGGTGGAGCGGGGTGGTGGCGGTGCGTGCCGCACTTGCGGACGCCGTCCTTCGACGGTCCGCTGGGACGGCGGTGGCGCGCAGTCGGCCCTACCGCCCGGCCGGCACCCGGTCCCGCTCCCGCGCGGCAGCGCCCGGCATCGCGGGATGCAATCCGAGCAGGACCACCCCGGCCACGATCCCGGCCAGCCCCACCGCCTCCCAGGCCAGCGCCCCGGTGTCCATCCGCAGCCGGTCCCCGAGGAAACCCACCCCGCACACGATCCCGGCCAGCGGCTGCGCGGCGGTCAGGGCGGGCAGTGACATCCGCAGCGGCGCCGTCTCGAACGCGCTCTGCACCAGCACCAGCCCGGTCACCCCGAGCGCCACCACCGCGTACGGCTGCCACCCCGTGAACAGGGCGGTCCAGCCGCCCTCGCCGAGACGCTGCCCGCTGACCCGGGTCAGAGCGTCCTGCACGCCGTACAGCAGGCCCGCCGCGACCGCGAGCAGTACGGGCCCCGCGCTCAGCCGGGACCGTCTGGCGAGGGCCGCGAGCGCCAGCGCGGCGCCGACCATCACGCCGATGATCAGCCAGTGCCGCAGCGGATCGGCCACCGCGGTGCCGCCCCGCGGCTGCCCGGCCACGATGAACGCCGTCACCCCGCCGGCCAGCAGCGACAGCCCGGCCCAGCCCTGGCGGCCGAGCGGCGCTCTCGTCTGGCGGCGCGACAGGACGAGGGCGAACAGGAGGTTCGTGGCGAGCAGCGGCTCGACGAGGGTCACCTCGCCCCGGCCGAGCGCGACGGCACCGAGCGCCATCCCGCACACCATCAGCCCTATGCCGGCGAGCCAGCGCGGCACCCGGATCAGGTCGAGCAGCAGCCGCGGGGAGAGGAAGTCCCCGAGCGGGGCGTGCCGGGCCGCGTTCTGCTGGAGGACGAATCCGACGCCCAGGCAGAACGCCGCGCTCACGGCGAGGACGAGAACGAGAACCGACACGCTGCGCACCTCGGACAGCTGCTGGACGGGCAGGGGTGGGTACGAGGCTGACGATAGCGCCCCGCGGCGCCGTCCGCGCTACGGGTGCCCCCGTCGAGATCCCCGACACCTGACCGCAACCTACTCGTGTCACATCACCAACACGCCAGCTCACAGCGGTGATTGAAAGCGCCGAAAAGTGAACTCGGCGTAGCGCGGGACGAGTTGGTGAAGTCCGTCACGGGTCCGCCCTTGACGCGGAGGGCCCCCTACCGGTTTGCTGTGCGTGATCATCCGCTCCCGGGCCGCGCGACGCCGCGCGGCCGTACCTGTGTCTGCCACGTTCGTTGCTTCGTAGCTGAAAAGAGTCGTAGAGGAACCGCTGCGGTGTCTCCACCCCCGCCTCCGCTCGGGCGCTCCCGCAAGAAGAACGCGCACCCCGCGCACTTCGGTGACCCCGCGCTCGACGACAACGAACTCGTCGCCGCCCGCACCGCGCTCGCCCAGGGCCGCTGGACCGAGGCCCGGGCGCTGCTGGCCGGCACCGGTGACGACTGGGACCTGCGCGGCCACCGCGTCATGGGCCTCGCGCAGGAACCCACTGCGGCCGCCTGGGTCCGCGACTGGCAGCTCGCCGAACCCGAGTCCACGGACGCGCCTGTCCTGCTCGCCTGCGCCGCCGTGCACCGCGCGGTCGCCGGCAAGACCCGCCCCGACAAGGCGCGCGAAGCCTGTACGCAGGCGGCCGCGCAGGTACCCGGCGACCCGACTCCCTGGCTCGGACTGCTCCTTCTGGAGCGGGAGTTGGGCAGCGAGGAGGACGTCGTCCGGCTCTTCGACGAGGTGCGCCACCGCCACCCCGTCCACCACCACGCGCACCACCTGATGGTCGCCCGGCTCGCCGAGCGGCGCCCGGCCGCGGGCCAGGACCCGCTCCACGAGGTGTACGACTTCGCGGCCTGGGCGGCCGAACAGGCGCCGTCGTCCTCCCCCTTGGCCGTGCTCCCGGTCGTCGCGCACGCCGAGCGCTACCGCGTCCTCGCCGGGGCGGGCAGCGAGAGCGCCGACCCGAAGGCGTCCGGGCACTGGACGGGACGGCGGGCCCGCCTCGTCATGAAGGCCGCCTTCGACTGGTGGCTGGAGTGGGGCGACCCCTACGACCGGGCCGGTGTCGCGCACCCGCGCGGCCGCGTCGACCTCAACTTCCTCGCCCACGCCAAGTACTGCGAGGGCCGCCCGGCCGAGGCGGCCGCCCTGTTCCACCGCATCGGACCGCACGTCACCAAGGCCCCCTGGTCGTACCCGGACCGGGACCCGTACGAAGCGTTCCGTGCCGCGCGCAGTGCCGCGCTCGGCTCGGCGTAGACGATCAGCAACCAGCCAGCACACACTCGGAAGGACAACCCCGCGATGACGACGGGCAGTTCGAGCACGAGCACGGCCGATCCGGGCATCAGCACGTTCAAGGGCGAGGAGAGCGCGCTGCGCGCGGGGCGGCTCGGCACCGCGGGGCTGCTGCTGTCCGTGCTCGCCGCGACCGCGCCGCTGATGGTGGTCGCCGGTGTCATGCCCACGACGTTCGCCGTGGTCGGGGCGGTGGGGCAGCCGCTGCTCTTCCTCGTCCTCGGCGTGGTGCTCGCGCTGTTCAGCGTGGGCTACGCGGAGATGAGCCGACACGTCCACAACGCCGGTGCGTTCTACGCGTACATCAGCCGCGGGCTCGGCGCGACCACGGGATCGGCGGCCGCGCTCGTCGCGCTCGTCGCCTACAGCGCGTTCCAGGTCGGCATCTTCGGCATGTTCGGCTTCGAGGTCTCCTCGCTCGCGCAGGAGCACCTCGACGTGCAGATCGACTGGTGGATACCCGCGCTGGTGGCGGTCGCCCTGGTCGCGGTCTGCGGCCTGCTGAAGATCGACATCAACGCGCGGGTGCTCGGCGTGCTGCTGCTCATCGAGGTGGCGCTCGTCGTCGTCTTCGACGTCGCCGCGTTCGGCGACCCGGGCAAGGAGGGCGTGTCCCTGCACGCCTTCAACCCGGACACCCTCTCCGGCGTGGGCATCGGCACCGCCCTGTGCTTCTGCATCTCCGCGTTCGCCGGCTTCGAGCAGGCGCCCGTCTACGCCGAGGAGACCAGCCGCCCGCACATCCTGGTGCCGCGGGTGATGTTCCTCGCCGTCGGCGGCGTCGCCGTCTTCTTCGCGATCAGCTCGTGGGCGCTGACGGTGGCCACCGGCCCCGCGGGGATCGTCGGTGAGGCACAGAAGCAGTCCGCGGGGCTGCTGTTCGGCCTGACGGAGGACCGGCTCGGCGGCACGTTCACGGACATCATGCACGTCCTGTTCATCACCGGGATGTTCGCGGCCATGCTCAGCTTCCACAACGTCGTGGCGCGGTACGCGTTCGCGATGGGCCGCGAGGGCCTGCTCCCGGCGGCGTTCGCACGCACGAACAGCGCCAGCGGTGCGCCCAGCGCGGGTTCGGTGCTGCAGTCGGTGATCGCGCTCGTCGTCGTCATCGGCTTCGCCCTCTCCGACAGCGGCGCGGCGGGCGACCCGACGGCGCCGGTCCTGCACCTGTTCACCTGGGGCGGCAACATCGGCGCCCTCGGCGTCATCCTGCTCATGGCCACCGCGTCCCTCGCGGTCATCGTGTTCTTCGCCAAGCGCGGCGCGGCCGGCGCGCAGGCCTGGCGGCTGATCGCCTCCGGCATCGCGGGCCTCGCCCTGCTGGTCATCGCCGGGTACACGGTCAAGGACTTCGACGTGCTGGTCGGCTCCGGCCCCGACTCGGCCCTGAACTGGCTGCTCCCGGGCGTCATCGTCCTCGCCGCGCTCGTCGGCGTCGCCCACAGCCTCGTCCTGCGCTCCCGCAACCCCGAGGCCCACGCGCGGATCGGCCTGGGCAACGAGGCGTTCCAGCTGGAGAAGAAGGCCGGCTAGCCACCGGTCCGCGGGGCGTACGCGGAAAAGCTGACGAAACGGTGACGGCAACCGGTGAGGCCTGGTATTCGGCCACGCCGGGTGCTCGAATCGAAGCGTGAACGAACGCCCAGGCCCCCGGGCCGACACCGAGGGCGGCGCCCCCGTCGGGCGCCGCCTGATCCTCGGCATGCTCGGCGTGGGGGCGCTCGGCGTCGCCGCGGCGGCCCCGGTCCAGCACGTGCTGGAGAACCTCGCCCAGAAGGACCCCACGGGGCTGAGCGGCATCCTCCCCAACGGCGGCGGCTTCCGCTACTACTCCGTCACCGCCTCCGTGCCGCACAAGTCGGCCGAGACCTACCGCCTCACCGTCGACGGCCTGGTCGACCGCCCCGTCACCTACACGCTTCCCGAACTGCGGGCACTGCCCCAGACCCGCCTCGTCCGCGACGTCCAGTGCGTCACGGGCTGGCGGGTCCCGGGCACCCCTTTCGAAGGCGTACGGCTCTCGCGGATCCTGGACGCCGCGGGAGTGCGCCCGACCGCCCGAGCCGTGCGCCTGACCTGTTTCGACGGGACGTACAGCGAGAGCCTCACCCTGCAGCAGGCCCGAAGGGCCGACGTGCTGGTGGCGCTGCGGATGCAGGACAAGGACCTCGGGCACGCGCACGGCGGCCCCGTCCGCCTGTACGTGGCCCCCATGTACTTCTACAAGTCCGCCAAGTGGCTCTCGGGCATCACCGTCACCGACGAGGTGCGCCCCGGGTACTGGGAGGAACGCGGCTACGACGTGGACGGCTGGGTCGGCCGCTCGAACGGGCGGGAAGATGCACCCACCACCTGAACTGGCCGCCCGTGTACGCCGGTTCACGCGCGCGGAGCGCTGGGTGCACCGGACCACCGCCGTTCTCATGGGCGTCTGCGTCGCCACGGCGGCCTGCCTCTACCTGCCGCAGCTCGCCGAACTCGTCGGGCGCCGCACCCTCGTGGTTACGCTGCACGAGTGGTCGGGGCTGCTGCTGCCCGCCCCGTTCCTGCTCGGCCTCGCCTCGCGGGCCTTCCGCGCCGACCTGAGCCGCCTCAACCGGTTCGGGGCGCACGACAGGACCTGGCTGCGGGCCGCGCTGCGACGTCAACCGGAGCGCCCCGCGGGCAAGTTCAACGCCGGACAGAAACTCTGGGCGGCCTGGCTGGCCGGTGCCGTCCTCGTCATGCTCGGCACCGGCCTGCTGATGTGGTTCACGCACCTCGCGCCGCTGGTCTGGCGCACCGGCAGCACCTTCGTGCACGACTGGCTGGCCCTCGCCCTCGGCATCGTGCTCGCCGGGCACATCGGCATGGCGGTCGGCGACCCCGAGGCCCGCAGGGGCATGCGCACCGGCTACGTCCGCCGGGACTGGGCCGCGCGCGAGCACGGCGAGTGGCTCGACTGACGACGGCCCCGCCGGACGTCACCAGGCGAAGGCCTCCGGGGACGGGCCGGGGCCCGGGAAGATCTCGTCCAGCGTCGTCAACAGGCTCTCCGGAAGCTCCAGTTGGAGCGCCCGCAGCGCCGAGTCCAGCTGCTCCTGCGTCCGCGGACCCACGATCGGCCCGGTGACTCCCGGCCGCGTCAGCAGCCATGCGAGAGCCACCTCGCCGGGCTCGAAGCCGTGCTCCGCGACCGCGTTCTCGTACGCCTCGACCCTCGCCCGCACCTGGGGATCGGCGAGCCCGGCACCCGAGCGGCCCGTCAGGGTGCGCGAGCCGGAACCCTCGCGCTGCTTGCGCAGGGCGCCGCCGAGCAGGCCCTGGTGCAGCGGCGACCAGGGGATGACGCCGAGTCCGTACTCCTGGGCCGCCGGGACGACCTCCATCTCGGCGCGCCGCTCGAAGAGGTTGTAGAGGCACTGCTCGCTGACCAGGCCGACCCGGCCGTGCGCCCGCGCCGTCTCGTTGGCCTGGGCGATCTTGTACCCGGGGAAGTTGGAGGAACCCGCGTAGAGGACCTTGCCCTGTTGGATCAGGACGTCCATCGCCTGCCAGATCTCGTCGAACGGGGTGTCCCGGTCGACGTGGTGGAACTGGTAGAGGTCGATGTGGTCGGTGCCCAGACGGGTGAGCGAGGCGTCCACGGCGCGGCGGATGTTGACCGCGCTGAGCCGGTCGTGGTTGGGCCACGAGGTCTGGTTCCACGGCGTGCCGTCGTTCGTCGTGTCGCCGTACACCTTGGTGGCCAGGACGACCTTGTCGCGCCGCCCGCCGCCCCGGGTGAGCCACGAGCCGATGATGCGCTCGGTGGCGCCCTTCTCCTCGTCGGTGCCGTAGATGTTCGCCGTGTCGAAGAAGTTGACGCCCGCCTCCAGGGCGGCGTCCATCAGGGCGTGACTGGTCTTCTCGTCGGTGGCCCCGGCCTCCCCGGTGAAGTTCATCGTGCCGAGCACGAGCCTGCTGACCTTGAGTCCGGTCCGTCCGAGCTGTGTGTACTTCATGGCGCACAGTCAACGTGCTGGAGTGCGCTCCAGGGCAAGCATTCGTGCGCAATGCATGCAGCTTGGCGGGCGGTGCCCGCCGGATCGGGTCAGCCGAAGTCCAGCAGGACCTTGCACGACGCGGCGCGGTCCGCCGCGAGTGCGAAGGCGCGAGGTGCCTCGGCCACCGGCACCACGGCGCTCACCAGGCCCGCGAGCGCCGGCTGCCGGGCGAGCAGGGCGAGCGCGTCGTCGAACTCGGTGTCGAAGCGGAAGGCGCCGCGCAGCTCGATCTCCCGGCTCACCACCAGGTTCCCGGCGAACGGGCTCTGCCCGGGCGGCAGCATGCCCAGTTGCACCACCGTGCCGCCCCGGCGCACCCGGTGCAGGCAGGTGTCGAGCCCGGCCGCGACCCCGGAGGCCTCGACGGCCACGTCGACCTCGTCCGGCCACCCGGGGTCGGCCGGGTCGTCGGCCCGTACGAGGACGTCGGCGCCGGCGACGGAGGCGAACTCCAGCGCCTTCGGCAGCAGGTCCGTCACCGTCAC
>NZ_JAAGMG010000785.1 GCF_010548525.1 Streptomyces sp. SID14478
GGCGGCGCCGCCGGAGCGACGGGCGGCACGAACCGGCTGCGTGCTCGCGCGCCCGCGGCCGCACCCGTCAACGCGGCGCCCTCCGGTACCTCGGACGAGGGCGTTCCACTCTCGGGCCCGCCTGCTATCGGCTCGCTGTCACTCATTTCAGGCCCCTGTCCCCGGCTTGAGTGTTCCCATTTCGCCCCATTTCAGGGCGGTATTTCCCAGGGTCGCACTCCGTCTCCATGGCTGCGCCCGGAGAGCCTCGCCCGGTAGGCTTTCCGTGTGATCTTCAAGCGCATCGGAAACGGCCGGCCGTACCCCGACCACGGCCGGGAAAGCACCCGGCAGTGGGCGGACGTCGCGCCGCGCCCGGTCCGCCTCGATCAGCTGGTGACCACCAAGGGCCAGCTCGATCTGGAGACCCTGCTCGCCGAGGACTCCACGTTCTACGGCGACCTCTTCGCGCACGTCGTGAAGTGGCAGGGCGATCTCTACCTGGAGGACGGCCTGCACCGGGCCGTGCGCGCCGCGCTCCAGCAGCGCCAGGTGCTGCACGCCCGCGTCCTCGAACTCGGCTGACGGCCCCGTTCCGCATCGGCCGCGGCTGACGGCCCCAAGTCCGCATTGGCCCTTTTGGGTTGGACTGGACGCCCGGCCGTGATCATTTAATAGGCATCGCCGCCGCACGGCACTACGCTGCGCCCATGAGCATGCTCACTCCCCCCGGCATGGGCGGTAAGTACCGCATCACGGGGGACAAATATCCCCGTATGCGGCGCGGGCGCTCGCGCAGCAGGATCGTGCTCGCGGTCGTCGCGTCCGTCGCCGCGATCGGTCTGATCGGCTGGGGGTCGCTCCAGCTCGTCGACGTCTTCACGGGCGGCGGCAAGGCCACGGCCGCCGGCTCCGCCCCCGCGGACTGCACGAAGCGCCCGAGCCCGTCGCCCTCCACGGCGAAGCCGGCGACCGCGAGGAAACTCCCGGCCCCGGCCCAGATCAAGGTGAACGTCCTGAACGCCACGCCCCGCGGGGGCCTGGCCAAGGAGACCGCCGACGAGCTGAAGAAGCGCGGCTTCGCGATCGGCGACGTGGGCAACGCGACGAAGGCGTACGACAAGAAGGTCAAGGGCCCCGGGATACTGCTGGGCGCGACGACGGCGACCGGCGCGGCCCTGCCCGTGCTGGGTACGCAGCTGGCGGGCGCCGAGCAGAAGACGGACACCCGCGACAAGCCGACCGAGGTCGACCTGATCCTCGGCAACACCTTCAAGTCCCTGACGGCCAAGCCGGCCGCGGACAAGGCGCTGGCGGCCCTGACCCACCCGAAGCCCGCACCGTCCGCGTCGCCGACCTGCAAGTAGCCGCCGGCCCGCAAGCAGACGCCACGGAAAAGCCGCGGTCGCGGCCGCTCGATGACCGAGCGGACGCGACCGCGGCTTTCGTCGTGAGGCCGGGCCGGACTACTCGGCGGCCCCGTACATACGGTCACCCGCGTCGCCGAGGCCCGGCACGATGTACCCGTTCTCGTTGAGCCGCTCGTCGACCGACGCGGTCACCACGGTCACCGGCGTCCCCGCCAGGTCCCGCTCCATGACCTCGACGCCCTCCGGCGCGGCGAGCAGCACCACGGCCGTGACGTCGTCCGCGCCGCGCTTGATGAGCTCCTGGATCGCCGCGACGAGCGTGCCGCCCGTGGCGAGCATCGGGTCCAGGACGTAGACCTGGCGGCCGGAGAGGTCGTCCGGCATCCGCGTCGCGTACGTGGAGGCCTGCAGCGTCTCCTCGTCGCGGACCATGCCGAGGAAGCCCACCTCGGCGGTCGGCAGCAGCCGGACCATGCCGTCGAGCATGCCGAGGCCGGCCCGCAGGATCGGCACCACCAGCGGGCGCGGGTACGACAGCTTCACGCCGGTCGTCCGTGACACGGGGGTGTCGATGTCGACCTGCTCGGTGCGCACGTCCCGCGTCGCCTCGTAGGCGAGCAGGGTGACCAGCTCGTCGGCGAGCCGCCGGAAGGTCGGGGAATCGGTGCGCCGGTCGCGCAGCGTGGTGAGTTTGTGCGCCACCAGCGGGTGGTCGACGACGTGGATCCGCATGTCCCCCACAGTAACCGGGGGCCACGGCAGCGCGCCCCCGCGCGGTGGCATCAAGGACCCGCCCGGAGGGAAAGTGGAAAGAACTCGTCGAGTGCGGGGGACCGGGGTGGTGGTGTGGCGATGCCCGAGCAGGACCGGCAAGGACGGCACGACCGGGGCGCGGGGCCCGGGGAGCCCTTGGAGTCGGACGCCGAACGCAGGCGCCGTCGCGCCCTGTTCCTGCGCGAACTGACCGAGGCGCGCGAACTGCGCGCCCGCGTCCAGCCGCGCCGCGCACGGGCCGCACGGATGCGTCAGCAGATGCGGATGCGCACCTTTCGCTGGTGACTCAGCGGTGACGTACAAGTGACGCGGCTCACATCAGACACTGCCGCCGGCGACGCGACGCGGACACAGCGCGCGGAAGACCTCTCTTGGAGCCGTACTTTCTGCCACGATTCCGAGTGGGCGGGGCTTGAACTGCACTCCCCGCCTCCAAGGCCCCGCCGGGGGGATCCCCGACCGGCAACACCAGAGACCAGTGGGAGAGTCACGGTGTACTTCGCCGCACTGCTCGCGCGCACCGAAGACGGGTGGGAAGCGAGCGATACAGAGCTCGACGACGTGGAGACCCTGTCGGACCTGTCCGACCTGGCCCGCGAGGCGGCGGCCGAGGCCGGCGCCGAGGACGACACCGTCCTCGTCTTCATCGAACAGGAGGACGCGTGGTTCGGCGTCGTCCGCCTGGACGGCGAGGACGACCCTCGCATCTACATCTCGGACGCCGCTGCCGCAGCCCGCAGCAGCTACGGCGAGATCCTGCTCACCGACGAACTGCTCGGCAAGGATCCGGACGCCGAGGACGATCTGGATTCCCTCGACCTGGACGGCACGGAGGACGGCGAACCGGACACCGCGAACGATGACGTAGAAAGCGACGAGGACGACGGCACGGCCGCCGAGGCCGTGCCCTCCGGGCCGCTCGGGGACACCGGGATCCTCGCCGACCTGGGCGTCCCCGAGAAGGAACTGCTCGCCCTCGACGGGGTGGACGCGCTGAGCGAGATCGCGGACGCGCTGGGCGCCGCGGAGGTGCTCGAGACGGTGCGCTGACCTCGTGGGTTCGCCCGGGGATAGATTCCTGGCCGTGACACCCCCCGAGCCCGAACCCGTTCCCGATCCCGTGTCCGTTCCCGAACCCGATCCCGTACGAGATCCCTGGAAGCCGCCCATGCGGCAGGCCCTGGCCGAGGCCGGGCTCGCCGCGGTGGGCGGCGACGTACCCGTCGGCGCCGTGCTCCTGGCGCCCGACGGGACGACCGTGCTCGCCACCGCGCACAACGAACGCGAGCTGACCGGCGACCCCACCGCCCACGCCGAGGTCCTGGCGATCCGGCGGGCGGCCCAGGCCCTCGGGCACTGGCGGCTGACGGGCTGCACGCTCGTGGTCACCCTGGAGCCGTGCACCATGTGCGCCGGCGCCGTCGTCCAGTCCCGCCTCGACCGCGTCGTCTACGGAGCCCGCGACGACAAGGCCGGGGCGGCCGGTTCCCTGTGGGACGTGATCCGCGACCGGCGGCTCAACCACCGGCCCGAGGTGATCTCCGAGGTGCTCGCCCAGGACTGCGCCGAGCCCCTGACCCGCTTCTTCAGAGATACGGATTTCAGACCACGGCCCACTTTGGGCTAGAGTTCCTCTCGGTAGCGTGTCCGAGCGGCCGAAGGAGCTCGCCTCGAAAGCGAGTGTGGGGAAACTCACCGTGGGTTCAAATCCCACCGCTACCGCTGACAACGCCCCTCTTCCACGGGTCACCGAGGAAGAGGGGCGTTCTGCATGCCAGTTGGGGCTCCGCGTGCCGGGTGCCCTCCGCGGGCGCGTACCCATGACCCCGCGCGCGTGCCGACGCGAGAGAGCCCCGGCGCCTGTCCAGTGGCGCCGGGGCTCTCGTCCCGCTTGGGACGGGGGAAGCGGCATCGGGGGGACAAGCCGCTTCCCCCGATGAGGACGGACTCCCGTAAGTTCGCGCCGCGTCAGGGGGGAAGCGAGCGGCGCGAACCCCGCAGTCGGGGACCGTCCCTGCCCTTCGGATTCCTGCCAGACCCTCCGGGCTCGTCACCCATCCTGCGCCACTTCTTCACCGCCCGGTCGCGGCAAAAGACCTGTGATCGCGGGCCGTTGGTCCTTAAAGGTCAGATGAACACATCGCCGGGATAGACTCGCGCCCGGCAACAGGGGCCACACGGGGCACAGGTGTGGTGCGGACGCGGGCGCGGGGAGGCCGAAACGCAGTGGAGCCGAAGAAAATCGTTCTGTTCGTCGTGGTCATCTTCGCGCTCTACGTGATCATCACCGACCCCGCCAAGGCCGCCGACTACGTCCAGATAGGCTTCGAGGGCGTCTCGTCCGCCGCGCAGTCCGTCGGCGACTTCATGACGTGGGTCGCCAACGGCGGCAAGTAGCCCGAGCCCTTCGATCCCCCCGAGGGAGAGCACAGCCGTGATCCGCCATCTGGTCCTCTTCAAGCTCAACGACGGCGTCAGCCGCGACGAACCGCGCGTCGCCGAGGGCGTCAGGGCGTTCCGCGCCCTCGGCGAGCAGATCCCCGAGCTGACGTTCTGGGAATGCGACTGGAACATCACCGACCGCCCCATCGCGTACGACTTCGCGATCAACTCGGCGGTCGAGGACACCGATGCGCTGAAGCGGTACATCGAACACCCCGCGCACCAGGCGGGCGTCGCCCTGTGGCGGGAGTTCGCCACGTGGGTCATCGCCGACTACGAGTTCTGAGCCGGGCGTACGACCGAACGGCCCCTTGCCGCAACGGCAGGGGGCTTTTTTATGCCTTCATCCCTAAATGCCCCAACTTGCCCGTCAACACGTAGTTATACGGTGCTTGCACACAGTGCACATGTCTTGTGATGCTATGACCGCTTTTGACCGATGAGTTGACGGAAACAGAGGTGGCGTTGACCGTGCCGGCCAGTACTGCGCCTCAAGAAGCCCCGCCCGCGACGAAGAGCACCCGCGGCGCCGACACCCGGGCCCTCACGCAGGTCCTCTTCGGGCAGCTCAAGGACCTGTTGCCGGGCAGCCCCGAGCACTCCCGGGTGCGCGGCGCGCTCATCGAGGCGAACCTGCCGCTCGTGCGGTACGCGGCCGCCCGCTTCCGCAGCCGCAACGAGCCGATGGAGGACGTCGTCCAGGTCGGCACCATCGGGCTGATCAACGCCATCGACCGGTTCGACCCGGAGCGGGGCGTGCAGTTCCCGACCTTCGCGATGCCCACGGTGGTCGGCGAGATCAAGCGCTACTTCCGCGACAACGTACGGACCGTGCACGTGCCGCGGCGGCTGCACGAGTTGTGGGTGCAGGTCAACGCCGCGAGCGAGGACCTCACGACCGCCTTCGGGCGCTCGCCCACCACCGCCGAGATCGCCGAGCGGCTGCGCATCGCCGAGGACGAGGTGCTCGCCTGCATCGAGGCCGGGCGCTCGTACCACGCGACGTCCCTGGAGGCCGCGCAGGAGGGCGACGGGATGCCGGGGCTGCTCGACCGGCTCGGCTACGAGGACCCCGAGCTGGACGGCGTCGAACACCGGGATCTCGTACGGCACCTGCTCGTTCAGCTGCCCGAGCGGGAACAGCGGATCCTGCTGCTGCGGTACTACTCGAATCTGACGCAGTCCCAGATCAGCGCGGAACTGGGTGTCTCCCAGATGCACGTGTCAAGGCTCCTCGCCCGCAGCTTCGCGCGACTTCGATCCGCAAACAGGATCGATGCGTAGCTGAAACGGGTAGACCGACCCTGCGGGGATTTCCCACCGGAAACCCCTGTCCACTTTCGCCACACCCCCTGCTTCCTGCGGTGATTCGCCCCTTCCATGTCGACATGTCACTACAGCGTGTTGCCGACATGTGACATTCTGCTGGAACCGCGTTTGGCGCGGCCTCGCGTCCGGTATTCAGGTGGAGGCTGCGCTCCTACCTGACGGGAACGTCGCCGCGACCGTCCGCGACCTCAAGGGGGTGGCATGTCCGCAGACCAGGGCAGCTCGAAGGTGCTCACGCTCACGCCCGGCTCGTCCGGTGACGCGAGTGCGTCCGCGACCGCCGCGCTGATCGACACACCTGTCCCGGCCTCCGTTCCGGCACAGGCGCCCCAGACGACGCCCCCACCGGCGTCCTCCGGGGCCATCGACACCCGCACTCTGTCCCGCTCCCTGTTCCTGCGCCTTGCCACGCTCGACGAGCACAGCCCCGAGCGGGGCTACGTGCGCGACACCCTCATCGAGCTGAACCTGCCGCTCGTGCGGTACGCGGCCGCACGCTTCCGCAGCCGCAACGAACCGATGGAGGACATCGTCCAGGTCGGCACCATCGGGCTGATCAAGGCGATCGACCGGTTCGACTGCGAGCGGGGCGTCGAGTTCCCGACGTTCGCCATGCCCACGGTGGTCGGCGAGATCAAGCGGTTCTTCCGGGACACGTCGTGGTCCGTGCGGGTGCCCCGGCGGCTCCAGGAGCTGCGGCTCGCCCTGACGAAGGCGAGCGACGAACTCTCGCAGAAGCTGGACCGCTCACCCACCGTTCCCGAACTCGCCGTGGCGCTGGGCGTCTCGGAGGAGGACGTGGTCGACGGGCTCGCGGTGGGCAACGCGTACACCGCGTCCTCGCTGGACTCGCCCGCCCTGGAGGACGACGGGGGCGAGGGGTCGCTCGCGGATCGGCTCGGGTACGAGGACACGGCGCTCGAGGGCGTCGAGTACCGGGAGTCGCTGAAGCCGCTGCTCGCGAAGCTGCCGCCGCGCGAGCGCCGGATCATCATGCTCCGGTTCTTCGCGAACATGACGCAGTCGCAGATCGGGGAAGAGGTCGGCATCTCGCAGATGCACGTGTCCCGGTTGCTGACGCGGACGCTCTCGCAGTTGCGGGAAGGCCTGATCGGAGACTGACCCTCCCCTTCGAACTCCGCCCTGCTCCGTGTGCCGTCGGCCCTTGATGCCGGCGGGGCGGGGTGGGGCGGAGCCGCGTCGTCATGCCGGTCGTCCGGGATTGGGGCGGGGCCGGGTCGTTACGCCGGTGGTCCGGGGGTGGTGCGGAGCCCGCGCCGTTACGCCAGTCGTCCGGGGGTGAGGCGGAGCCCGCGCCGTTACGCCAG
>NZ_JAAGMG010000841.1 GCF_010548525.1 Streptomyces sp. SID14478
CGCACCTTCGGAACGCAACAACGTATGCCCAGCTCGCGGCGGGATTCCGGGTCGGGACGAGTACGGTCTACCGCTACGTGACCGAGGCCGTCGACCTGCTGGCCACACTCGCACCGACGCTCGCGCAGGCAGTCCGGGCGGCGTCGATGAAGGCGTACGTGCTGCTCGACGGGACACTCTTGGCCATCGACCGGATTGCCGCCGACCGCCCGTTCTACTCGGGGAAGCACCACAGGCACGGCATAAACGTGCAGGTCATCGCGGGTCCGTTCGGTGAACTGCTGTGGGCTTCGCCGGCATTACCTGGCGCAGTCCACGATGTGCGCGCGGCCCGTGAACACGGCATCGTCGACGCTCTCGATCAGGCAGGCATCACCTGCTGGGCTGACAAGGGCTACCAGGGAGCCCGGCGCACGATTCGGGTTCCCTTTCGCGGCCGGTGGAGCACACTCTCAGCAGGTCAACAGGCTGTGAACCGCTCTCAAGCCAAGATCCGGGCCCTCGTCGAGCGAGCCATGGCTACCCTCAAAACCTGGCGACTCCTGCGCAAACTCCGGTGCTCGACCACCCGCATCACCGCCACCGTCCAGGCCGTCGTAGTCCTGCATCAGGCCAGCTCAGCAGCAGGATGAAAAGGGTTCACTGTCGTTGTCGTCATCCCCGGTGTGGATGAACAGACCGAGCAGAACGGCAAGCAAAGCTGATGCTACGGCAGCCCACGACAGGAGGCGTGATCGGCGGACATCCTTACATGCTGCATCCATGACCTTGCTCAACGGGCCGTCGCTCCCCTGGCCTTGCCTCTTTTGAAGTTCTCTCCGGTAACGCTGGGAGTTTTGGGCGTCGGAACATGCGCGTTCCAGCGGGATGGGCATTTTTCTCCGTATGGAACGGCTCCGAGCTCTCCCGAGTCCGGCCCTTCACCCTTTCGCGACAGACAGAATTTCCAGAGATCGGTGTGCTGCAGCTCCACTGTTCGATTGAGATCGGTCGCGTCGCGGACGGAGAAACCGACCCCTTTGTCAATCTCTCTGTTCATCCTTGCGGTCAGGCTATCCGGGCGCACAGGTGTCGAACCCGTGACTCTGGGCTTGGACGCGAATGCTTCTTCTGGCTGCTGGCTCGAGCAGCCCGCGCTCAACGCAGTTGCCGCTAGTGTCAGCACAACCCCGCGGAATAGCATCGTGCGTTTCAAGGGACACCTCCCGATAGTGCACAACGCGAGGTCGCACTGTTTTCATGACGGAACGTCAAGGAATGGTGCCGTCCATCCACATGAGGTATTCCTGTGCCTGACCGGCAGCAGCAAGGAGTTGCGGCTGCCGGTCAGGCACTCAGGGACGGCCGTTCGGGGAAGGTCCATTGCCGATCCGGGTGAACCTTCAACGGAAGGCCAGCCGCGGTGGACCGAAGGGCGCGGCGTGGACTTTTGGCAAGGAAGCGGTCTCGTCTCAGGCCGGTTCGCCGAGCTGACGAACAAGCAGATACGGCGAGGCGTCCACAAGACCGTCCAGGCCCTGGAGAAGGACATCCGGACCTGGATCGCCGCATGGAACACCGACCCCAGGCCCTACGTCTGGACCAAGACCGCAGACGAGATCCTCGAACGCCTCGCCAGCTATCTGAATAGAATTCCTGACTCAGAAGACTAGACGGTGTGGCGCTCGCGGTAGAGGTCGACCGTGGTTGAGTCCACGCTGGCCAGGGAGGTCCGCCAGTCGTAGACGGGCTACGGTCCAAATCGCTCGGGTATATCCCGCCACGGGGCCCCGGACCGGAACTTTCACACGACGCCCTCGAGCTGGGCGCAGATTCGCGTTGCTCGCGCCGGGCAGTGGCCGGCAGCGGGGGGTTTTGTCGCCCGCTTCCGGTGGAGCCGGAGCCGGTTGCGGTTCGGCCCCCGCAGCCCCCGGCCGGGTCGCCGGGGCGCGATGTGGCGGCCGAGGAGCGAGTTCGCGTGGAATCGGCAGACCCAGGCGAGTACGGGATTGAGCGCGTCGCCGAGTTGGCGCGTCTCACCCGTCGATCAAGGCCCCGAATCTCTTGGTTTTTGACATCATTGGCTTTTGGCCGCACTCTACTTGTGTCCCACAGCGCTGACAAGCTTCGTGAGCGATGTCCCGTGCAAGCGCTTGAGTAGAAAACTTTCGATTTTCTGCAATTTAGAGTGTGCCATCTTACTCTGTAGAATCAGTTCATCCAGTCGATACGATTCCTCCACGAGCATCGAGTCGAGCTTGTCGCGGTCATCGAGCTCTCCCTCCTTAAAAAGGCGCCCGAACTGACGTTCCTTGGATTCCAGGCGCTCCTTCAACCAGCCCAATCCCAGCATCGAGTCCCTGATGCCAATGGTGTGATGGGCCCTGGAGGGGTGGAGGTGCCACTGGAGTCGGCAGTCGTAAATCTCCGCCCAAACGGGGGTTAGGATTCTTAGGGCTACGGAGGAGATGCCCTTGCTCCGCATGTCCGCCAGATGGTCGGCGACGGAATCCAAGGTAGACTGGAGCCTCTGGAACTCCCGCTCCTCCAGAAGTATTTCTAGCGTTTTCCTTCCGTACAAGCTTGTTCTGAACATGTAGCGATCACTTTCGAAGCCGAACCTTGGAGACCATGCCAGCCGCCCGGACTCAGCGGCTCCGGAGGCAACATCCAGGTAGGCAGAACGATATGAATCGCAGTTCTCGTACACCTCTTGCAGTGCGACGTCAAGCTCTGAAAGTTTTGCGAGGAGTTCAGTCAGCAAGCGGTTCGCATCCTTTGCTGCCTCGTCTCTCGCCCGGATCCTGTCGATCAAATTTCCACTTCGAGTGAATGCAAAGAATCCGATTGTCAGCACCAGGGTGGGCGCCCATGCCCTCTGGTCTGCGACCATGGGGATTCGATCCAAAATCGCTCGAAGATCCGTTGATGCCCCACCCGGACGCTCGTGTCGATATACCACCACGCCGGATACAAGGAGAATCAGAGATCGCCTAGAGAGTAGTTTAAGGACCCGCATCGGCGTTCGCGACAAATTTTCTAGAAGATTCCTTCTCTTCGCCATCTTTTCGAGGCTCTTCGCGGATATTTGCCTGGTGAGGCGGCGAGCCATTGCGTAGCGGAAAAGCCACATGGGGTTCCTTCGCTCCAGGTCGATCCATGACCGAGGGAGCTTTTTTCGCCAAGCGGGATCACCTACGTGGACACCGATCTTGCTGGCATAATCCAGTACTTCTGGATACCAACACCTGCGTTCGGAACGTACGCTCACCTCCACCCAGAGGATCCTGGCGAGCAGGCGGGCGAAGGTGAGTGCGCCGAGCAATGCGAGGGAAGTAGCGGCAACCTTCAGCGGGATGGCGAGCCAAGTTGGTGGTACTGCGGTCTCTATCGATGTGAAGATCTTATGCGTCAGGTCCACTTCTCTCCTCCGGCGATCCATCATGGGGAGCGTCATTATCAGGGAGCGGCGGAGGCGACCTGAGCGGATTTGAGGACAATCTGAGCAGTGAGGTCCGCGTGCGGCTTCCTTGCGATTGGAGCGGCGGCGAGGCGACCGCGCGGGACATCACGCCCGACGCTGAGCCAGGCAGTGGCCGCCGGTGAGAATGATGGTGAGCATCATCGGCGGCTGCCTCAAGGTGATGACGTCGGGGCCAGCCCGCTCCGGACAGGGGGCGGTTCGCGTCGAGAACGTCTGGACTATGCCGTGGCCGCCGACCTCAGCCAGCCGCCGTCCTTGAAGGCGGCCGCGACGGTGAGGCTTCACCACCTGGGCCTGGTGGACACCGCTGTGCGCGCCCACGGAGCGGTGACAGCGCCTGTCGGGTCGGCAGCCGAACAGCGATGTGCTGCGGTGGGCGCGCGGCAGCGTGCAGCGCGCGGTGACATCGTGTGGCACGAACCCGGGATGTGATCTGACGCTTACCGGCCCCCGTCTGGGACTTGGAGCGGATTGTGCCGCTGTTTCTGCCGCCGCTGCACCGTCGGCGTCATTCTCAGCCCGCCCTGCCCGAGCTTCTCCACCGCGGGCAAGCGCGCCGGAATCCTCGCCGCCAACATCGACATCCTGCGCGACGCCATCGCCGCCGTCGGCGAAGCCGCAGGGTTCATTCGCCTCGACGAGGTGTGCTGCGACGAACTGTTCCCCGACCTCGACGACGACTGCCGGCTGTGCGCCGACCTCGGCTACCACGAGGGCTACGCCCCGCGCACCGGACAGAGTTGGGCCCAGGTGCACGACATGCTCGACGACCTCACCGACCCCCGCATCGGCCTGATGCTCGAAGTCGTGCTGTGGCCGCTCGGCCTCCAAGCCGCGAGCGCGCCGATCCAGTGGATGGCCATGGAGCAGTCCAGCAACCTGCCCGAAGAGATCCTGGACGAGCTGTCCGTCGAGTTCGGCTGCGCGGACTGGTTCCGTACCTCCTGGGCCGTACTGGAATCCGCGGACCTCGGCATCGCCTCCCGCCGCAAGCGGGTCTTCATGCTCGCCTCCCGCTTCCGCTGGGTCGATCTCACCCCGCCCGCGCACAAACTGCCGTTCACGGCCATGGCGAAGCGCTCGACTGGAACGAGGGCGAGCGTGTCAACACCCGCGGGCAGCGCCCCGCCGACCCGGCCACCGGGCGCGCCAAGGGCGGGAACTGCTTCTCCGCGGACAATCCGTCATGGTGCCTGACAGGCAAGACCCGCACCTGGGTCCGGGAGCGGGACGGGCGGCGCCTGCACCCCTCGGAGGCCGGGACGCTCGCCTCGTTCCGTGCCACCTATCCCTTGCAAGGGTCGCGCTCCTCGCAGTTCCAGCAGGCCGGAGACGTCGTGTGTCCCGCTGTCGCCGCGTATGTCCTGGGCATCTTGCACGGCCGTCGACTGGGAACCGAGGGTGCGGGACTACCTCACCAGCCTCTACCACTACGAGGATCTGTGGGTCGACGAATACCGGCTGGCCGTCTGAACGGCAGTTCGCCCTGGCCTCCATACAGGTGGAGGCCAAGACGGGTGCGACGCGCCTGCTACACGCCCGGCAGGCCGTGCAGCAGCATGAGCGTGTCCTGCTCGACCACACCCTCGGAGACAGCAGGACTTTGGGCGGGCCCTTCTTGCCGTCACACGCAGCGGCGGCCCGCCCCTCCACCCCATCAACGCCGTGCGGCGCACCCTGGTATATGACCTGTAGCAGAATGCCGCCGAGGTGGTGCGGTGCCCCGGGCCGAGGAGCGTTTATCCGGCGGCCAGGCGGCGGATCGTCGCCTCGTCGGCGCTGCCTTCCCGGCCGAAGTACACATACAGCACGTGCCCTTCAGGTCCTGCCAGGGCGAATGTCTCGTACTCCAGACTCAGCAGGCCAACTCCCGGCACCTGTAGCTGCTTGGCACCGTGGATGCGGTCATAGACGTCGTGGGAGTCCCACAGTGCTCTGAAAGTGTCGCTGCTCTTGCGCATGGTGGCGATGAAGGCGTCGAGTTGGCCGGGGAGGGCGGCTGCGGTGGCCCGCAGACCGGCTACAGCCTGGAGGCTGATGTCCTGCCACTGCGGATACGCCTGGCGTGCCCGTGGATCGAGGAAGGTGAACTCGATGAGGTTCTGGCCCTGCGCCCAGGCTGGGTTGAGGCGGGGTGCCAGGGCGGTGGTGGCCAGCACGTCGCGGCGGGGGCTGGTCACGAATGCCGGCAGGTCGCTCCAGCGACGCAACAGATGGAGCACGCCGGGGCGCACCGCGTCCGGTTCACGGTCAGGGGCGGCGTCGGTGAAGAGGGCGGGTGCGGCCAGGGACCACAGGTAGCTGCGCTCTGCGTCGTCGAGTTCGAGGACGCCTGCGATGGCCTGAAGGATTTCGCGGGAGGGGTGGCGGTCACGTCCCTGTTCCAGGCGTGTGTAGTAGGAAGGGCTCACGCCGGCGAGTAGGGCGAGTTCCTCGCGGCGAAGCCCGGGGACCCGGCGGCGGGTGTGGGTGACGACACCAGCGCGTGCGGGATCGGTCCGCTCGCGTCGCCTGCGCAGGAAAGATCCCAGGTCGTTGTCGTCGTGGCTCACCCGGCCGACCCTACTGGCAGGCAGTCGAGCCGTCCGGCGTTCAGGGAGCCAGCCGGTGAGCCTGACCCTGCGAGAGCCCCCCTTGAGCAGGCGTGGCAGCATCCGGCGGCAGCTGTTGACATGGAGCCATGTCCGACAGCAACGAAAGCGCATCTGTAAAGTCGTGGCTCATCACCGGCTGCTCCAGCGGCCTGGGACGCGCGCTGGCCGAGCACGCCCTGCGCCGTGGCGACCACGTCGCCGTCACCGCCCGCAACGCCGACTCCGTGCAGGATCTCGCCGCACCATTCGGCGAGCGGGCGCTGGCTCTACAGCTCGATGTCACCGACCCAGCCTCGGTGCAGGCAGCCGTCGCCCGCGCCGAGGAGCATTTCGGTGCGATCGACGTGCTGGTGAACAACGCCGGCTACGGCTACCTCGCCGCCATCGAGGAAGGCGAGGACGACGTAGTGCGCGCCCTGTACGACACGAACGTCCACGGCGTCGTCTGCGTTCTCAAGGCGGTACTGCCCGCAATGCGGGCCCGCCGGGCGGGACGCATCGTCAACGTGTCGTCCTTCGGCGGGCTGGCCGCGTTCGCGGCCACCGGTTACTACCACGCGACCAAGTTCGCTCTGGAGGGCCTCTCGGAATCCCTGGCCGCCGAGGTCGCCCCGCTGGGCATCGCGGTGACCATCGCCGAACCGGGCGCTCTGCGCACCCAATGGGCCGGTTCGTCCATGCAGCAGTCCCCGCTACGCCTCGCCGACTACGAGCACAGCGCGGGCGCGCGCCGCACCTCCACCCTGGGTGTCTCCGGCAAGCAGCCTGGCGACCCGGCCCGCACTGCCGCGGCGATTGCCGCAACCGTCGATTCCGACCAGCCGCCGCTGCGCCTGCTGCTGGGCTCGGACGCGCTGGGCGGGGCCCGCTCCCGGCTCGCTCGCCTTGCCGACGAGATCGACGCCCACGAGGCTCTGACCAGCAGCGCTGACTTCACGGAGGGAGCATGAACGCGCGGCGGCCCCTCCCCGGCGCCGGGGAGGGGCCGCCGCGCGCCGATTCGGATGGCACAGCCACCGGTTGGGACGGACAGCCCGTGCGCCCGCCGCCCTGGCCGCCCTGGCCGGATGTCCTGCGTGAAGGTCTGCCACTGCTTGATGGTCCACACGGCCAAGCTGGCAGGGGGAAGGGGGAAGGGGGAAGGGGGAAGGCTACTGAGACGGATGGGCGGTGAGCCAGTCCTTCCAGCTGATGGGCAGGCCGCAAGATCAGGGTCCGGTTCCAGTCCGCGTCCCCCTCGACCTTCGCCCGGCCCTCCTCGATCTGGTCGATCAGCACGTACGCCGCAGTCCGGTCGCTGGAGGCATCGGCGTTCATCGCCTTCCGCAGCTCGCGAGCGTTTCTGACGATCTCGTTGAGGTCCTTGGTGCAGTCGTCCGGGCTCCCATGTCAGCGCGCCCAGATCATCCACGTATGCAGGAATCCGAGGACGTGGCCGACCGTCTGTGCTGAACACGCGCCGCGCACACCGCGCCGCGCACACCGCGCCGCGCCGACCGTCCTCCGCCACTGCCGCACCATTGTTGGCGATGCGCGCGCCGGCCCGTTCAGCGCCGCGTGGCGGGACGGGATTTAAGCTGCAGCGGCAAGGATACGACGGACTCGAGCAGCTGGGCCAGGGTGTGGCGCTGCTCGGGTGCGAGTCGTGCGGTGGCCGGCGCGAGAGCGTCTTGGACTTCTGCGTACAGGCGCTGGGTGAGTTCGTGGCCGGCGTCGGTGATCAGGACGACGACGGCGCGCTTGTCGTCGGGGCTGGGGCCACGGGCGAGCAGGCCGCGGCGTTCGGCGCGGTCGATGAGACCGGACAGGGTCGACTTGTCGAGGCCGAGGAACGCGGCCAGGTCGCTCATGCGGGGCTGGCGGTCGCGGACGATGCCGAGTACGCGCAGCTGGGTGAGGGACAGGTCGTACTCGGCGCCTACGCGGGTGAGTACGCCCATGACCTGGAAGGCGCTGCGGACCAGGCCGTCTACCAGGGCGTCGTCTGTGTTGTCGGCGGCCATGGATCTCACCCTACTTGACTTCGTTTGCATTCCCAATCAACCTGAAGAGAGATTGGTAATGCAAACCAAACCTGCCCGGGAGTCAGTCATGCATGCTGCGGTCCTCACCTCGTACGACACCCCGCCCACCTTCGGCGAGCACCCCGACCCCGTCGCCCAGCACGACCACGAGATGGTCGTGGATGTCCTCGCCGCGGGCCTGCACCACCTGACCGGTCGAAGGCGAACGGCAGCCACTACTCCGCCACCGGCGTCTTCCCGCTGGTGCCCGGCGTCGACGGCGTCGTACGCGACGTCGAAGGCGGCCTTCGCTACGTGGCCCTCGACGACACGACATTCGGCACGTTCGCCGAGCGCACCGTCATCGACGTACGCCGCAGTGTCCTGCTGCCCGACGACGCCGATCCGGTCCGTATCGCTGCCGCGATGAACCCGGGCATGTCCTCCTGGGTCGCCCTGCGCCGCCGCATCGCCTTCCAGGAAGGCCAGCAGGTCGCGATCCTCGGCGCCTCCGGCAACGCCGGGCGGATGGCCATCCAGATCGCCAGGCGGTTCGGCGCCTCGCAGGTCGTCGCCGTCGGCCTCGACACCACCCGCTTCAAGGAACTCCTCGACCTGGGCGCCGACCAGGCGGTCACCTTTCGAAGAGATCGGAGCGGCGGCAGCCGACGTCGACGTGGTCCTGGACTTCGTGTGGAGCGCACCGGCTGCCAACGCGATGCTCCCGATCCTGACCCAGCGCGCTCGGAACACGCGTTGAGACCAGCGAGCGCGCGTTCCTCCTTCCTCGGGAGCAAGCTCACCGTGAGGGCCCGGAGCCCCCCTCGAACCGGCGGCAACGGTGCACACCCCGGGCCCTCACACACCCAGGATGTCGAGCTGGCGGGCCGCGGCCTCATCGCCCTTGATGCCGCGGGCGCCGAACTTCCCGAACTCCATATTGCCCGCGGGCACTTACCTCCCCTTCCCGGGGTGCGGGACCTTGTCGAGAACGGCGGGTGCGGCGGGCAGTGCCTGGACCGCGGCGTCCTTCGCCGCGACGAGAGCGGCGGTGAACCGGTCGGCAACAACCTTGGCCTGCTCAGACAGCGCTCCCACCTCGGCCGTCGCCAGGTCGGCGCGGGCGGTCGAGGCGAGAAAGTCCAGCACGTCGGCGCCGTCCTTCTCCAGTTGCTTCATCTGCTGCAGTTCCCGCAGACGAGCGTCAGCCTCCGCCGTCTGCGCCGCGTACGTCTCCAGCGCCTCCACCTGCACCTCGATGGCAGCCAGGCCCGTCTTCAGCGCCGCCCGGCGGGCGTCCAGGGGCGCCTGGGCGTGCTCGCCCTCCGCCGTGTCGGGAGTCTCCTCGACGAGGCCGCTGTAGCGGTCCAGGGAGCGGGCCACCTCCCAGACCTGCGCGGGGAGCTGGAGCTCGGCGCGCTGGCGGTCGACCAGGTCGCGTTCGTGGACCTCGGAGTCGAGGACCTTCAGAGCAGCGCTGCGTGCACGGTGGAGGAGGTCGGCGGCCTCGTCGGTGAGCTGGGAGGGCAGCACGAAGCGGTCGCGTAC
>NZ_JAAGMG010000880.1 GCF_010548525.1 Streptomyces sp. SID14478
CCCGGCGCCCGCCGGGGCGAGCGCGAGGAACCGCAGCACCCGGCGGGCCGAGACGAGCCCCCGCCCCAGGTCGTAGCCGCCCTCGATGAAGAACTGCACCGGAACGACCAGCATCGCCACATAGCCGTACGCGGCCACCAACTCGCCCACGGACAGCTGCCCTTGAGCCGCCATGCGCGCGCCCAGCCAGGTCACGCACGCGAGGAACAGCGCCGGAAGGCCGACCGCGAGTGCCTGGACCCAGCTCATCACCCGGGCCACCCGGTAGCCCTCGTCGCGCAGCCTTCGGGTGTCGCGGCGCAGCCGCCGCGCGTACACGTCCTTGCCGCCGAGCCCGGCCAGCACGCCGAGGCCGCCGACGAGGTCGGTCAGCCGTGACGCGAGGACGCCCTGGCGGTCCCGGTAGCCGGACTCCACGCCCTGCAGCCGGCCCAGCAGCGGGCCCAGGCAGCCGGCGAGCAGCGGCACGCCCAGCAGGATCACCACGGCGAGGAGCGCCGAGATCGACAGGAGCAGCCCGGCCACCACGGCGTACGCGACGACGGCGCCGACCCCGGGGCCGGTGAGGGTGAGGGTCTGGCTGATCCGGGCCACGTCGCCGACGCCGACGGTGACGACCTCCCCGGCCGCGACCCGGCCGGGGAGCACGGCACCGAGCCGGGTCGCGTGCCGGGTGACGAGCCGCGTCGTACGGAAAGTGGCGTCCATCCGGACCCGGGTCATCGTGCGGTGCCGCATGATCGCGAGCCACGCGTTGACCGCGCCGAGCGCCAGCAGTACCCCGCACCAGCCGTACAGGGCACGGGAGTCGGCGCCGAGGAGACCGTCGTCGATGGCGCGCGACAGGACGTACGGGGGAAGCGTGAGCCCGACCATCCACAGGCTGCCGAGCAGGGCGCCGGCCGTGACCCGCCCTCGCTGCCGGGTCACCAACCACCACAAGTAGCGGACCGGACCCCGCTCGTCGGGCGTGCCGGGATCGGGCCCGAGGGCCGCCGCGGCACTCTCCTCGGCCGGTTCCGTGCGCGTGACACTCATCGGCGCAGCCTACGAGGCGGGCCGACCGGCCGGAAGATCAGCGGCGGGTCAGGCACAGTCGCAGATCGTGCGGCATCAGTGTCAGTCGCTCCGTGATGCGCAGCTGGTAGCCGGGCTCCGGGTGCAGGTCGTAGCGGCGCAGCAGCAGGCCGAGGACCAACATCGCCTCGTGCAGGGCGAATTGGCGGCCGATGCAGGCCCGCGCCCCGGTGCCGAACGGCTTGAAGACGTGTGCGGGGCGGGCGCGCACCGCCTGCGGCGCGAACCGCTCCGGGTCGAAGACCTCGGGGTCGGCGCCCCACGCCTGCGGGTCGCGGTGCAGCATCGTGGTCAGGACCAGCGCCCACGCGCCGCGCCGCATCGGGTGCCGCCCGCCCAGCGTCGTGTCGGCCACCGCCTCGCGCGCGAACGCCGGCGCCGTCGGCCACAGCCGCAGCGACTCGTCCAACACCCGTCGCAGATAACGCAACTTGGCGACCTGCTCGTACGCCGGTACGTCCACGTCGCCCCAGACCCGGTCCACCTCCTCCTGCGCCTTCGCCAGCACGGCCCGGTCCTGCGCGAGGTAGTGCAGCGCGAACGACAGGGCGCCCGAGGTCGTCTCGTGCCCGGCGACCAGGAACGTGATCACCTGGCGGCGGATGTTCTCCGGTGCGAGCCGCTCGCCCGTGTCGGGGTGGGCGATGTCGAGCATCCGGTCGAGCAGGTCGCCGGGGCCGCCGGCCGAGGCGCGGCGCGCGGCGATCACCTCGTCGACCGTCCGGTTCAGATACGCGCGGTCCGCCGCGTTGCGCTTCTCGGCACCGCGCAGCAGCACCGAGGACAGCAGCGGCGGCACCACGTTGCGCCGCTGCGCGAACGACAGGGCGCCGACCATCGCCGTCACGAACGGATGCGGGCGCTCGCGCTCGAAGGACCCGAAGTCATGGCCGAAGCCGGTGCGCGCGATGGTCTCCAGCGTCAGCTTCGTCATGTCACCGGGTACGTCCACCGTGCGTCCGGCGGCCTCGCTCGCGTCCCACGCGGCCGTCAACCGGCCCGCCACGTCCAGCATCAGCGGGTGATACCCGGCCATCGCCTCCCGGCTGAAGCCGGGTGCCAGAATGTCGTGCGCCAGCTGCCAGTTGGGTTCGTGGTTGTACGCCGTGAACAGGCCGTCGCCCGCGACCGGCCGCAGGTTCGCGACCCCGAGCCCGACGTGCTTGGCGAACCGCGCCTCGTCCGCCAGTTCCGCGGCCAGCTCCGCGCCCGCCACGAACACGATCTCCTTGCCGAACCCCTTGCGCCGGAAGATCGGGCCGAGCTGCGTCGCGATCCGCATCGAATCCTGCAGCGGCGTACGGACGTTGGCGCCCATCACGTCGCCGATCAGTGGCACCCGGCGCGGCGGGTGCGGAATCCGGTCGAGGCGCGGCCAGCCCTGCTCGGCACCGCGAAAGCCCCGTGGCAGCACGCCTGCCGCCGACTGTGTCACCTGCGCCATCGTGCCCATCTCCCTTGCGCGACCGGCCGGTTGGGCCCGCTCTCGCGCCTTGTTAGACGTGGATTCAATAATGCGCCATAGTGTGGTCCCGTTGTTGAACCGACGTCAAGTAAGCCGGTACAGGTCCAGGTAGGGTGCCCGCATGAGCGCAGAGCGAGGGGGAGCGCGGACGACGGGGGAGCGGACGCGGCGCAGGCTGAGCACCGCGGAGCGGCGCGAGCAACTGCTGTCCGTGGGTGCCAAGTTGTTCGCGCAGGACCCGTACGACGACGTGTGGATCGAGCAGGTCGCCGAGATCGCGGGCGTCTCCCGCGGGCTGCTTTACCACTACTTCCCGACGAAGCGGGACTTCTTCGCCGCCGTCGTCCGCCGTGAGAGCACCCGGATGCTGCGGCTGACCGCGGCCGTCCCCGGCGTCCCGGTGCGCGACCAGCTCGGCACCGGCCTGGACACCTTCCTGGAGTACGTCGCCTCGCATGCGCAGGGTTTTCGCGCCTTCCACCGCGCCGAGGCGGCGGGCGATCCCGTCGTGCGCACCGTGTACCGGGAAGGCCTCGCCGCCCACGAGGCGCAGATCATGGCCGCGCTGGCCGCCGATCCCCAGCTCGACGGCCGTCTCCCCGAGCCGGCGGAGCTGCGGCTCGCGGTGCGCGGCTGGCTCGCCTTCCTCGTCGCGGTCTGTCTGGACTGGCTCGACGCGCCGGAGCTGACCCGTACGCAGGTGCGCGACCTGTGCGCACGGACCCTGCTCGGGGCGCTCGCACCCTGAGCCTCCTCCCGCGTACCGAGCGCCGCATGATCGTCATGATCGTAAGGGAAACTTGCAAGGCTTCCTGTCTATCTCTTACGGTGGGGGCATGTCAGGAACGCAGGGACCCGCGGCCGCGGAGCCGCCCACCGAGCGGATCGCGGCCGATCTCGCCACCGTCGTCGGGCGGCTCTCGCGCCGACTGCGCAGCGCGTCGCCGGACAGCCTCCTCACGCCCACCCAGCGCACGGTCCTGGCCCGCCTCGGCACGGAGGGCCCCGCCACCACCGCGGCGCTCGCCCGCTCCGAGTACGTCCGGCCGCAGTCCATGCGCCTGACCGTCGGCGCGCTGGAGGAGCAGGGCTTCGTGACGCGCTCCCCGGACCCGCACGACGGGCGCCAGTCCGTCATGTCGATCACCGAGAGCGGCCGCGCCACCCTCGACTCCGTACGCGCCGCCAAGCACGGCTGGCTCGCTCAGGCCCTCGCCGACGAGCTCGACGCGTCCGAGCGGCGCACCCTCGCCGAAGCGACCCTGCTCCTGGAGCGGCTGGTGCAGAAGTGAGCGGTGATACGGGCGAGATAACGACCACGCCCGTCGCCGCCCCAGCGGCCGCGACCGGGGAACAGCCCGGATTCCGCGCCCGGCTCACCGCGCCGCTGCTGCTCGGCTCGGTGCTCAACCCGCTCAACACCACGATGATCTCCACCGCTCTGGTGGCGATCGGACACACCTTCGGGATCGGCGCCGCCGACACGGCCTGGCTGATCTCCGTGCTCTACCTCGCCAGCGCCGTCGCCCAGCCCGTGCTCGGCAAGCTGGCCGACGCCCTCGGACCGCGCCGCGTCTTCCTCGCCGGGCTCGTCGTGGTGTGCGCCTCCGGTCTCGTCGGCGCGTTCGCCCCCACCTTCGGCTGGCTCATCGTCTCCCGGCTGCTGCTCGGCATCGGCACCTCCGCCGCGTACCCCGCCGCGATGGCCGTCCTGCGCGACGAGGGGCGCCGCGTGGGGCGCAGGCCGCCGCGGCCCGTCATGGCCCGGCTGTCGTTCGC
>NZ_JAAGMG010000916.1 GCF_010548525.1 Streptomyces sp. SID14478
CCCTGCTGCCCTGGGACGCCGTCGGCGGGGAGCACGTCGTGGTGCTGCTCGGCCCGGACTCGGACGTCGGCCGCGCGCTGGCCGCCGGGCGCTCCGACCGTGCGGCCCGGCTGCTCGCGCCCTGGCGGGAGCGGTACGGGGACGGGCAGCTGCGCATCGAGGTCGTCTGCCACGGGCTGAGCGGCACCGGGGCCGGCTCGCTGCGGCACGCGGCCCGCTCGCTCGGGTTCGCCGCCGAGCAGGGGGTCCTGCCGGTGCTGAGCAACGCCGCACGGTACGCGGACGCCGGGCAGGGCCAGGTCGCGGACGTCCTGGACTCCGCCCGCCGGCTGGTGCCGATCGATTCCCGCGGCACCCTCGACAGCGGTGAACGCTGGCTCAAGCCCCCCGCCGACATGGCCCGGATCGCCGAGCAGGTGGCCGAGGCCGCCGGGTACCGGGGGAACACGGCCCGCCGGCTGCTCCAGGTCACCGCGGACACCGCCGCCGCCTGCCGGGTCGACCCCGAGGACGATCTGGGCATCGGCCGGGTGCACTTCCCCGAACCGGGCCTCGTCGGCGCGGGACGGCGCACCCCCGACCGGGTGCTGCGCTCGCGCTCCGTCGCCGCGATGCTGGGCCGCGGCTACGACCGCGACCGCGCCCACTGGGAGCGGCTGGAGGACGAACTGCGCCTGATCGAACGGCTCGGCTTCGCCTCGTACTTCCTCACGGTCGCCCAAGTGGTCGACGACGTAAGGGATCTGGGCATCCGGGTCGCCGCCCGCGGTTCCGGCGCGGGGTCCCTGGTCAACCACCTGCTCGGCATCGCCACCGCCGACCCGGTCGAGCACGGGCTGCTCATGGAGCGCTTCCTGTCCGACCAGCGCGCCGAACTGCCCGACATCGACATCGACGTGGAGTCCGCCCGCCGGCTCGAGGTCTACCGGACGATCCTGGACCGCTTCGGCCCCGAGCGCGTCGCCACCGTGTCCATGCCCGAGACCTACCGCGTACGCCATGCCGTGCGCGACGTCGGCCTCGCCCTCGGCCTGGAACCGGCCGAGGTGGACCGGCTCGCCAAGTCCTTCCCGCACATCCGCGCCCGCGACGCCCGCGCCGCCCTGCGGGAGCTGCCCGAACTGCGCGGCATCGACCCGGACGCGTACGGGCCGCGCCTGTGGGACCTGGTCGAGGCGCTCGACGCCCTGCCGCGCGGCATCGCCATGCACCCGTGCGGCGTCCTGCTCTCCGACACCACGCTGCTGCGCCGCACCCCCGTCGTGCCGACCAGCACCGAGGGCCTTCCCATGTCCCAGTTCGACAAGGAGGACGTGGAGGACCTGGGACTGCTCAAACTGGACGTCCTCGGCGTGCGGATGCAGTCCGCGATGGCGCACGCGGTCACCGAGATCGAGCGGAACACCGGCAGCCGCATCGACCTCGACGACCCGGCGCAGGTGCCGCCGGGCGACCCGAAGACGTATCAGCTCATCAAGTCCTCGCAGACGTTGGGCTGCTTCCAGACGGAGTCGCCGGGCCAGCGGGACCTCATCGCGCGGCTGCGGCCCGAGACCTTCCACGACCTGGTCGTGGACATCTCGCTGTTCCGCCCCGGGCCGGTCGCGGCCAACATGGTCGATCCGTTCATCAAGGCCCGGCACGGGCGCCAGGCGCCCGACTACCCGCACGAGGACCTGCGGGACGCGCTGGAGGAGACGTGCGGCGTGGTCGTCTTCCACGAGCAGATCATCCGGATCCTGCACGTGATGACCGGCTGCAGCCTCGCCTTCGGCGACCACACGCGGCGCGCCCTGTCCCACCCCGACCTGATCGGGCGGGTGCGGGCGTGGTTCGCGCAGGAGGCGGGCCGGCGCGGTTACGCGCACGAGGTGATCGAGCGGACCTGGGGGATCGTCGAGGCGTTCGGCGCGTACGGCTTCTGCAAGGCGCACGCCGTCGCCTTCGCCGTGCCCTCGTACCAGTCGGCCTGGCTGAAGGCGCACCATCCGGCCGCCTTCTACGCGGGACTGCTCACGCACGACCCCGGGATGTACCCGAAGCGGCTGCTGCTCTCGGACGCGCGGCGGCGGGGAGTACCGATCCTGCCGCTGGACGTGAACGCGTCGGATGCGGCCTATAGAATCGAACTGGTGTCCGTTAGTGAGGCCGAGCCCTCCGTGCACGGGGTGCGGCTCGCGCTCGGCGACGTGCGCGGCATGAGCGAGAGCGAGGCGGACCGGATCGTCGCCGGGCGCCCCTACGTCTCGCTGCAGGACTTCCTCTCCCGGGCCCGCCCGTCCCGCCCGGTCGCCGAACGGCTCGCCCAGGTCGGCGCGTTGGACACCTTCGGACGCAACCGGCGGGACCTGATGCTGCACATCGCCGAGTCGCTCCGTGGGCAACGCGGCGGACATCAGGGCCAGTTGACGCTCGGCGAGAGCGGCGACGCCCCCGACACGGTCGCCCCCGCCCTGCTGCCCGACCTCGACGACGTCGAACGGCTCGGCGCCGAACTCGGCGTGCTCGGCATGGACACCTCGCGCCATCTCCTGGGCGACCACCGGGAGTTGCTCGGCGAACTGGGAGTGGTCTCCGCGCACCGCCTCAAGGACCTGCCGCACGGGCAGGTGGTCATGGTCGCCGGCGCGAAGGGGGCCGTGCAGACCCCGCCGGTCCGCTCCGGCAAGCGCGTCATCTTCACGACGCTCGACGACACCTCGGGACTGGTCGACTGCGCGTTCTTCGAGGACAGCCACGACGCCTGCGCCCACACCGTCTTCCACTCCTGGCTGCTGCTGGTGCGCGGCGTGGTGCAGCGCCGCGGCGGGGGCGGCGGCAAGGCGCTGTCGGTCACCGGGTCCGCCGCCTGGGACCTGGCCGAACTGGCCGAACTGCGCCGCACGGGCGGCCTGTCGGCGGTCACGGGGCGGCTCACCACGCAGGGCCCGGCGACGGAGCCTGCGGCGCAGGGCCGCAGCATCCGCCTGGAGACCGGGTACGACCTGCACCCCTGGGCCGACCTGCAGCCGCCCGGCGAATCCGTCAAGCAGAGCCGCAAGTTGTGGCACCAGAGCCCGGGGAGCGCGGGATGAGCGACGTGGCGGAAGAATCGAGGGCGACGCGGCCGCAGATCCTGTACGTCCACTTCCACGACCTGGCGGACGGGCCCGGAGGCGAGCGGATCTACCTCCATCTGCTCGCCCTGCTGGCCGAGTTCACTCCGCTGGTGCAGGCGCTGCCACCGGACGCCGCCCTGGCCGACGTCACGGGCAGCCTGCGCTACTTCGGCACGGACGCCCCGGCCCTCGCCGAACGCATCCGGGCCCGTTCAGGAGGCCTGTACGGGCTCCGCTCGACCATCGGGGTCGCCGCGAACCCCCTGCTGGCCCGCATGGTCGCCGCCGACGGCCCGCCGTCGGCGGTGCGCGAACTCCCCGACGACCTGGATCAGGTCACCGCCTTCCTCGCGCACAAGCCCGCCGCCGCCCTGCACGGCGTGGGGCCCGCGACCGCCCGCACCCTGTCCTCGTACGGCCTGGACAGCGTCGGCAGGATCGCCGCCGCACCGCTCGGCACCCTGCAGCGGATCCTCGGCGTCGGCGCGGGCCGCCGCCTGTACGACGCGGCCCGCGGCCTCGATCCGACACCGGTGGTCCCGGCCGCCCCCGCCCGTTCGATCCGCGCTGAACACCGCTTCACCCAGGACGAGTTGGACCGCGACCGGCAGCGTGCCGCGCTGCTCGCGCTCACCGACCGGCTCGGCCTCCAGTTGCGCGCCGAGTCCCAGGCCACCCGCGCCCTCGCCCTCACCGTCCGCTACGCCGACCGCTCCACGACCACCCGCACCCGCACCCTGCGCGAGGCCACCGCCCACACCCCGCCCCTGACCGCGCTCGCCTACGAACTCCACGACCGGCTCGCCCTGCAGCGGGCCCGGGTCCGCTCGTTCACGCTGCGTGCCGACGAGCTGATGCCGGCCGAACGCACCTCCCGGCAGCTGCAGTTCGACCCGGCCGACGAGCGGGCCCGCCGCATCGAGGCCGTCGTGGACCGGGCCCGGGACAGGTTCGGGCCCGGTGCGGTGCGCCCGGCGGCAGCGGTGTCGGACGTCGCCTGATCATGGGCGCACGCCCTGCGTATTGCTCCTTGGGCGGCGGCGTGTTTCACTGCGCCCCGTGGCTGACACACCATCAGTTCTTGAGGCTGACTACATAGTTGTGGGTGCCGGAAGCGCCGGCTGCATCGTGGCGCGCAGGCTTGCGGACACCGGGGCGAGCGTGATCCTGGTGGAGGCGGGCGCGGCGCGGCTGGAGCGCTCGCGGATCATCCGCAAGCCCGGCATGATCTCGATCATGCACTCCGTGCCCCAGGTCAAGAAGCGCTTCGACTGGGGCTACTACACCGTGCCGCAGGAGCACGCGGCCGGGCGCCGCATTCCTGTCACCCGGGGCAAACTGCTCGGTGGCTCCAGCGCCATCAACGGCATGCTGTTCGTCCGCGGTCATCGGCGCAACTACGACGACTGGGCCGCCGCGGGCTGCACCGGCTGGTCCTACGACGACATCCTGCCCTCCTACAAGCGCATGGAGGACTGGGAGGACGGCGCCAGTGCGGTGCGCGGCGCCGGCGGACCGGTGGCCGTCACCCGCACGCCCCGCCTCACTCCCGCCTCCCACGCCCTGGTCGACGCGTTCGCCGAGGCCTTGGACACGCCCCGCAACGACGACTACAACGGCGTGGAACAGACCGGCATGGGCACCGTCCAGATGAGCGCCCGGGGCGGTGTCCGCTACAGCGCCTCGCACGCCTATCTCGGTGCGGACCGCCCGCCCCGGCTGCGCATCCGCTCGGCCGCCATGGTCACGCGCGTGGTCCTCGAGGGCGGTCGCGCCACCGGCGTCGAGATCACCGACGGCAGCCGTCGCCAGGTGTTGCGGGCCGGCCGCGAAGTCGTCCTGTCCGCAGGCGTGGTGGGCTCGGCGCAACTTCTGCTGCTCTCCGGCATCGGCCCGGCGGAACAACTGCGCGGCCTCGGCATCGACGTCGCCGCCGACCTCCCCGTCGGCCGCAACCTGCACGACCACCTTTTCGTCCCGATGACCTTCCTCGCCCCCAGTGCCCAGCACCGGGGCACGGCGGGGCACTTCTTCACCGGCATGCTCGCCGAGACGCTGCGCGGCGGCAGCTGGCTCGGGCAGACGGTCTTCGAGGCGATGGGCTTCGTCCGCACGGCCGGCGCGGACACCCCCGCCGACCAGCCCGATCTGCAACTGCACGCCCTGCCCTGGTCGTACCCGAGCCCGAACCAGGACGCGCCCGTGCGCCACTCCGTCGACAAGCGGCCCGCGCTGACCGTGATGCCGACGCTCATCTATCCCAAGAGCCGCGGCGAGCTGCGCCTGGCCTCCGCGGATCCGGCGGTCGCCCCGCTGATCGACCCCGGCTACCTCTCCGATCCGGCCGACGCCCGTTTCCTGATCGAGGGGATGAAGCTGGTCCGGGAGGCGATGGCGCACAAGCGGCTGGAGGAGGTCGTCACCGGGGAGCTCCATCCGGGCCGGGCCCTCGCCGACGACGCGGACCTCGCCCGCGAGCTGCCGCAGCGGGTGCACTCCGTCTACCACCCGGTCGGCACCTGCCGGATGGGCGGGTACGACGACGCGGACGCGGTCGTCGACCCGGAGCTGAAGGTGCGCGGCGTCGAGGGGCTGCGCGTCGCCGACGCCGCCGTGATGCCGTCCATCACCGGCGGCAACACCAACGCGCCCGCCATGCTGATCGGTGAGCGGTGTGCGGAGCTGATGACGCGGCAGGGCTGAGCCCCCACCCGGCGGGGCTCAGGAGTTGGCCCAGGGCGGCGCCATCCGGGTGCCGTCCGCCAGCTCGGCCTCCAGGCCCACCGAAGTGGTCACCCACATCGTCGCCGGGGCGTGCGTCGGGTTCTCCAGCCCGAGCGTGGTGCCCGCGTTCGCGATCGCCGTGTCGCCCGCGGTGAGGGTGTGGGCGGTGCCGTCGAGCGTGAGGCGCAGCGAGCCGGTCAGCACGTGGAAGATCTCCTCGCGGGAGATGGTGTGGTCGGGCCCCTTCGCGCCCGCCGGGATCTCGCCCCGCCAGGCCGCCAGCTCCTTGCTGCCGGTGCCGGGGGCGGCGTACGAGACGAAGCGGACGCCGTGCAGTTCGTGGACGACGGCCTCTGACGCGCGGACTACGGGCATGCGTGCTCCTTGGTTCGGGAGGTGCGTGGAGTTTCGGGACGGGGGTGGAGGACCGACCGGATGGTCAAGCTCCTTGACTATATGGTCAGGCTGCTTGACCAATGCGTCAAGGGTGTTTCAATACCTGCGTGCAGAACTCCGAAGCCCTCGCCCTGTCCGCCGCGCTGCTCGCCGCCGCCGGCGAGCTGACGCAACGCATCGACGAGGGTGTCCGGGCCAGGGGGTTCGACGGGGTGCGCCCGGCGCACGGGTTCGTCTTCGTGCGCCTGTCCTTCGGGGACGCCACCGCCACCGATGTCGCCGCGCACCTCGGCGTGACCAAGCAGGCCGCCAGTCAGCTCGTCGACGAGCTGGTGCGCAAGGGGTACGTCGAGCGGCGGCCCCACCCC
>NZ_JAAGMG010000956.1 GCF_010548525.1 Streptomyces sp. SID14478
CACGAGCACGTCGCGCGGGCGGCCCGGCAGCCCTTCGACCTCGGCGCGGCCGCCCCGCTGCGGGCGCGCCTGTGGCGCTTCGCCCCCGACGACCACGTCTTCGCGCTGATCCTGCACCACGCCGTCGTGGACGACTGGTCGATCCCCCTGCTCATCGGCGAACTCAGCCGGGACTACGCCGCACCGCCCGACGCGTGCGGAACCGACCGGCCTGCCCCGCACGTGCAGTACACCGACTACGCCGCCTGGCAGCGCGACCGGCTCGCCGGGCCCGTGGGCGAACAGCAGGCGCAGTACTGGGAACGGCACCTGGCACAAGCGGTCCCCACGGCATTGCCCGCCGACCGGCCCCGCCCCCGCAAGCCGACCTGGGCCGGTGAGACGATCACCGGACTGACGGTGCCGCCCCCGCTGGCCGAGAAGCTGACGCGGCTGCACGACGGTCCGCTGCTCACCGTGCTCGCCACCGCGCTGAACGCACTGCTGAGCCGCTGGGCCGAGAGCACCGACATCACGATCGGCACCGTCTTCTCCGGCCGGATCCGGCCCGAACTCGAGTCGCTGCTCGGCTTCTTCCCCAACACGGTCGTGCTGCGCACCAGTACCGCGGGCGACCCGCCGCTGGGCACGTTGCTGGAGCGCACCGCCGACGTCGTCTCCGACGCCCACCGGCACCAGGAGCTGCCGTTCGACCAGGTGGTGGCCCGGCGGCGGCCCGCACGGTCCGGCGCCCGCAACCCGCTGTTCCAGGTCGCGCTGGTGACCAGCGAGGCCGACGTCGAGGAGTTCACCCTCGGCGCCCTGCGGGTGCAGCCGTGCGACGTGCCGCTCGGCACGTCGCGTTTCGATCTGACGCTGAGCGCCGCCCGGACCTCCGAGGGCGCGCTCGTGCTGCACGCCGAGTACTCGACCGAGTTGTTCGACCGGTCCCGCATCGACACGCTCCTGGCCGATCTGCGGACCGTGCTGGAGAGCATGGTCACGGCGCCCGGCACCCCGGTGAGCGCCCTCGCCCTGCGGGGGCCGGTCCCCGGTGTCCCGCTCGCCGCCGCGCAGGACGACAGCGAGCCGCTGCCCGCCGCGGCGCCCGGCTCCTGGTCCCCGCTGGGGCAGTTGGTCACCGAGCTGTGGTGCGAGCGGCTGGGCCTGGCCCACGTCCCGGCGGACGACGACTTCTTCACGCTCGGCGGCGGATCGCTCCAGGCGGCAGCGCTCGTGGTCGAGATCCGGGAACGTACCGGGCTCGCCCTCGACCTCGGCGAGTTCCTCACCCGCCCCACGCTGACGGCCCTGGTGGCCGCGGCCGAGAACGCCCTGGCCACCCGGCCCGATGCGGCGGCCGCGGCCACGGAGCAGCCCGACCTCGTGGTGCCGCTGCTGCCCGGGGACCCCGGGCAGGCCCCGGTGTTCTTCTTCCACGCGAGCAGCGGCTCGTCGCTCGCGTACGCGGCGCTGTGCCGTGAACTGCCGGCCGGCATCCCCTGCTACGGGGTCTCGGTGCCGGGTCTGGACGAGGGTGAACTCCCGCGCTCCGTCGACGAGATGGCGAACGCCTACGCCGACGCCGTACGCAAGGCGGCGCCCGAGGGGCCCTACCGGCTCGTCGGCTGGTCGGTCGGCGGGGGCCTGGCCCACGCGACGGCGGTACGGCTGCGCGAGCAGGGCGCACAGGTCACGCTGCTCGCGATGCTCGACACGCAGAAGCCGACCGTGCTGGACGAGGCACCGGACGCCGCGCTGCTGCGCGGCATGTTCGCCGAGAACCTCGCACTGACGGCCGGCGTCGACCCGCCCGCCGAGTGGTCGCTCGACCAGCTGGCGGGCCTGGACGAGACCGCGCAGGCCGACCGGATCATCGGCGCGCTCGTGGACACGGGGCTGGTACCGCCCGGATCCGCCACCCTGATGCGGCGCCGCATGGAGGTGTTCCGCGTGATCATCTCGACGGCGGCGGTATGGCGGCCGGAACAGTACGACGGCCGGATCGACCTGGTGCTCGCCGAAGCCTCCCCGGAGTCCACCCTCACGGACTGGGCGGCCTGGACCAGCGGCCCGGTGATCGGGCACCGCGTGCCCGGCGACCACTACGGCATGATGCGCCCGCCGCAGGTGGCGGAGCTCGGCCGGACACTCGGAGCACTGCTGAACGGGGAGCCGACATGAGCACACCGCACCTGCCCGTGACCGATGTGCCCGACACCCGGCCGACACCGGCCCAGCGGGCCTTTCGCGAGGACGTACGCGCACTGCTGCGCTCACCCGTCGTCCAGGAGGAGGTCCGGCGGATCCGGCTCCTTCCGCCCGGGGACGAGCCCGGACTGCTGGAGACCTACCGGCTGCTCGGCGAGCGCGGCTGGCTCGCCCCCAGCTGGCCCGAACAGTACGGCGGTCGCGGGCTCGGCCACCACGAGTCAGCCGTGGTCACCGAGGAGATGATCCTCGCCGGAGTGCCGGACGACGCGCACGTGCTGAGCGTCGACATCGTGGGGCGCTTCGTCCTGGACAGCGGCACCGATGCCCAACGCGCCCGGCTGCTGCCGCCGTTGGCGCGCGGCGAGCAGATCGCCACGGTGCTGTTCACCGAGCCGCAGGCCGGCTCCGACCTCGGGCGGATCACCACCCGGGCCGAGCCCGACGGCGACGGAGCCTGGCGGCTGTACGGCACCAAGGTGTTCAACCAGAAGTCCGGCTTCGCCGAGACGGCCCTGTGCGCGGCGGTCACGGTGCCCGGGACCATGCCCGGCATCGGGCTCTTCCTGCTGCCGCTGCGCTCCCCCGGCGTGACGATCCGCACGCTGTCCAACCTCACCGACGACGCCTTCTGCGAGATCTCCATCGACGGGGTCCGGCTGACGCGGGACGACGTCCTCGGCGACGTCGACGACGGCTGGCGGATGATCAGCGAACTGCTCGTGCTGGAGCGGACCGGGGTCGACTTCCACGCCAAGATCCGCCACTGGCTCGACTCGGTGGCGGACGCGGTGCCCGCCGCGCTGCGGGAGCGGTACACCGACCTCGACGCACGCCTGACGGCCGGACACGCGCTGGCCTGGCGGATGGTGGCCGGGCTGGACGCGGGCCGCGCCGATCCGGTGCTGGCCGCGATGGCGAAGTGGTACGTCACCGAGCAGGCCCGCGACGTGGCCCGGTTCTGCCTCGAACTGCGCGGCCGTGACGGCCTGTTGACCCACCAGGACCCCGACGCCCCGGATCTCGGCCGCGCCGAGCGGGCACTGCGCTACGCCCCGACGCTCACCCTCGCCTCGGGCACCTCCGAGGTGATGCTGCGCACCATCGCGACCTCCCACCTGGAGCTGCTGTGACGACCACCGCCGCCGCCCCGCTGAGCGACCTCTTCTCGCCCGAACTGCGGCCCGTACTGCGCAGGCTCGCAGAGCACCCGCTGTCCGAGGAGGCGGCGACCGCCCAGGGCGCCGTATGGGCCGCGCTGGCCGAGGCGGGCGCCCTGCACGACGGGCACGCCGTGCTGCCCGTGGCCGAACTGCTGGGCGAGACCCTCTACCGCGGGCCCTACCTCGACACCGTGACGGCCGTCGAGGCGCTGGCCGCCCTCCCCGACTCCCCCGCCGCCGCGCCCCTGCTCGACGCGCTGCGCC
>NZ_JAAGMG010000995.1 GCF_010548525.1 Streptomyces sp. SID14478
CGCAGGCGCCGCCGCGACCGCGGCCACACCCCTGCTCGCCGCGTGCGGGACCGCCGCCGGAGAGCCGCCCGGCATCGTGGCACTGCACGGCGACAACCCGAGCTGGGCCGCACCGCTCAAGGCCGCGGGCGCCGCGATGCGTTCCGTCGACGGCGTCCGGATCGAACCCGCCGTCATCCCGTCCCTGGAATCCTTCGAACAGGTCGTCAAGTCCTCGCTGCGCACCAGCAAGACGCCCGACCTGCTCAAGTACTGGTCCGGCTACCGCCTCCAGGACCTCGCCCGCACCGGCGGCATCGTCGCGCTGGACAAGGAGTGGCGCAGCGCCGAGCGCCAGGGCTGGGTCGAACCGTCGCTGCGCTCCGCGTTCACCTACCGGGGCCGCGTCCACGGCCTGCCGATGAACCTCGCCTACTGGGTCTTCTACTACAACCCGGCGCTCTTCCGGGAACACGGACTGACCAGGCCCACCACCTGGGACGCGTTCCTGAAGACCGCGGAGCGCCTCAAGAGCGCGGGCGTCACCCCGCTGCACGCCACGACGTCCGGGCGCTGGCCCTCGTTCATCTGGTTCCAGGAGATGCTCAGCCGCCAGGACCCGCAGTTCTACGACGACCTCATGAACGGCCGTGCCCGGTACACCGATCCGCGTGCCGAACGCGCCTTGCGCACCATCGCCTCCTTCGCGGACAAGGGCTGGTTCACCTCCCTCGACATGGACCAGACCACCGCCGCGGCGGCCCTGGTGCACGGCAAGGTCGGCATGGTGCCCGGCGCCACCTGGCTCGCCACCTCGTTCACCGGCGTCGGCGCGAAGATCGGCGAGGACGTCGACACGTTCGTGCTGCCGATGCAGGACCCGAAGGCCGCACCGGCCATGATCTTCGAGTCGAGCGCCCTGGTCTGCACGGTCAAGGGCCCCGACCACGCCGAGGCGATGCGCGCGAGCGGCGCCTGGCTGCACCCGAAGGTGGCGAAGGCGTTCTCCGCCTCGCTCCAGGACGGCAGCCCCAACCCCCGCGTCCCGCCCGCCAACGCGATGATCGCCGACGCCGCGAACACGGTCCGACGCGGCAAAGTGCGCCTGCTCAACCGCTTCTGGGAGCTGGGCCCGCCCGAACTCGTCGAGTCCACCGTCGACGACCTCGCCGGATTCCTGCTCGACCCGTCGGCGTACCGCAAGACCCTCAGGACGATGCAGGGCCGGGCCGACGAGGCCTGGAAAGTGTGGAAGGAGGCCGACGCGTGAGCAACGCAGTCCGTGCCGGGACCCCTTCCGCGCGGCCCGCCCCGGCCCGCCGCCGCATCCCCACCCGCACCCCGCACCAGGCCGCCGCGAGACCCGGCTCCGGGCGGATGGGCGGGCCGCTGGCCGGCGTCCCGTGGGCCCTGCCCGCGCTGCTGTTCGTCGGCGTGCTGCTCGTCTACCCGTTCTTCCGCAGCGTCTACGGCAGCTTCTTCGACGACAACGGCTTCAGCAGCCACTACATCGGCCTCGACAACTACACACGGCTCGCCGACGACCCGGTCTTCGGCCGGTCGCTGCTCAACACCGTGCTGTGGGTGGCGGGAACGCTGCTGCTGCCCGTGCTCGCCGGACTCGCCATCGCGGTCGCCACCCACCGGATGCGCCTGGGCCGGATCGCCCAGCTCGTCGTCGTCCTGCCGTACACGATCTCGGGGGCGGCCACCGCCGTCCTGTGGAAGTTCTTCCTCACCTCCGACGGCACCCTCAACCAGGTGCTGCGCGCCGTCGGCCTCGACTCGCTGGCCCGGCCCTGGCTGCTGGAGTGGCCGGCCAACACGCTCTCCATGATCGTGGCCAGCACCTGGCAGGCGACCGGCCTGAACGTCGTCCTGTTCGCCATCGGCCTGCGCGCCATCCCGCGCGACACCATCGAGGCCGCCGAGCTCGACGGGGCCACCGGCTGGCGGATGTTCCGCCACATCACCCTGCCCCAACTGCGCTCCATGAGCGTCGTCGTGGTCGGCATGGCCGTCGTCAACAGCCTCAAGGCGTTCGACATGGTGTGGATCCTCACCCAAGGAGGCCCCGCCCGCTCCTCGGAGACGCTCGCGCTGACCATGTACCGCGAGGCGTTCCTCCTGTTCCACGTCGGCTACGGCTCCGCCGTCGCCCTCGTCCTGTCCGTCATCGTCGTCGCCTGCTCCTGGCTGTACCTGCGCCGGCAGATGCCCGACACGTCCGCGCGCTGACCCGAGCCGCCCGACCCCGACAAGGAGTGACAGCCCATGGGAAGGACCCTGCGCAACGTCTTCGTCGCCGCGACGGTCGTGCTCTGGCTCGTCCCCGTCTACCTGCTCGTCGTCAACGCCGTGACCCCCGTGGCGTCGTACACCGGACGGGCGAGCTGGACCTCGCACGGCTTCGCCCTCTGGGACAACCTCTCGACCGCCTGGTCACAGGCCGGCATCGGCCACTCGTTCCTGCAGTCGCTGCTGTACGCCGTGGTGTGCGGCGTCGCGGCGGTCGTCATCGCCGCGATGGCCGCGTTCGCCGTCGTCGTACTGCCCCTGCCCAGGCCCGCGTTCTGGTTCTGGCTGATCTACTCCGGGACCCTGTTCCCGCTGCAGATGTTCCTGGCGCCGCTGTTCGGCATGTACGCCGACGCCAACCTCTACGACACCCGGCTCGGCCTCATGCTCGTGTACGTCGCCTACGCCGTGCCGTTCGCCTTCTTCCTCGTCCGCAACCAGATGACGACGATGCCGCCCGAGATCACCGAGGCCGCCATGCTCGACGGGGCCTCGTTCACCCGGATCTTCTGGCGCATCCACGTACCGCTGATGGCCTCCAGCCTCGGCGCCGCGTTCATCTTCCAGTTCACCGCCGTCTGGAACGACCTGCTGTTCGGCATCACCCTCAGCCGCAGCCCCGACGTCCAGCCGGTGATGGCCTCCCTGAGCAACCTCAACAACGCCTACGCGTCCACCGGCCCGCCCGTCATCCTGGCCGGCGCGCTCATCGTCTCCGTACCCACCCTCGTCGTCTTCCTGACGTTCCGCGGCCTGTTCCTGCGCGGCGTCGCCGCGACCGCCCGCTGACCCCGCTTGGAGATTCCGGCATGACCACACGTGCCCTCGTCCGTACCACCGACTGGGACAACGACCGTATCCGCGACAGCCTGCGCGACTCCGTGGTGAGCACCGAGGGCGTCCTCGATGGGGCCGAACTGCGGCTCACCGTCGAGCCGTTGATGCGCCGCGACGACGCGGGCGGCCTGCTGCAGTCGCTGCGCATCGACGCCGTGCGCGGCTCCCGCACCCCCGACGCCCTCACCGTGCGCTCCGCCGCCGGCACCGAGCTGCCCGCCGAGCGGATCGCGGGACCCGACGGCTCCGTGCGCCTCCTGCTCCCCGCCGTGGACGCGCCGCAACGCGTCACCGTCGCCCTGCCGGGCGGCACCGACGGCATCGACGTGACGCTCACCCCGCAGCGCGAGTGGACCATCCACCTCGTCCACCACTCGCACCTCGACATCGGCTACACGGACCCGCAGGGCCACGTCCTCGCCGAGCACCTCTCCTTCCTCGACTCGTGCCTGGAGCTGACGCGGGCCACCGACGACTGGGAGCCCGAGTCCCGGTTCCGCTGGTGCGTGGAGTCGCTGTGGTCGTTCAAGCAGTGGGCCGAGGCCCGCCCGCGCGAACAGGTCGAGGAGTTCGTGCGCCGCGTGCGCGAGGGACGCATCGAACTGACCGCGATGCCCTTCAACCTGCACAGCGAGACGTGTTCCACCGACGAGCTGCACGAACTGCTCGGCCTCGCCCACCGGATCCGTGACGAGTACGGCGTCGACTTCACCTCCGCCATGCAGACCGACGTCCCCGGCCACGTCGTCGGCCTGGTCGACGCACTCAGTGATGCGGGCGTCAAGTACCTGTCCGTGGCGCACAATTGGGCCGGCCGCTCGGTTCCCCACCTGGTCGGCGGCGAGAAGCTGCCGCGCCTGTTCCGCTGGCGTGCGCCCAGCGGCAAGAGCGTCCTCGTGTGGATGACCGACACCCCGCACGGCCTCGCCTACATGGAGGGCCCGCTCCTCGGCTTCGACACCGACTACTCCAGCGTCGACGACCTGCTGCCCGCCTACCTCACCTCGCTGGCCACGCACCCCTATCCGTACCGCGGCGGCGTCTTCGGCTGGGCCATGGACGAGCGCGACATCAAGCGCGAGCCCTACCCGTGGGACGTCCTGCACCTGCGCGTCCAGGGCAAGTTCGGCGACAACGCCCCGCCGCGCCGCGTCATCGCCGACACCGTCCGCCGCTGGAACGAGACCTGGGCCTACCCGCAGCTGCGCCTGTCCCGCAACGAGGACTTCTTCACCGACGCCGAGGCCCGTCTCGGCGACCGCATCCAGACCTTCGAGGGCGACTGGTCGGACTGGTGGGTCGACGGCGTCGGCTCCGGCGCCCACCCGCTGTCCCTGGCCCGCACCGCCCAGTCCGCCGTCGCCGACGCCCAGACGCTCGGCACCTTCGCCGGTCTCCTCGGCGCGTCCGGCGCCGCCGACGACACCCGCGACGCGGCCGGCGTCTACGAGGCGGTGTCCCTGTTCGACGAGCACACCTGGGGCGCCGGCGACCCCTGGACGCACGGCCACGACCACGGACACTCCGGCGAGCAGCAGTGGCACTGGAAGTACGGGCAGGCGCTGCGCGGTCACGACGACGGCAACTCCCTGCTGAACAGGGCCTCGGCACGGCTCGGCCAGCGCCTGGCCCGCCCGGCCGGGGCGAGCGCCGCCTACCACGTGGTCAACACCTGCTCCTGGCCGCGCACCGAGGTCGCCCGGATCTTCCTGCCCGAGTCCAGCGTGCCGCTGGAGCAGGAAGTGAGCGTCCACGACGCCCGCACCGGCACGGAGTTGCCGCACGAGGAACAGGCACAGGTCAACGACACGCACCGGGACGCCGGACGGTTCCTCCTCGTACGCGTCGACGACGTGCCGCCCGCCGGATCGGTCCGGCTCGACATACGCGCCGTGCCGGGGACAGGGACCGGGCCCGAGGAACCCGAGGGGACGGAGCGCGACAAGAGCGCCTCCGGCTGGAACCCGACCGGCGGCTCCGAGCGCGAGAACCCCGCCCGCACCTCCGCCGCCGCGCACTCCCTCGCCGACCCGCTGCTCCTGGAGAACGAGCACCTCGCCGTGCGGGTCGACCTGGCGAACGCCTGCATCGCCTCCGTCATCGACAAGTCGACCGGCCGCGAACTGGTCCGCGCCGACGCCATCACCGGGTTCAACGCCTACGTCCACGACAGCTACACCACGGCCGGGGGCTTCAACCACAACTCCAGCCGCACCACCGCCTCCGACCGCCTCGAACACCTCGGCCGCCGCTCGGTCGCCCCGCCCGCCGCGCTCATCGCCCGCCGCACGACGGCGACCGCGGAGGTCCTCGCGTACGAGACCCGTCCCGCGGGCGCCAACCGGGTGCGCACCACGCTGACGCTGCCGCACGGAGTCGGCCGCCTCGACATCGAGAACCTCGTCGACAAGGACGCCACGATGGGCAAGGAGAGCGCCTACTTCGCGTTCCCGTTCGCCTTCGAGGAGCCCGTCGTGCGCATGGAGGCCTCCGGCGGCGCCACCGGCACCGGGCTGCCCGTCGTCCCCGGCTCCGCCCGGCACATGCGGGCCGTCCGGCGCTGGGTCACCCTCCAGGAGGACGGCCTCGCCGTGGGCTGGGCCTCCCAGGACGCGCCGCTCCTGCAGTTCGGCACCATCGCCCTGCCCTACGCCCCGTTCCCCCAGTCGATGGACCACGAGGAACCGGCGACGGTCTACTCGTGGATCCACAACAACCTGTGGGACACCAACTTCCCCAGCCAGCAAGGATTCGCCTTCGCCTTCCGCTACAGCGTGGCCTGCGCGCCCGACGCGGCGGGACTCGGCCCGCGCACGGCGGCGGGCG
>NZ_JAAGMG010001035.1 GCF_010548525.1 Streptomyces sp. SID14478
GAGGCGAGCAGGTCGGTGCGGATCGGGCCGCCCGCCGCGAGGTGGCGGTCGTAGGGCAGGTGCACGACGCCGACGCCCGTCTCGCGCAGGTGGGCGGCCGCGGCGGCCAGGTCGAGGTTCTGGTCCGGCGCACCGGAGGTGAGGGCCACGACGGTGGTCGGCAGCGCGGAGTGCGGCAGCCCGGCGAGCCAGTCCAGCACGACGCGGGTGCCGCCGACGCCCTCGGCGGTCATCGGCGCCACGACGATGCGTGCGTGCGCGGTGTCCATGGCGGTACGCGCGACGTCGCCGGGCAGTGTCTCGCAGTCGACGACCGTCACGGCGAAGTGGCGGCGCAGGGCGAGGGTGACGGTGCGGTACGTGGGGATGTCCAGCGGGGGACCGACGCGGCCCTGGCTCGCGGGCAGCAGCCAGCCACCGTCCGGGAGCGGCACCAAGTAGCCGGTGATGTCGAGGAGATGCATCGACGGCTTCAGGATCCGGGCCAGCTCGGTGCACGACCAGCGCACCGACTCCGCACCGAGCCGCGCCGCCAGCGTGCCGAGGGCGGCGTCCGCCTCCAGCGCGAGCACGGGGTCCTGCCGGACGCGCTGCAGGGTACGGGCGACGAGTGCGGCGGTGGTGGTCTTGCCGACGCCACCCCGGATAGAGGTCACTGCGACGATCCGGCCGCTGGCCACCGGGTACTGCAACTCCCGTGCCCAGCGGGCCTCTTCGCCACCCGCCTGGGCGCCGGGGCGGGCCAGCCGCTTGAGCGACTGTCCGGAACGCCGCGCTACGGAATCCCCGTGCTGCGGCTTGCCGGCGGCCTGCGTCAGTCGCGGGTCGACGGTGAACACGGGCTCGGGCGCCGGGAACGCGATCCCCGGTCGCGGACGCACGACCGGCACGGCACCGCTCGCCGCGACGGGCGCGGGCGGCGGCCCGGACGGAAGGGGCGGCGCCGCGACAACGGGCAGCCGTGCGGTGTCCTCCGGGCCTGGACCTGGATGACCTGTCCCTGGTCCAGGACCCGGACCCGCTGCCGGTTGTGGCGGCACGGGCAGCGGCCTCGGTGTGGTGTCGATGAAGGGGGCGGGGGCCGGAGATGGGGATGCGGAAGTCGTCGGCGGAGCGGGCGCCTCGGGCGTGACAGGCGTCTCCGGTGCGCCGGCCGCCCCCGGCGCGTCAGCCGCGTCGATCGTCTGAGACGCGAACGGCGCCGCAGGCACCGCGTCCTGCGGCTCCGGCGCAACTGGGAGCGGCTGTGGCTGCGACTGGGGCGGCACGGGCAGTGGTCTCGGTGGCGTGTCGACGAAGGGGGCCACAGCCAGTGAGGAAGCCGGAGGAGCGAGCGTCTTGGGCGTGACAGGCGTCTCCGGTGCGCTGGCCCTGTCCGGCACATCAGGCACCTCCGACGCGTCAGATACCTCCGACGCGTCAGGCACATCGGCCGTGTGCGTTGTGTCAGCCGTGTGCGTCGTGCCCGGCGTCAGCGGCGCCGCAGGCACCGCGTCCTCCGGTTCCGACGCTGCCGGGAACGGCTGTGGCTGGGGCTCCGGCTGCGACACCGGCTGCACCGGCAGCTCGGGCAGCGGCCGCGCGGTCGTGTCCGGGCGGACGGTCCCCGGGTTGGGCCGGTCCTCGTCGAGGCGGCGCACCGGCAGAGGGGACTTGGCGGGCTCGGAGGTCGCGCCCTCGCTGTTGTGCTCCACGTTCTCCACGGGGTTCACCGCGGCTGCCGGGCGGCAGCCCGCATCGGCATCTGCGGGCCGGTCGCCCTATCCCCCACGTCGAACAACATCGGCAGACCCCCGGATCGAGCCAGTACGACTTCGCTTGAGCCGGTGAGGCCCCCAGCGGACCACCGACCGCGAAAGCCTATCCCCACTCGCCGGTCGCACTGGCAAAGGGATCGGGAGAGGGGATCGGGCGAGTGGGCGGAGGCGAACGAAGGGCGAGAGAACGAGGATCGCGGAACGAGGAGCAATAGGCGGAATCGAACGGCGATCAGGCGATCAGGCGAGGAGGCGATCACGCGCTCAAGAGAACTCGCTCAATAGATCTCAATAGATGGTGAGCGCCACACCGCACAGCCCCAGTCCTTGCGCGCCCGCCGCCCGCCAGGCCCGCAACGGGCCGTCGAGGACGGACTCCTCGTCGTCGTAGGACAGCCAGTCCTGCTCGTCGGCGGCGGCCCGCTCGTGCGGTGCGAAGGTCAGGGCCCGCTCCACCGCGGGAAGAAAGGTGGTCACCTCGGCGGACGTCAGCAGGAAACTCCCGCACCAGCCGGGCAGCAGGGAGGCGCGGTGGGGGCCGATGGCGTGGAACAGCGAGGCGACCGCGAAGTCCTTGCTCTGCACGGAAAGGAACATGTCGTCGGGATCCGCCGACTGCTCCCACACGCCCGAGGCGACCCCGAAGTCGTCGTCCGGGCCCGAGCCGCTCCACATCTCCTCCAGGCGCCCGCCACTCGAGGTGAGGGCGAGGAACGAGTCGACGGCGTCGCGCTGCTCCGTGCTCAACGTGCCGCCGCACCACGTCCGATGGTCCGGCAGGGGCGCGCGCTGCCATCGCCGCCACCGCTCCCGGGCGACCGGGTCGTCCCGGTCCGCGGCGAGCAACGGCAGCATGCGCGGCGCCAGTTCGGCAACGAAGGCGTCGTCGTGCGTGGTGATGGCCCACGCCGTGGTGATCCCCATGCCCGTCACCGTAGAAGGCGGCACTGACAATCAGTCGGCCGCGCTCCTCCCTGAAGGCCTCAGGCCGTCAACTGCCGCACCCGGCCGGCCCCGACGCCCGCGATGCCCATCGGTACGCACAGGACCGCGAGCACGATCAGCGGGGTGGTCCAGCCGCCCGTCGCGTCGTGCAGCGCTCCGAGGAGGAAGGGGCCGGCGGCGGCGAGCAGGTAGCCGACGCCCTGCGCCATGCCGGACATCTCCGCGGCCCGCACCGCGTCGGGGGAGCGCAGCACGATCACCGCCAGGGCGGTGCTGATCAGCAGGCCGCAGCCGAAGCCCATGAGGAGCATCCACGCGTACGCGCCGCCGACCGGAGCGACCATCAGGCCGAGCAGGGAGAGGAAGACGCACACCGTGCCGGTCAGTGCGAAGGGGACCTGGGTGCGCAGTCGCCCCACGAAGGCGGTGAAGGCCAGCGAGCCCGCGATGCCGACCAGGCTCATCACGGACAGCATCCAGCCGGCCTGGGTGCTGGACATGCCCTCGTCGGTGAGCATCGCGGGGATCCAGGCCGCGCACGCGTAGTACTCCAGGGACTGCAGCCCCATGAGGAGGGTGACCTGCCAGGCGAGGGGGGAGCGGCGCAGCGGCGTCCGGGTGTCGGTCGCGGCGCCGGACGGTGCGGGCGCCTCGTCGCCCCGGCGCAACTGCGGCAGCCAGAGCAGGAAGGCGAGCGCGGAGAGGACCGCCCAGACGCCGATGGCTCCGCGCCAGTCGAGCCCGAGCGCGTCCCCGAGCGGCACCGTCACCCCGGCGGCGAGGGCCGCGCCGCAGAACAGGGCCACCGAGTACAGGCCCATCATCAGGCCGGTGCGGTGGTGGAAGTCGCGCTTGATGATGCTGGGGACGAGCACGTTCGCCAGGGATATCGCCGCGCCCAGCAGGACCGTGCCGAGGAAGAGCGCGGGCAGGCCGGGTGCCATGCGGACCGCGATGCCCGCCGTGAGCAGGGCCATCATCGCGCCGAGCGCCCGCGTCATGCCGATGCGCCGGGACAGCTTGGCGGCGAACGGGGCGAGGACGCCGAAGCAGAGGATCGGCAGCGTGGTGAGCAGCCCCGCGAGCGAGCCGCTGAGCCCGGTGGAGCGGCGTATCTCGTCGAGTTCGGGAGAGACGGCCACGACGCCGGGTCGCAGGTTCATGGCGATGAGGAGGAGGCCCGCGGCCAGGAGCCCGCCCAGGGCCGGCGCGGGAACGGTACGGGACCCGCTCGGCGAGAGGGACGGAGCGGCCAGGGATCGGTCGGCACTTTGCGGCATGCGCACCAACGTAACATCCCATGTTTGGCTCGAAAAACTCCGCGAAAGGGGGCAAGCGTGAGGAAGAGGGTTCCTTTCTCGTTCCTATATGTGGGATATTTGGCGTCGTGAACGCCGATCGCGTTCTCCCGTCGGAGAATGCAGGGCCCCGCTGAGCCGGCACGGTCCGCAGAGCGCAGCGCCCGCACGGTCCGTACGAGAAAGGTCACCGCCTTGTCCGACACAGACACCCCCCTCGACGCGGCACGCCCCGGCGGCACGCTGGTGCAGCGGACCATCGGGCACATCGAGCGGAGCATCGAGAGCGGGGAGTGGGCCGTCGGGGACCGGATCCCGGCGGAAGGGCAGCTCGTCGAGACCTTCGGCGTGGGGCGCAACACGGTGCGCGAGGCCGTACGGGCGCTGTGCCACACGGGGCTGTTGGAGGCGCGGCGCGGGGACGGTACGTATGTGCGCGCGGCCAGCGACCTGAACGCTGCACTCCAACGGCGCCTGCGCCGGGCCGAGTTGAAGCACATCCTGCAGGTGCGCCTCGCCCTGGAGCGGGAGGCCGCGCCCGCCGCCGCCCTGCACCGGGGCGAGGACGACCTGGCCCGCATCCTGTCCGCGCTGCTCGCCCGGCGCCGGGCCGACGAGAGGGGGGACCGGGCCGCGTACGTGGACCGGGACCTGGAGTTCCACCGGGCGATCGTCGCGGCGAGCGGAAATCCGCTGATGACGGAGCTGTACGAGAGCATCGTCGAGTCGGTGCGCGACACCATCGCGTCGCTGCGGCCGAACTGGACCTCCGAACTGCCCGGCGCCTCCGCCCACGACGACCTCGCCGAGGCCATCGCCCGCCGCGACCCGCAGGCGGCGACCGAGGCGGCGTGGGCGCACACGCGGACGGTGGAGGCGGCCGTGGAGCGGATGGCGGAAGGGGACCAGGGGTGACAGGGACGCGCTGACCCCTGTCGGCGACGCTGCTCCGCGCCCTACTCTGGCTGTGTTCACCGGCCTTGTGGGCAAACCAGGGGGAGCCGAATGAGCGAAGGCGGCATCGAGCGTGCTCACGGAAGCGGCAAGCGGCCCGACCCCCCGAGCAGCGGGGAGCGCCTCGCCGACTGGGCCGACGGCAGGCTCGGGCTCTATCAGCTGGCCAAGTCCCAGATGCGCAAGATCTTCCCGGACCACTGGTCCTTCATGTTCGGCGAGATCTGCCTCTACAGCTTCATCATCCTCATCCTCACCGGCGTCTATCTGACCCTCTTCTTCGACCCCAGCACCACCGAGGTCGTCTACAACGGCAGTTACGAACCGCTCAAGGGCATCCTGATGACGCGGGCCTACGAGTCGACGATCGACATCAGCATGGAGGTGCGCGGCGGACTGCTCATCCGGCAGATCCACCACTGGGCCGCCGTCGTGTTCGTCGCGGCGATGCTCGCGCACATGATGCGGGTGTTCTTCACCGGCGCCTTCCGCAAGCCGCGCGAGGTCAACTGGCTGTTCGGCTGGACCCTGTTGATGCTCGGCATTGTCACCGGGCTCACCGGCTACTCGCTCCCCGACGACCTGCTCTCCGGCACGGGACTGCGCTTCGCGCAGGGCGCGATCCTGTCGGTGCCGATCGTGGGAACGTATCTGGCGTTCTTCCTCTTCGGCGGCGAGTTCCCCGGCGACGACTTCATCGCCCGCCTCTATCCGGTGCACATCCTGCTGCTGCCGGGCATCATGCTGGGCCTGGTCGCGGCGCACCTGATCCTGGTCTTCTACCACAAGCACACCCAGTTCGCGGGCCCCGGCCGCACCGAGAAGAACGTGGTCGGTGCCCCCTTCCTGCCCATTTACGTGGCCAAGGCCGGCGGCTTCTTCTTCCTCGTCTTCGGAGTGCTGGCGATCATGGGGGCGGTCGCGACGATCAACCCCGTGTGGGCCTTCGGTCCGTACCGGACGGACCTCGTCACCACCGGCGCCCAGCCCGACTGGTACCTGGGCTTCTCCGAGGGGCTGATCCGGGTGATGCCGGGATGGGAGATCAACGCCTGGGGGCACACGTTACAACTGGGCGTCTTCATCCCGTTCAGTCTGTTCCCGCTGGTCATGACGTTGATGGCGGTCTATCCGTTCATCGAGTCGTGGGTGACCGGCGACAAACGGGAGCACCACACGGCCCAGCGCCCGCGCAATCACCCGGTCCGCACCGGGCTCGGCGTCGCCTGGCTCGCCCTGTACGCGGTCCTGCTGATCGGGGGTGGCAACGACATCGTGGCCACACAGCTGCACCTGTCCATCAACGCCATCACCTGGTTCGTGCGGATCGGCTTCTTCGTCGTCCCCGTGCTCGCGTACCTCGTCACCAAGCGGATCTGCAACGGGCTGCAGCGCCGTGACCGGGAGAAGGCCCTGCACGGCCGCGAGTCCGGCACCGTCAAGCGGCTGCCGCACGGCGAGTTCATCGAGGTCCACGAACCGCTCTCGCGCGCCGAGTTGTACACGCTGAACTCCCACGAGCAGCCCGCGCCCTACGAGTTGGGGCCGCGCGTCGACGAGAACGGGGTGGCACGGAAGTTCACCGTGAGCCAGCGGATGCGGGCCCGCCTCGCCAAGGCGATGTACGGACCCGGGACGTACGTGCCGAAGGCGACCGTCGAGGAGTACCAGGCGCTGCACGCCGGCTGGCACGAGTCCGAGCGGGACCCGTCGGCGCACTGAGGGCCCCGCCGTTCCCGCCTGACGGGAGCGGTGTGCTGCGGCGCACCGCTCCTCGTGCTTCGCTGCGCCGGTCCAGGACCGGAACAGGCGGAGAGGGGCCGACGCGGTGCGACTCGGAGAGGAACACGAGGAACTGGCGGCGGTGCGGTCGCTGCTCGCGCGGCACGAGGGCGGAGCCGCGTGGCGCCCGCTCGTCCAGCAGATCGGGGTGACCGGTCTCGGCGTACCCGAGTGCGGGGCGCCACGACCGCGCACGACAGGAACGGGACGGGGCTGAGCACGTGCCCCAACTCCTCGGCCACCACGTTCAGTTCCACTGTGCCGGCGCCCCCGCCGCCGTAGCAAGCACCACCTGGCCGACCTGTATGTCCAGGTCGAGGCGGCCAGATCGCTGGCACTCGCCGCCGCGCATGCAGCCGACGAGGAGGAGCCGCGGCGCGCACGGCTGCTCGCGGCGGCCGCCAAGTCGGCCTGCGCGCAGGCGTTCTCGACGGCGGCGGGCGAGATGATCCAGCTGCACGGCGCCATCGCCCTCACCTGGGAGCACGAGGCCCACCGCTACTTCAAGCGCGCCCACGGCACCGCGCAGCTCTTCGGCACCCCGGCCTGGCACCGCTCCCGGCTCGACGCATCGGCCCTGCTCGCCCCGGACTCCGTCTGTTCCTCGTGAGCGGACGCTGCTACCTTCTGGTCAACTAACAAATGTTTGGTAGGAAGGTGGCGGGGTCGCCGATGCCCGTAACGCTCTCGTACGCGGAAAGCTCGCCGACGGACAAGGCCGTCGCACTCGTCGATGTCGACTACCCACCGGTCAACGCCCTGCCCGTACAAGGCTGGTACGACCTCGCCGACACCCTGCGCGCCGCCGGCCGCGACCCCGAGGTGCGCTGCGTCGTGCTCGGCGCGTCCGGGCGGGGCTTCAACGCGGGCGTCGACATCAAGGAGATGCAGCGCGACACCGGCCACGCCGCGCTGATCGGCGCCAACCGGGGCTGCGCCGAGGCGTTCGCCGCGGTGTACGAGTGCGAGGTGCCGGTCGTCGCGGCCGTCCAGGGCTTCTGCCTGGGCGGCGGCATCGGCCTCGTCGGGAACGCCGACGCGATCGTGGCGAGCGAGGACGCCACGTTCGGCCTGCCCGAACTGGACCGTGGCGCACTCGGCGCCGCGACCCACCTGGCCCGCTTGGTCCCGCAGCACCTGATGCGCACTCTCTACTACACCTCGCGCACCGCGACCGCCTCCGAGCTGCACGCCCACGGCTCGGTGTGGCAGGTCGTCCCGCGCGAGCAACTGCGCGACGCGGCAATCGGGTTGGCCGCGGAGATCGCCCGTAAGGACGGCTATCTGCTGCGGCTGGCCAAGGCCGCCATCAACGGCATCGACCCCGTCGACGTACGCCGCAGCTACCGCTTCGAGCAGGGGTTCACCTTCGAGGCGAACCTCAGCGGGGTCGCCGACCGGGTCCGCGACACCTTCGGACAGGAGGGCAACTGACCATGACCGACAAGACGATGACCCCGGAAGACGTCGTCGGGAGGCTGCGCAGCGGGATGACCGTCGGCATCGGCGGCTGGGGCTCACGACGCAAACCCATGGCCCTGGTACGGGCGTTGCTGCGCAGCGACGTCACCGACTTGACCGTCGTCTCGTACGGCGGCCCGGACGTCGGCCTGCTGGCCGCCGCAGGGAAGATACGCAAACTGGTCGCCGCCTTCGTCACCCTCGACTCGATCCCTCTGGAGCCGAACTTCCGCGCCGCGCGCGAGCAGGGCCGCATCGAGCTGATGGAGGTCGACGAGGCCATGTTCATGTGGGGCCTGCGGGCGGCGGCCAACCGGCTGCCGTTCCTGCCGGTGCGGGCGGGCATCGGCTCCGACGTGCTGCGGGTCAACCCCGGCCTGCGCACCGTCGATTCGCCGTACGAGGACGGGGAGACCTTCGTCGCGATGCCCGCGCTGCGCCTCGACGCGGCCCTGGTCCACGTCAACCGCGCGGACCGGTCGGGCAACGGCCAGTACCTGGGCCCCGACCCGTACTTCGACGACCTGTTCTGCGAGGCGGCCGACGCGGCGTACGTCTCCTGCGAGCGGCTCGTGAGCGGCGCCGAGCTCGTCGAGGGCGGGGCCGCCCCCTCGATGCTGATCAAGCGGCACCGCGTCACCGGCGTCGTCGAGACGCCGAACGGCGCCCACTTCACCTCCTGCGCACCGGACTACGGGCGCGACGAGGCGTTCCAGAAGCTGTATGCGACCACGCCGTTCGCCCAGCTGCGGGCGCGGTTCCTCGACGGCGACGAGAAGGCGTACCAGGCCGCCGTCGAGGCCTGGCGCGACGAGCAGGAAGGCGGGGCCACCCGATGACGACGACCGCGACCGTGACCGAGGGCGTGACCCGCGCCGAGTACTGCGTCGTCGGGTGCGCCGACGCCTGGCGCGACGGCGGGGAGATCCTCGCCAGCCCCATGGGCCTGATCCCCGGCATCGGCGCCCGGCTGGCCCGCCGCACCTTCGCCCCCGACCTGCTGATGACCGACGGCGAGGCGATGCTGATCGGACCGGACGGGGAGCGCGAGGGCTGGCTGCCGTACCGCCAGCACCTGGAGTTCGTCACACGGGGACACCGGCACGTGATGATGGGCGCGAGCCAGATCGACAGGTTCGGCAACCAGAACATCTCCTGCATCGGCGACTGGCAGCAGCCCACCCGCCAGCTTCTCGGGGTGCGCGGCGCACCGGTCAACACCCTCAACAATCCGACGAGTTACTGGGTGCCGAAGCACTCCCGGCGCGTCTTCGTGGAGAAGGTCGACATGGTGAGCGGCGTCGGGTACGACAACGCCGCCGCGGCCGGGCCGTCCGCGACGCGCTTCCACCGCATTCCGCGGGTCGTCACCAATCTCGCCGTGCTCGACTTCGAGACGCCCGACCACGCGATGCGGATCGCGTCGCTGCACCCCGGTGTCACGGTGCAGGAGGTGCGGGAGGCGACCGGGTTCACGCTCGTGGCCGCCGCCGACGTCCCGTCCACCCGTGAACCGACGGCGGAGGAACTGCGGCTGATCCGCGAGGAGTTGGATCCGAAGGGGTTGCGTCATCGAGAGGTCCCGGCGTGAGCGGACAGCCCGGGACCGTCCTGGAGACGGCCCTCACCGCTCTCATCGGCGTGCGGTACCCGATCGTGCAGACCGGCATGGGGTGGGTCGCGGGGCCGCGCCTGGTGTCCGCCTCCGCGAACGCCGGAGCACTCGGCATCCTCGCCTCCGCGACCATGACCCTCGACCAACTGCGCGCCGCGGTAAAGGAGGTGAAGTCGCGCACGGACCAGCCCTTCGGCGTGAATCTGCGGGCCGACGCGGGGGACGCCCGCGACCGTGTACGGATCATCGTCGACGAGGGCGTGAAGGTGGCGTCCTTCGCGCTCGCGCCGTCGAAGGAGCTGATCGCGGAGCTGAAGGACGCGGGCGTCGTCGTCATCCCCTCCATCGGGGCGCGGCGGCACGCGGAGAAGGTCGCGGCCTGGGGCGCGGACGCGGTCGTCGTCCAGGGAGGCGAGGGCGGCGGGCACACCGGCGACGTGGCAACGACCGTACTGCTGCCGCAAGTCGTCGACGCCGTCGACATCCCGGTGATCGCGGCGGGCGGCTTCCACGACGGGCGCGGCCTGGTCGCGGCGCTCGCCTACGGGGCCGCGGGCGTGGCCATGGGCACCCGCTTCCTGCTGACCTCCGACTCGACGGTCCCGGACGCGGTGAAGGCCCGCTACCTCAAGGCTTCCGTCAAGGACGTCACCGTCACGACGGCGGTCGACGGACTGCCGCACCGCATGCTGCGCAGCGAACTCGTCGCCGGCCTCGAACGCGCGGGACGGCCCGCCGCCCTGCTGCGGGCGGTGCGGCACGCGGCCGCCTTCCGCAAGGTGTCGGGGCTCGGCTGGAGCCAGATGGTGCGCGACGGCCTCGCGATGAAGCACGGCAAGGACCTCACCTGGAGCCAGGTCCTCCTCGCGGCGAATACGCCCATGATGCTCAAGTCCGCGATGGTGGACGGCGATCCGAGCGGCGGGGTCATGGCCTCGGGGCAGGTCGCGGGTCTCATCGAGGACCTGCCGTCGTGCAAGGAGCTGGTGGAGCGGATCGTGGCGGAGGCGGGGGAGACGCTGGGGCGGCTGCGGACGCTGTAGTAGGCGCGAGAGGGGGGCGGGGTCCGCGCGGACCCCGCCCCCCTTTTCGTGTCCCGCGGCTACAGCCGCTCGATGATCGTCACGTTCGCCTGGCCGCCGCCCTCGCACATCGTCTGCAGGCCGAACCGGCCGCCCGTGCGCTCCAGTTCGTGCAGCAGCGTCGTCATCAGCTTCACACCGGTCGCGCCCAGCGGGTGGCCCAGCGCGATGGCGCCGCCGTTCACGTTCACCTTCGCCGGGTCGGCGCCGGTCTCCTTCAGCCAGGCAAGGACGACAGGCGCGAACGCCTCGTTGATCTCCACCAGATCGATGTCGTCGAGCGACATGCCGGTCTTCTTCAGCGCGTGGGCCGTCGCCGGGATCGGCGCCGACAGCATCCGGATCGGGTCCTCGCCGCGCACCGAGAGGTGGTGGATGCGGGCACGCGGCGTCAACCCGTGTTCGCGTACCGCTCGTTCGGAGGCGAGGAGCATCGCCGCCGCACCGTCCGAGACCTGGGAGGAGCACGCGGCCGTGATGGTGCCGCCCTCCACGACCGGCTTCAGCCCGGCCATCTTCTCCAGGGTCGTGTCACGGCGCGGGCCCTCGTCCGCCGTGACGTCGCCGTACGCAACCGTCTCCTTGGCGAACCGGCCCTCGTCGATCGCCCGGATCGCCCGCTGATGCGACCGCAGCGCCCACTCCTCCATGGCGAGCCGCGAGATGTCCCACTTGTCGGCGATCAACTGGGCGCCGTGGAACTGGTTCACGGGCTGGGAGCCGTAGCGGGCGCGCCAACCCTCGCCGCCCGCGTACGGGCCTTCCGTGAGACCCAGCGGTTCGGCCGCCTGGCGCGAGGCGAACGCGATCGGGATCAGCGACATGTTCTGCGTGCCACCGGCCACCACCAGGTCCTGCGTGCCCGACAGCACCCCCTGCGCCGCGAAGTGCACCGCCTGCTGCGAGGAGCCGCACTGCCGGTCGATCGTGACGCCCGGCACCTCCTCCGGCAGCCCGGCCGCGAGCCACGCGGTCCGCGCGATGTCCCCGGCCTGCGGACCGACCGTGTCCAGGCAGCCGAACACGACGTCCTCCACGGCGCCCGGATCGACACCGGTGCGTTCCACGAGCGCCTTCAGCACGTGCGCGCCGAGGTCGGCGGGGTGCACGGCGGACAGGCCGCCCTTGCGACGGCCCACCGGGGTGCGCACGGCGTCCACTATGTAAGCCTCGGGCATGGTCAACTCCTCGTGACGGTAGGGATAATGGCGGATGCGGAGATGCCGTCGAGGACCATCGACAGGTACTGCTCCGCGATGCCGTCGGCCGTGTGGCGGCCGCCCGGCCGGTACCAGGACGCGGCCACCCACACGGTGTCGCGCAGGAAGCGATAGGTCAGGCGCACGTCGAGGTCGGGGCGGAAGGCGCCCTCGGTGACGCCGCGCTCCAGCGTCGTGCGCCAGGCGGTCTCCAGGTTGCGCTGCGCCTCGGCGAGGAAGGCGAAACGGGACTGCGTGGTCAGCTGGCGCGCCTCCTTCTGGAAGACGGCGACCGCGGGTCCGTGCCGGTCGATCTCCCGGAACGACTCGGTGACCAGCGCCCCCAGCGTCTCGCGGGGGCCGAGGCCGCGGTCGCCGAGGACCGTGCCGTAGCCGGCCCACAGCTCGTCGAGGAACGTCCGCAGGATCTCCTCCAGCATCGACTCCTTCGAGTCGAAGTGGTAGTAGAGGCTGCCCGCGAGCAGGCCCGCGCGCTCCGCGATGACGCGGACGGTGGTGGCGCTGTAGCCGAGCTCGGCGAAGACGTCCGCGGCCACCGCGAGCAGCTCGGCCCGGCGGGCGGCCCGCTCAGGCATGCCGGTCGCTGACGGAGAGCACCTCGCCCGTCAGGTAGGAGGAGTAGCCGCTGGCGAGGAAGACGATGACGTTGGCCACCTCCCAGGGCTCGGCGTACCGGCCGAACGCCTCCCGCGACGTCAGCTCGTCGAGCAGCTCGGGCGAGGTCACCTTCACCAGGTGCGGGTGCATGGCGAGCGACGGCGAGACCGCGTTGACGCGGATGCCGTGCTCGGCCGCCTCAACGGACGCGCAGCGGGTCAGCGCCATCACCCCGGCCTTAGCCGCGGCGTAGTGCGCCTGCCCGGCCTGGGCCCGCCAGCCGAGCACGGAGGCGTTGTTGACGATGACGCCCCTGCTGCCCGACGCCTTCATCAGGCGCAGCGCCGTGCGCGTGCAGCGGAAGGTGCCGGTCAGCGTCACGTCGATGACCTTCGCCCACTGTTCGTCGGTCATCTCCGTCAGTGCGGCGGTGCCGCCGAGCCCCGCGTTGTTCACGACGATGTCCAGGCCGCCGTGCTCGCGCTCGGCCAGCGCGAACAGCTCCCGCACCTGCTGTTCGTCGGTGACGTCGCAGGGCGTCCCGGTCACCCGGTCCGCGCCGAACTCCTTGGCGAGACTCTCCACCGTCTCGGCCGTGCGCCGTGCGTGCGCGTCGCCCACGACGATGCGCGCACCCTCCTCCAGGAACCGGCGGGCAGTGGCACCGCCGATGCCCGCGCCGGCCGCCGCGGTGATCACGGCGGTGCGTCCGGCGAGCAGCTGGTGACCGGGCTCGTACGGCGGCGGCGTGCTCATACGCGTAGCTCCTTGGGAAGGCCGAGCACGCGCTCGGCGATGATGTTGCGCTGGATCTCGTGCGATCCGGCGTGGACCGCGTCGGCGCGGGGGGAAGAGTCGCGGCCGGGCCCGCCGAGTCCGCGCAACGCGCGCCACTCACCGCGGAGTTGCTCCTCCAGCCAGGAGCGCGCCTCGGCCCGCAGCCCCTCCGCTCCGCCCTGCGGTCCGCTCATCCTCTGCCCCTGGGTTCTCGACGGATGTCCGACCCGGAGGCTAATCTACCAAACACTTGTTAGGGAAGAGGAGCTGTCGTATGCCCAGCATCGAGGCCGACACCGACACCGACACCGACACCGACACCGACACCGACACCGACGCCGAGACCGAGGACGTCGTCCTGTACGAGGTCGAGGGGCCCGTCGCGACGATCACGCTGAACCGGCCGCAGTACCGCAACGCGCAGAACTCGGCGATGACCTACGCCCTGGACCGCGCCTTCTACCGGGCCGCCGACGCCGCCGACGTACGGGTGATCGTGCTCGCCGGCGCGGGGGAGCACTTCAGCGCCGGCCACGACATCGGCTCACCCGGACGCGACGCGCATCTGCCCTTCGAGCGGCGCGCGGGCCTGTGGTGGGACCACTCCGACAAGGACGGCGCCGAGAGCCGCTACGCCCGCGAGTCCGAGGTGTATCTCGGCATGTGCCGGCGCTGGCGCGAGCTGCCCAAGCCGGTCGTCGCCTCGGTCCAAGGGGCCTGCGTGGCAGGCGGGTTGATGCTGGCGTGGATCTGCGACCTGATCGTCGCGAGCGAGGACGCGTTCTTCGCCGATCCCGTCGTGCGCATGGGGATACCCGGGGTCGAGTACTTCGCGCACCCGTGGGTGATGCCGCCGCGCATCGCCAAGGAGTTCCTCTACACGGGGGACAGGATGCCGGCCGCGCGCGCCTATGAGGTGGGCATGGTCAACAAGGTCGTACCGAAGCGGGAGTTGAGGGAGCGCACCCTCGAACTTGCCGGGCGCGTCGCCGCGATGCCACGCATGGGCCTCGCCCTCGCCAAGCGTGCCGTCAACCAGGCAGAGGACCTCCAGGGACTGCACACCGGCCTCGACTCCGTGTTCGGCCTGCACCACCTCGCCCACGCGCACAACGCCGAGACCGCCGCCGACTCCCTCGGCGGCATGGACGTGGCCCGGATGAAGAAGGCGGCGCGAGTCTGATGGACCTGACGATCGAGGCCGAGGACGCGGCGTTCCAGGAGCGGGCCCGCGGCTGGCTCGCCGCGCACGTGCCGGACGAGGAACTGCCGTCCCTGGAGACGGAGGAGGGCTTCGCCGCACACCGCGCGTGGGAGCGCGAGCTGTCCGCCGACCGGTGGTCCGTCGTGTCGTGGCCCGAGCGGTACGGCGGGCAGGGCGCCGGGCTCGTGCGCTGGCTGCTGTTCGAGGAGGCCTACTACGCGGCGGGCGCACCCGGCCGCGTCTCGCAGAACGGCATCAACCTCCTCGCCCCGACCCTCTTCGACTACGGCACCGACGAGCAGCGCTGCCGCATCCTGCCGACCATGGCGAGCGGCGAGGTGATCTGGGCGCAGGCCTGGTCGGAGCCGGAGTCCGGCTCCGACCTCGCCTCGCTGCGGTCAACTGCCCGTCGGACAACGGGCGGTTGGGTGCTCAACGGGCAGAAGACCTGGTCGTCCCGGGCGGCCTTCGCCGACCGCGCCTTCGGCCTCTTCCGCAGCGACCCGGACGCCGACAGGCCCCATCGCGGGCTCACCTACCTGATGTTCGACCTGCGCGCACCGGGCGTCACCGTGCGCCCCATCCCCCGTCTCGACGGCAAGCCCGCCTTCGCGGAGCTCTTCCTCGACGACGTCTTCGTGCCCGACGCCGACGTCATCGGCGAGCCGGGGCAGGGCTGGCGCATCGCGATGTCGGCGACCGGCAGCGAGCGCGGTCTCACCCTGCGCTCCCCGGGCCGCTTCCTCGCGAGCGCCGAGCGGCTGGCGCGACAGTGGCGCGCCGAGGGCGACCCCGCCGACACCGCGCTGCGC
>NZ_JAAGMG010001074.1 GCF_010548525.1 Streptomyces sp. SID14478
GGCAGGGTGCCGGCCGCCGCGCGCGCCTGGGCCGCCCCCGCGGGATCGAGGGGGCCCCCGTCGTCGAAGGCCGCCCTGCGCTGCGCCGTACTCAGGGCGGGCGACACGAGGAGTACGCGGCTGGTCCGGTTCATGGGAGTCCAGATTAGTCACTGCGGACAGTGGTGACGCACGCGGTGGTGACCGGGGCGGGAGCGCTCTCCGACCTGGCAAGTCCCTTTGCCGCAGGGGTACTTGATGCGGCCTCGGCGGGCCCCTGATGCGCCGGGGGTGGGGGTACCCGGTACGAAACAAGCCCGTCACTTTCTCTTGACACTGCCACGTCAGAGCGAGAACACTCCCCGGCGAGAGAGCGCTCTCTCGGTCCATGTACGACAGTTCCACGGGCGGCGGCCCCCGCCGCCGCCCGGCCCCCACTCCACGTCGCACCGACATGGCAGGAGGTCTCCATGGCACGGAGATCGAAGCTCGTCTCAGGGCTGCTGATATCCGGCGCACTCGTACTGAGCACCCTGGGGGTGGGCGGGATCGCACTGTCCGCCGGCGCCACCGAGGCGCCCGCGTCGCAGTCGTCCGCATCCACGTCCTCGCACCAGGGCCACACGATGGCCATGCCCGCATCCACCCGCGCGTCCGCCGACGACCCGGACGGTGACGGATACATCCCCGCGAACCCGCCGGTCACCGGCGTCGAACCGTCCACGAAGGAGCCGCCGCACGCCTACTTCCACGAGTTCCAGGCGCACTGTTCCGTGACCCACACCAAGCCCGACGACCCCATCGTCTACCCGGGCCAGCCCGGCAAGTCCCATGACCACACGTTCATGGGGAACACCACGACCGACGCCAACAGCACCACGGCCTCGCTCGACAGCGGCGGCACCAAGTGCCTGGCCCCCGGTGACAAGTCCGGCTACTGGATGCCCACGATGCTCAACGGCGACAAGCCGGTGCTGCCCGTCGGCGACCAGACCATCTACTACAAGGCCGGCGTCACCGACTACACGAGCGTGCGGCCCTTCCCCAAGGGCCTGCGGTTCGTCGTGGGCAGCCCGATGCAGACCGCGGAGGAGTTCCGCAACCACCCCGGCTTCGTCGAGGGCTGGGAGTGCGGCACGAGCTACTTCAACGTCAACTTCCCCACGGACTGCCCCACGACCCAGGACACCCAGGTCAACATCCGTTTCCAGGCGCCGAGTTGCTGGGACGGGAAGTACCTGGACACGCCCGATCACAAGAGCCACATGGCGTACCCGGTGGTGAAGAACGGCACGAACGACAACGTCTGCCCGGCCGACCACCCCGTCGCGCTGCCGATGATCGAGTTCAAGATGGCGTTCCCCGTCAACGGTGACCTCTCGAAGCTGCGGCTGTCCAGCGGGCCCAGCTACTCGTGGCACTACGACTTCTTCAACGCATGGGACGACCGCACGCTCAAGGCGATGGTCGACCACTGCGTCGTCGGCGGTCTGCAGTGCGACCCGCGCGGCTACGACCAGAACCACCCCGAGGCGGGCGCGGTGCTCGACGCGAACTACGAGCTGCCCTGACCGCTGAGTTCGCACATGCGGGGGCGGCGGTCGCCCTGACCCGGCCGCCGCCCCCACTCCTCCAGCCCCTCGCTTCCCCTCCAGCCCCCTCCCTCCCCGTTCCTCGCACCGACCCCCACCGGAGGCACCCGCATGCGCACGTCCCGCACCGCCCCTCGCAGATCGCACCGCCTCACCGTCCCCGTCACCGCCGGGGTGCTCGCGGCCGCCTTCCTCGCCCTGCCGGGCCAGCAGGCGCAGGCCGCCGGCGACGTGGTGAAGGTGACCGGCTCCCAGGGCAACTGGCAACTCCAGGTCAACGGATCCCCCTACCAGATCAAGGGCCTGACCTGGGGCCCCTCCGTCGCCGATGCCGACAAGTACCTCCCCGACCTGCAGTCCATGGGCGTCAACACGATTCGCACCTGGGGCACCGACGCCAGCAGCAAGCCCCTGTTCGACTCCGCCGCCGCACACGGCATCAAGGTCATCGCGGGTTTCTGGCTGCAGCCCGGCGGCGGCCCCGGCAGCGGCGGCTGTGTGAACTACCTGACGGACACCGCGTACAAGAACCAGATGCTCGACGAGTTCCCCAAGTGGGTCGACACGTACAAGGACAACCCGGGCGTGCTGATGTGGAACGTCGGCAACGAGTCGGTCCTCGGCCTGCAGAACTGCTACAGCGGTGACGAGCTGGAGAAGCAGCGCGACGCCTACACCAGCTTCGTCAACGACATCACCAAGAAGATCCACAGCGTCGACCCGAACCACCCGGTCACCTCGACCGACGCCTGGGTCGGCGCCTGGCCCTACTACAAGAAGAACGCGCCCGACCTCGACCTGTACGCCGTGAACTCCTACAACGCCGTGTGCGACGTCAAGTCGGCCTGGGAGCAGGGGGGTTACACGAAGCCGTACATCGTCACGGAGACCGGACCCGCGGGGGAGTGGGAAGTCCCCGACGACGCCAACGGCGTTCCCCAGGAGCCCACCGACCAGGCCAAGGCCGAGGGGTACACCAAGGCGTGGGGCTGCATCACCGGGCACAAGGGCGTCGCGCTGGGCGCCACGATGTTCCACTACGGCACCGAGTACGACTTCGGCGGCATCTGGTTCAACCTGCTGCCCGCAGGTGAGAAGCGGCTGTCGTACTACGCCGTCAAGCGGGCCTACGGCGGCAACACCTCGGGCGACAACACCCCGCCGGTCATCTCGCAGATGGACATCGAGGGCGGCGCGTCCGGCGTGCCCGCCGGCCGTGACCTCATCGTCTCCACGAAGGCGACGGACCCGGACGGCGACCCGCTCACCTACCAGGTCCTGAGCAACAGCAACTACATCGACCAGAACAAGCAGCTCGTACCGATGCAGACCACCGACCTGGGCGGGGGCCGGCTGAAGGTGACCGCGCCGGACAAGCCCGGCGTCTGGAAGATCTACGTCAAGGCCACCGACGGCAAGGGCAACGTGGGCGTCGAGACGCGCTCGGTGCGCGTCGTGCCGCCGCCCGTCGACGGGACGAACATCGCCGTCGGCAAGGCCGCCACCGCCTCGTCGGAGCAGACCACCGACTACGGCGGCTGCCCGTGCACGGCGGCCAAGGCGGTCGACGGCAAGAACGACACCCGCTGGGCGAGCGACTGGAGCGACCCGCAGTGGGTCCAGGTCGACCTCGGCTCCCGGCAGTCCTTCAAGCACGTCCAGCTCAACTGGGAGACCTCGTACGCGAAGGCGTACACGGTCCAGACCTCCGACGACGGCCAGAACTGGACGACCGTCCACGAGGTGACCGACGGCAACGGCGGCATCGACGACTTCGACGCGAGCGGCACCGGCCGCTACGTCCGCGTCAACGGCACCGCCCGCGGCACCGGATACGGCTACTCCCTCTACGAGTTCGGCGTCTACAACTGAGGGCGATCCGGTAGAACGACATGGTGAGAGAGCGCTCCACTGCGCTCATGGGCGGTGTGAAGGGGTGGGGGAATGGCCGACGAGGAGCCGGACCGGCTGGTCGACAAGCTGAGTCCACGGCAGAGGATCCGGCTGCTCACGGGCGGCACCACCTGGCGCACCCGCGCCGAACCCGCCGTGGGCCTGGCCGAGGTGGTGACCTCGGACGGGCCCGCGGGGGTGCGGGGCGAGGCCTGGGACGAGCGGATCACCTCCGTCCTGCTCCCGTCGGCCTCGGCCCTCGCGGCGACCTGGGACGAGGAACTCGTCCGCGACATGGGCGGGTTGCTCGCTACGGAGGCCCGCCGCAAGGGCGTGCACGTCGTCCTTGCCCCGAACCTGAACCTGCACCGCTCGCCCCTGGCCGGCCGGCACTTCGAGTGCTTCTCGGAGGACCCCTGGCTCGTCGGCCGGATCGGGGCGGCACTGATCCGCGGCCTGCAGGCGCACGGCGTCGCGGCCACGGCCAAACACCTCGTGGCCAACGACTCCGAGACGGCCCGGCTGACCGTCGACGTGCGCCTGGACGCGCGCACGCTGCGCGAGGTCGCCCTCGCCCCCTTCGAGGCGGCCGTCGACGCCGGGGTGTGGGCGGTGATGGCCGGGTACAACCGCGTCAACGGGACGACCATGAGCGCGAGTTCGCTGCTCACCCGGCCGCTGAAGGAGGAGTGGGGCTTCGACGGCCTCGTCGTCTCCGACTGGGGCGCCCTGCGTACGGCGGTGGACACGGCGAACGCGGGCCTCGACCTCGCGATGCCGGGACCCGGCGGCCCCTGGGACGAACTGCTGGCCGAAGCCGTGGCGGACGGCCGGGTGCCGCAGGCCGCGATCGACGACAAGGTGCGCCGCCTGCTGGTCCTGGCTCAGCGGGTCGGCGCCCTGGACGGCTCGTCCGGCGCCGCGGCACGCCGTACGCGACCGGACCCCTCCGGCACGCGACAGCTGCTGTGCCGCGCTGTCACGGCAGGCGCGGTGCTGCTGGCCAACGACGGCGTGCTCCCGCTGCGCGAGGGCGCGCTGCGGACGGTCGCGGTCATCGGCGCGCACGC
>NZ_JAAGMG010001112.1 GCF_010548525.1 Streptomyces sp. SID14478
CCCGCACGTGGAACGTCCCCTCGTCCAGGCAGACTTCGACGACCCCGGGCTCCCCCAGCGCCGCCAGCTCGCGCAGCACCGGCAGTGCCAGCCAGTGCGCGCGCACCGCGTCCGTGGGCCGCCGCCGGGCGAGCTCCGGCGCGCCCCACTCGCCCAGGGCCTGCAGCACGGGCAGCAACTGCTGTCCGCGCGGGGTGAGTTCATAGACGTACGCCGAAGCGGGAGCGGACAGTTTGCGGCGGGTGGCCAGGCCGTCGCGCTCCATGTCCTTCAGCCGTGTGGCCAGCATGTCCGTGCTGACGCCGGGCAGGTCGGCGTGCAGGTCGGTGTAGCGGCGCGGGCCCGCGAGGAGCTCCCGCACGATCAGGAGCGTCCAGCGGTCGCCGACGGCGTCGAGGGCGCGGGCGGCGGCGCAGTACTGGTCGTAGCTTCGGCGTGGCATGGCTCGCAGTCTATGCAACTTGTTGGACTTTCCAAGCGTCCACTTGGTAAAACCAAGTGACGAGAGCGACACCTGGTCCGCCTGGAGGGCACGCGCATGGAGTTCCGGCAGTCGAGCAAGCTGAGCGAGGTCTGTTACGAGATCCGCGGCCCCGTGATCGAGCACGCCGACGCGCTCGAGGAGGCGGGTCACAGCGTGCTGCGCCTGAACACCGGCAATCCGGCACTGTTCGGCTTCGAGGCGCCGCAGGAGATCGTCCAGGACATGATCCGGATGCTGCCGCAGGCGCACGGCTACACCGACTCGCGCGGCATCCTCTCCGCCCGCCGCGCCGTCGCCCAGCGCTACCAGGCGCTCGGCCTGGAGGTCGGCGTCGACGACGTCTTCCTCGGCAACGGCGTCTCCGAGCTGGTCTCGATGGCGATCCAGGCACTCCTCGAGGACGGCGACGAAGTCCTCATCCCGGCACCGGACTTCCCCCTGTGGACCGCGGTCACCACGCTCTCCGGCGGCAAGGCCGTCCACTACCTGTGCGACGAGCAGTCGGACTGGTACCCGGACCTGGCCGACATGGAGTCGAAGATCACCGACCGGACCAGGGCCGTCGTGATCATCAACCCGAACAACCCGACCGGTGCCGTCTACCCGAAGGCGATCGTCGAGGGCATCCTCGACCTCGCCCGCCGGCACGGCCTGATGGTGTTCGCCGACGAGATCTACGACCAGATCCTGTACGACGACGCCGTGCACCACAGCGCCGCCGCCCTCGCCCCCGATCTGGTGGTCCTCACCTTCTGCGGCCTGTCGAAGACGTATCGCGTCGCCGGTTTCCGCTCCGGCTGGCTGGTGGTCACGGGTCCCCAGCAGCACGCCAAGAGCTACCTGGAGGGGCTGACGATGCTCGCCTCCATGCGGCTGTGCCCGAACGCGCCCGCCCAGTACGCCATCCAGGCCGCCCTCGGCGGCCGCCAGTCGATCCGTGAACTCACCGCGCCCGGTGGGCGGTTGCACGAGCAGCGCGACAAGGCGTGGGAAAAGCTCAACGAGATCCCGGGCGTGAGCTGCGTGAAGCCCAAGGGCGCGCTGTACGCGTTCCCCCGCCTCGACCCGAAGGTCCATCCCCTCGTCGACGACGAGAAGTTCGTCCTCGACCTGCTGCTGCGCGAGAAGATCCAGGTGGTCCAGGGCACGGGCTTCAACTGGCCGCGGCCCGACCACTTCCGCATCCTCACCCTCCCGTACGCTGACGACCTCGACGCCGCGATCAGCCGGATCGGGCGCTTCCTGAGCGGATACCGTCAGTGACCTCCTGCTCGACGTGCCCGTACCCCAGCCACACCCAGTTCGCCTCCGCCGCTCTCGTCGGGGCGATCGTGGCCGGGGAGTTCGACCGGGCGCAGGACCCGGCGTGGCGGGACTCGGGCGCGGCGACGGTCGAGGACTACGCGCGCTGGTGCGGCCACCTGTGCGGGGCGACGTGCCTGCGCATGGCGCTCGGCGCCGACGCCCCCTCTCTCTTCGAACTCCGCGACGGCGCCCTGAAGTTCGGGGCGTACACGGTCGACGCCGAGGGCGAGATCCACGGCATGGTCTACGCCCCGGCGGTGGAGTACGTACGCGAGGCGCACGGCGTCGAGGCACAGGTGCACCGGGAGCTGACGACGGACGGGATCGGGGAACTCCTCGACGCCGGGCGCCTGGTCATCGCCTCCGTGCACTACGCGATCCGCCGCCCGCACGACCCCGCGCCGGGCCGCGGCGGCCACCTCGTCCTGATCACGGCCCGCACCCCCGACGGCAGCGGCTTCCACTTCCACAACCCGTCGGGCACGGACCCGGCGACGCGCACGGCGGATCTGCCGGTGGAGCGGTTCGCGGAGTATTTCGCGGGGCGCGGGATGTCCCTGCGGCCCCAGCCGTGACCGCGCCCTGCCGGTAGCCGTCGGCCCGTCGACGCGCACGAACTCGCCCTGCTTTCCCGGATGTCGTCCAAATGTGAAGAGGTGCACAGCGGTGGACGCGGCACTGATAGCGGTGCTCGGCACCCTGCTCGGCTCGGTCGTCACGCACTACTTCCAGGGGCGGGCGACGGTACGCGCCGCGGAACTCGCGCGCGCCGAGCAGCTGCGCCAGGAGCGCATCGCCGGGTACAGCGGTTTCGCCGGCGCCCTCTTCGACTACCGGCGCAGCCAGAACGACCGCTGGTTCCGCGCCCAGGAACGGCCCGGCGCTCCCGAGGCGGAAGCGGCCCGCTTCGCCTCGTACGAGGCGCGCATCGCGGCCCGGCAGGCGCTGGCCCGGGTCCAACTGGTCTGCGACGTACCGCGGTTGCGCCACCTGGCGGAGCAGGCCTTCGAGCTGGCCAACTGCCTGCACGAGGCCACGGACGAACAGGACCGCGACCGGCGCTCGCGGCGCTGCAAGGAGGCACTGGGCGCGTTCGTGGAGGCCGCGGCGCCGAGCGTGCAGTGAGGAGGACGGCTGGCGGGCGGGGCGCGGTCGCGGCGGACACGGGGTTACGTCACGGTGCGGGGCTCGTGCTCAGAAGGCGGGGAAGGCGGCGCCCGACGGGTGGAACGGTTCGCGGGCCCCGCGGAAGGCGAGGGACGCGGCGGCCAGCGCACCGGGGCGCAGTTCCTGGACGCGGCTCGCGGCCGCCAGGGCCGTCAGGGTGGGGCCGCCCAGGTAGACCGCCCCGAGTTCGGCGGTGGACAGGCGCAGGTCGGCGCGGTCCCGGGTGCGCTCGCACAGCACCGCGCCGCCGTCGGTACGCAGCCGGTGCCGGCCCGCGTTCCAGGGGCAGAAGGCGTCCTCGACCTCCAGGACGACGTCCAGTTCGGTCGCGTACCTGCGTGCCGTCAGCGCCCGGTCGACGTCGACGAGACGGACCCACAGGTTGTCGGTCACCGTGGTGTGCACGGCACGCGGGTCGAGCAGCAGGTGCGGCAGCGCTTCGTCGAGGGCCGCGTCGTAGGTGACGTGGTCGTGGGCGTCGAGGTCGATGAAGAAGCGCCACAGGGCGGCGTACGACGGGCGGGTGGTGGCCGCGAGTTCGACGATCCGCGCGGTGCGCGCCTTGGTGCGGTAGAGGGCGTAGCCGGTGACCTCGCCGCCTGGTTCGGTGTGGACGACGTAGCGCAGTGCGGTCGCGCCGTCGCGCACGTGCTCGGCGTCGTAGAGGCGGGCGTTCCAGTACTTCTCGGTCCGGTCGACCCAGCCGGTGCTCTCCCGGCGGGCCGCGTCGTGGACCTTCTCCATGAGCGGTCGGGCCCGGTCGGCGTCGAGGAGGCGCAGCTCGCCTTCGCCCCGGTCGACCTCCGGACGCATGGCCATATCCCGCGTGTTGCCGTGGAGTTGGGACAGGTGGGAGGCGACGGCGTATCCGAAGCGGCCGTAGATGGTGGCCTCTGCGGCGTTCAGGGCGGCGACCGGCTCTCCGCCGGAGTCGTGCAGTTCGGTGAGCCGGCGACGCATCATCGTCGTGAGGATGCCGCGCCGGCGGTGGGTGGGCAGGACGGCGACGAGCGTGATGCCCGCGACGGGCGTGAAGCCGCCGGGAACCGTCAGGGTGCGGCCGTAGACCGAGACGCCGCCGACGATGTCCGGGCCGTCGTACGCGGCGAGCGTGCGGGCCGGATCGATCGTGTCGCGGGCGTTGCGCAGGGCGCCCTCGCGCCAGTCCTGGCCGTACGTCGTGGTGATCATGCGGGCCCAGGCGTCGAACTCGTGGGCCTCGATGGTGCGCAGCGGGTGCGAAGGGGTGTTCATGTGTCGAGCCTTGCCGGGTAAACACCCCTGCCGCATCGGGCGAGTTCGGTATTCAGACGCCTCGTGACGTCCCTTTTCCTATGCTGGTGCGATGGTGGCGGAACGCGTGGTCAGCCCGGTGCTCGTCGGTCGTGACGAGGCCCTGGAGGCGCTGACGCAGGCCTGGCGGGCGGCGCAGGCGCAGGGTCCCGCGGTGGCGCTCGTCACCGGTGAGGCGGGGATCGGGAAGTCGCGGCTGCTGGCCGGGTTCACCGGGTCGCTGGAGCCCGGGGTGCGGGTGGTGGCGGGCGGCTGCGCGGAGTTCGGCGGCGAGGGGCTCGCGTACGCGCCGTTCGTGGCGGTGCTGCGCCGGCTGATCCGGGACGGCGCGGCGGGCTCCGGGCGCCGGCGCGAACTGGCCCGTTGGTTCCCGGAGTTGGACGAGCCGAGCGAGGAGGACACCGGCAGGCACCGGCTCTACGAGGAGATCCTGGACGTCGTCGAGAGCGCGGCCGCCGACCGGCCCACCGTCCTCGTGATCGAGGACCTGCACTGGGCGGACACCGCGTCCCGGGAACTCCTCGCGTTCCTGGCCCGCAATCTGACGCGGCCCGGCGTGCTGCTGCTCGTCACCTACCGGGCCGGCGAGGCGGCCGCCGGACAGCTGGGCCCGCTGCTCTCGGAGTTGGCCCGAGGGCCGCGCACCACCACCCTGCGCCTGCCCCGCCTCACGGAACAGGACGTCGGCCGGCAACTCGCGGCGATCCTCGGCGCGGCGCCGGACGCCGACGCCGTGCGCCGCGTCCACCGGCGCAGCGACGGGAATCCGTTGTTCGTCGAGGCGCTCGCGCACGGCGACGCACGGACCCCGGACAGCCTGCGCGAGCTGCTCCTGCGGGGCCCGCGTGCGCTGCCCTCCGCCGCCCGGCGGCTGCTGAACCAGGTGTCGGCGGGCGGCGACCACATCACGCACCCGCTCCTGGAGGACGTGGCCGTGGAGAGCGGCGCCGACCTCGACGCCCTGCTGCGCCTGCTGGTCGACCAGGGCCTGCTGGTGACGTCCGGTGACGGCTACGCGTTCCGGCACGCTCTCATCCGGCAGGCGGTGTACGAGGACCTGCTGCCCGGCGAGCGCACCCGGCTGCACGCTTGCTACGCCGCGAGTCTGGCCGACGACGACGCCCGCGCCGTGGAGCACGCCTATGCCGCGGGAGCGCATCCGCGGGCGCTCGCCGTCGCCCACCGGGCAGCGGCCCTGGCCCGTCGCTCCTACGCCTACGACGAGCAGGTCCGCATGCTGGAGCGGGTCCTCGAACTGTGGGACCTGGTACCGGATCCGGCGGCCCGGCTCGGCACCGACCTGGCCGGCGTCCTGACCGGGGCCGCCGAGGCCTGCATGCTCAGCGGGGCCTACCGGCGCGGCGTCGAGCACGCGTCGGCCGGTCTCGCCGCCGTCGACGAGCGCCGGGAGCCCGAGA
>NZ_JAAGMG010001149.1 GCF_010548525.1 Streptomyces sp. SID14478
CTTCGCGATGAACGGCGGCTACGAGTACCCCGCGTTCCTCGGCTTCGTCGCGGCGGCCCTCGCGGTGACGGGCGCGGGCCGCTACTCCCTCGACCACGCGCTGGGCCACGCCCTCGACCGGCACTGGATGGTGCCGGCGGCGCTGGTGGGCGCCGGGGCGGCGGCGCTCGCGGTGGTCGCCTCGCGGAACAAGCAGACGCAGGAGCCGGACACCGAGGCATAGACGCGGGAGCCGGCGCCGAGGCAGGGACGCCGGAGCCGGACGCCGCGGCACGGCCCCCGGTCCCGGGGTCCTAAGCTCGCCGCCGTGACGACGTACAACGACGGCGACGAGCGCAACGGCCCCGGCGAGGGCGACGAGCGCGATGGACGCGACGGCGACCTGTGGGCCACCGTCGACCGGCTCCGCGCCTGGCTGGACGCACACAACGAGCGCCCGTCCCAGGAGGCCCTGCTGCTGCGGGTGCTGAAGCTCTCGGAGGAGGTCGGCGAGGTCGCCGAGGCGGTGATCGGGGCGGTCGGCCAGAACCCGCGCAAGGGCGTCAGCCACACCTGGCAGGACGTCGAGTCGGAGCTGTGCGACGTGATCGTCACGGCCCTGGTCGCCCTCGGCACGCTCACGCCGGACGCGCACGCCACACTGTCCGCACACGTGGCGAAGGTCGCGGAGCGCTCGCTCGGACCCGCTTGACCGGATGCGCCGGACGGCCGGCGGAGCGGCCCGTCGCAGCGGTCCGCGCAGCGATCCTTAGAGTGGTGGCGCACGGCCGGGGATCAGAGGGTCAAGGGGGTCATGGAGATGAACGCGTTCGACGGGGGCACCGTCACAGCGGTCAGCAGCAACGGCACGTACTCCTTCACCAAGCCGAACCGCGACAGCATCACCCTGCTCGCGGGCCTCGGCGTCGAGGGCGACGTGCACGCCGGGGTCACGGTCAAGCACCGCTCCCGCGTCGCGAAGGACCCGACACAGCCCAACCTGCGCCAAGTCCACCTGATCCAGGAGGAGTTGTTCGCCGAGGTCGCCGCGGCCGGCCACCGGGTGCGCCCCGGGCAGCTCGGGGAGAACGTGACGACCCGCGGCATCGACCTGCTGGCCCTGCCCACCGGCGCACGGCTGCACCTCGGCGACGGCGGCGCGGTCGTCGAGATCACGGGCCTGCGCAATCCGTGCCTGCAGATCGACCACTTCCAGGACGGTCTCCTCAAGCGCGTCGTGAGCCGCGACCCGGGCACCGGCGCGGTCGTCCGCAAGGCCGGGATCATGGGCGTCGTCCTGACGGGCGGGGTCGTGCGCCCCGGCGACGTCCTGCACGTGGAGCTGCCCGCGCAGCCGCACCGACCGCTGAAGAAGGTCTGATGCCCCAGCAACACCCGCAGCCCCGGGTGCCCGAAGAGCCCCAGGCTCCCGGACAGCCCGAGCAGGAGAAGCCCGTAGTCGTCCCGCACGACGCCGCGTGGGCCGCCGGGGGCGCCGCGCTCTGCGCCCGACTGCACGCCGCACTGGGCCCGGCGGCTCTGCACGTGGACCACATCGGCTCGACGTCGGTACCGGGCATGGCCGCCAAGGACATCTACGACGTACAGGTCAGCGTCGCGGACCTGGACGCCGCGACGGCCGCGTTCGAGGCGCCGCTGGCCACGTTGGGCTTCGTCCGCAGGCCGTTCCTGCGCGACCACGTACCGGCCGGGCGCGAGGACGACGAGGACCCCGCCGACTGGGCGAAGCGCTACTGGTCGCGGCGGGCCGCGCACGACGTGCCCGTCAACCTCCATGTGCGCAGGGCCGGTTCGCCGAACGAGCGGCTCGCGCTGCTGTTCCGCGACTGGCTGCGCGCGACGCCGCAGGCGGTGCCCGCGTACGCCCGCTTCAAGTACGTCCTCGCCGGGGCCGTCCCCGATACCGGGACGTACGCCGACGTGAAGGATCCCGTCGTCGATCTCATCGGCGTGGTCGCCGAACAGTGGGCCGCGCGGACGGGCTGGAGCCCGCACAGGTGACGCCCTTCGAGCCGGTCCCAGGTGAACGGCTACCATCGCCGCCATGACAGACAGGCGCCGAACCACCGAACTCCCCCGCTTGGGCGTGGCCATCGTCACCATGGGCAACCGCCCCAAGGACGTGGACGCGCTGCTGGAGTCGGTGGCCAAGCAGGGCGTGCGGCCGACCCGCGTCGTCATGATCGGCAACGGCACCGCGCTGCCCGAGTTCACCGGTCTGCCCTTCGAGGTCACGAACGTCGAGCTGGACGAGAACCTCGGCTGCCCCGGCGGCCGGAACGTGGCGCTGGCCCGGCTGCGCGCGTTCGGCGACGTGGACGTGGCGGTCGAGCTGGACGACGACGGGCTGCTCGTCGACGCCGACGTCTTCGCGACCATCCAGCGTCTGTACGCGGCCGATCCGCACCTGGGCGTCGTCGGTTTCCGCATCGCCGACGAGCACGGCGAGACACAGCGCCGGCACGTGCCGCGGCTGCGCGCGAAGGACCCGATGCGGCGCGGGCTCGTGACGGCGTTCCTCGGCGGCGCGCACGCCTTCTCGATGGACATGCTCGCCGAGACCGGCGACTGGCCGGCCGACTTCTTCTTCACGCACGAGGAGACGGACCTGGCGTGGCGGGCGCTGGACGCCGGCTGGAAGGTCCTCTACGAGCCCTCCCTCCTGCTGCAGCACCCCAAGACCTCTCCGGCACGGCACGCGGTCTACTACCGGATGACCGCCCGCAACCGCGTGTGGCTGGCCCGCCGTCGCCTGCCGGCCCCGTTGGTTCCCCTGTACCTGTTGACGTGGACGCTGCTGACCCTGCTGCGCACGCGGTCCGTCGGGGGGCTGCGCGCATGGGCGGGCGGCTTCGTGGAGGGTCTGCGCGCGCCGGCCGGTGAGCGGCGCCCGATGCGCTGGCGCACCGTGTGGCGAATGACGCGGCTGGGGCGCCCGCCGCTGATCTGAGCCCGCCCGCTCTGGTCCGGGGTGCGGCGCGCCCGCTACGCTCCCGGGCCTGTGAGCACCGAACTGATCGTCGCGTCCCTGTCGGGCGCCGTGGCACTCGGCAGCGCCTGGTTCACGGCCCGCTCCGGGCGCCGACAGGCGGTGCTCGCCCACGAGTTGGAGAGTCGTACCGCGCAGCAGGACCTGATGGGCCGGCACCGCGATCCCCTCCTGTGGGCCGCCTACGACCTGCAGTCCCGGCTCCACAACATCGTCGACCGCGCGTTCCTGCGCGTGTACCTGCGCGACGGCACGGACCGCGAGCGTGCGTACGCCCGGCGCAGCACGCTCCACGTGCTGGGCGAGTATCTGGGCCGGGTGGAGATCCTGCGCCGCGGCGTCCAGTTCCTCGATCTCGGCGACAGCACGCTCAACCAGCGGATCGTGGGGCACTTCACGACCATCAGCAACGTGCTCAACAACGACGGCGCCGCCGATCCGGGCTTCGGAGACAGGTACTTCGTGATCTTCCGCAGCGATCAGCGGGCCATCGGCGAGCTGATGCTGACCGCCGACGGCACGTCCTGTCTGGGGTACGTGGAGTTCTGCCGTCGGCTGGAGGGGGATCCGGAGTTCGCCGAGTGGTTCGGGCCGCTGGCCCTCGACGTCGAGGAACTGGCGCGCGCGGACCAACTGCCGTACCGGATGGTCGCGTTGCAGCACGCCCTCATGGACCTGATCGATCTGCTCGACCCGCGCGCGGAACGCTTTCCCGACCACCGCCGTGTACGGCTCGGCCGCCCGCCACAGCAGTGACGGGCGGCCGGAGCGGCGGGGCTCAGCCCTGCTGCGGGCGCCGCCTGCGTGCGGCGAACACCGTGCCCGCGCCCGCGACGACGACCAGTGCGGCCGC
>NZ_JAAGMG010001193.1 GCF_010548525.1 Streptomyces sp. SID14478
CGCCCAGCTCGGCCCCGAGGCCGGCATGGTCGGCGCCGCGGACCTGGCGCGCCTGGTCGCACGCCGCTTCCGCCGAGCCAAGCGCCGCCGCGTGGAGCGCTACGAGCGCTACGAGCGCTACGTCGCCCGCACCCGCAGCGGCGCCGAGGGCTAGGACGGACCAGCGACAGGAAATGCCAGCAATGACGACCGTCCCCCGCCAGCCCTCGTCCCCCGACGAGGAGCCGCCCCAGGCCCCCGACCGCCGCCGGGTGATCCGTCGGCGCGCGCTCACCCTCCTGACCATCGTGCTGCTCATCGGGGTCCCCGCGGGCTACCTGGTGATCTCCGCGAACCAGAGCCGCAACAGCGGCAAGGACAAGGAGGACAAGTACTCGGCGACCGGCCTGACCATCGGCTGGCCGTCCAAGGTGCAGCGCCGCCTCTACGAGATCCCGATCCCCTCGCACTCCCGCTCCGTGGCCTACTACGAGACGAACAACTACAAGGTCAGCCGTCTCTACGTGCAGTTCCTGACCAGCAACAAGGGTCTGGCCACCTTCCTCAAGGACATCGACAGCGGCGCGTCCGACCTCAAGAAGGGCGACCTCCCGATCAGCGACCGCGACCGGAACGTCGCCGGCTGGGAGTTCACGGGCCCGGGCCCCTGGTACGGCCTCACCCACCAGCAGAAGGACCCGTCCCCGACGCAGAGCATCGTGGTGAACCGTTCCAACCCCGACCACCCCATGGTGTTCATCGTCTCGACCACGCACCCCTGAGGCGCGGGCCCGCGCGACGGCTCCCCTGTCGCGACCGCGTGCAGAACGCGTGAATTTCCCGGCCGAAGACTCCGCGGCACGCTCACATCCGCCGTGCCGGGCCGCTCACCGGCGGGTTCGCCCGGCTACCCCCTGGCAAGGACGCGTACACCTGCCGCTAGCGTGGAGCGGGTGAGTGACAAGAAGACCCCCGCCCTCCAGTACCGGTTCGACGGCCCGGAAGACGCCCCGGTGCTCATCCTCGGCCCGTCGCTGGGCACGACGTGGCACATGTGGGACCGGCAGATACCCGAGCTGGCCCGGCAGTGGCGGGTGTTCCGCTTCGACCTTCCCGGGCACGGCGGCGCCCCCGCCCACCCGGCCGGTTCCGTGGCCGAGCTCGCGGACCGGCTGCTCGCCACGCTCGACGCGGTCGGCGTGCAGCGCTTCGGCTACGCGGGCTGCTCGCTGGGCGGCGCGATCGGCGCCGAGCTGGCCCTGCGCCACCCGCAGCGCGTCGCCTCCCTCGCCCTGATCGCGGCCTCCCCGCGCTTCGGCACGGCCGACGAGTTCCGTCAGCGCGGCGTCATCGTGCGCAGCAACGGTCTCGACCCCATCGCGCGGACCTCGCCCGAGCGCTGGTTCACCTCCGGCTTCGCCGCCGCGCAGCCCGCGATCACGGACTGGGCCGTCCAGATGGTCCGCACGACCGACCCCGGCTGCTACATCGCCGCCTGCGAGGCGCTCGCCGCCTTCGACATCCGCGCCGAGCTGGGCGCCATCGGCGTCCCGACCCTCGTCCTGGTCGGCTCGGAGGACCAGGTCACCGGCCCGGCCCAGGCCCGCACCCTCGTCGCCGGCATTCCGGACGCCCGCCTCGCGGTGGTCCCCGGCGCCTCCCACCTGGCCCCGGTCGAGCAGCCCGCGGCCGTCACCGACCTCCTCGTACGCCACTTCTCCTCGGCCTGGCTGCCCGCGTACGAGACCGGCCAGCACGCCATCCCGGCGGCCCCGGTCAAGCCGGTGCTCGCACCGCCGCCCCCGCCCCCGCCGGTCGCCCCGGTCGCGGAGATCTCCCCGGCCGCGCACCAGCCGGACGCGGCCGTGCGCCCCGACCCGCATGACACGGGGCTGAAGGTGCGCCGCGAGGTCCTCGGCGACGCGCACGTGGACCAGGCCCTGGCCACGGCCGACGACTTCTCCGGCGACTTCCAGGAATTCATCACGCGCTACGCGTGGGGCGAGATCTGGGGCCGTCCCGGCCTCGACCGCCGGATGCGCTCCGGCGTGACGCTGACGGCGCTGGTGGCGGGCGGTCACCTCGACGAGCTGGCCTTCCACACCCGCGCGGCGCTGCGCAACGGCCTCACCGCCGACGAGATCAAGGAGATCCTGCTGCAGGCGGCGGTCTACTGCGGGGTCCCCGCGGCCAACTCCGCCTTCAAGGTGGCCCAGCAGGTGATCCGCGCGGACCACCCCGCAGGACTGAACGGGAGCTCCGGGCGCAGGATGGAACCCATGAAGCTCACGAAGAAGTTCCACTCCTGCGTCCTGCTGGAAAAGGACGGTCAGCGTCTCGTCATCGACCCGGGCGGGTTCGGCGAACAGGACGCCGCCGTCGGGGCCGACGCGATCCTCGTGACCCACGAGCACCCCGACCACTTCGACGAGGAACGGCTGCGCGCCGGGATGGAAGCCCGTCCCGGCGCACAGATCTGGACCCTGAAATCGGTGGCGGAGCAGATCTCCGCGGCCTTCCCCGGCCGCGTCCACACGGTCGGCCACGGCGACACGTTCACCGCGGCCGGGTTCGACATCCAGGTCCACGGCGAGCTGCACGCCGTCATCCACCCGGACATCCCGCGCATCACGAACGTCGGCTACCTCGTGGCGGGCGACGACGCCGGTGCGGTCTTCCACCCCGGCGACGCCCTCACCGTCCCCGACCAACCGGTCGAGACGCTGATGCTCCCGGTCCAGGCGCCCTGGAGCAAGATCTCCGAGGTCATCGACTACGTACGCGAGGTGAAGCCGCGCCGTGCGTACGACATCCACGACGCGCTCCTGACCGACCTGGCCCGCCCGATCTACGACCGGCAGATCGGCGGACTCGGCGGCACGGAGCACCTGCGTCTGACCCCCGGTGACGCGACGCAGGTCTGAACCGCTGTCCCCGCTACTTGAGGAGTGCGAGCACCTCGTCGGTGGTGCCGAGCTCCGAGATCCGCGGGAAGATCTTGCCGAAGGCGTGCTCGTGGGACGCGGCGTCCGTGTCGGTCGTCGCGTCCTGGACCAGGACCAGGTTGTAGCTCAGCTCGAACGCGGAGCGCGCGGTGGACTCGACGCCGATCGACGACGAGATGCCGCCGAGCACGATCTGCGTGACGCCGCGCCGGCGCAGCTGGAGGTCGAGCTCCGTGCCGGTGAAGGCGCCCCAGTGCCGCTTGGTGATGACGATGTCGTCGCCGAGGGGGCCGAGCTCGGCCGGGAACTCGGAGAACTCGGCCGGCGGGGCCTGCGTCATGGCGCCCGCGGCGGCCCGGCTCACCGGCAGGTCGCCGCCGTCGGGGGACCAAGCCACACGGACGCGCACGACCGGCAGGCCCTTGGCGCGGAAGGCCTCGGCGAGCCGGGCGCCGTTCTTCAGGACGTCCTCGGAGGGGTGCACGGTGGGCAGGCCCAGGATGCCGTTCTGGAGGTCGATGAGGACGAGGGCGGGGCGCTCGTCGAGGGAGAGGGGGGTGCTGTTGCTCATGATGCGCAGGCTACCTACCGAACAGGAAAACTTGCAAGGTTGCCTGTCTATATGGGGCGGCGGCGGACGCGTTGTCGTACCCGCCCGGTAGGTTGTGAGGCATGCGCATCGCTACCTGGAACGTGAACTCGATCACCGCGCGCCTGCCGCGCCTGCTGGCCTGGCTGGAGAACAGCGGGACGGACGTGCTGTGCATCCAGGAGACCAAGTGCTCGGCCGAGCAGTTCCCCGCGGACGAGCTCCGCGAGCTGGGCTACGAGTCCGCGGTGAACGCGAACGGCAGGTGGAACGGGGTGGCGCTGCTCTCCCGCGTGGGCCTGGAGGACGTGGTCCTGGGGCTGCCCGGCGACCCCGGCTACGACGGCGCCGAGGAGCCCCGCGCGATCTCCGCGACCTGCGGCCCGGTCCGCGCCTGGTCGGTCTACGTGCCGAACGGCCGCGAGGTGGACCACCCGCACTACGCGTACAAGCTCCAGTGGTTCGAGGCCCTGAAGGCGGCGGTGGCGGGCGACGCCGCGGGCTCGCGCCCCTTCGCCGTGCTCGGCGACTACAACGTGGCACCGACGGACGACGACGTCTGGGACATCTCCCTCTTCGAGGGCGCCACGCACGTCACCCCGGGCGAGCGGGCGGCCCTGGCCGCCCTGCGCGAGACGGGTCTCACCGACGTCGTCCCGCGCCCCCTCAAGTACGACCACCCGTTCACGTACTGGGACTACCGCCAGCTCGGCTTCCCGAAGAACAGGGGCATGCGCATTGACCTCGTGTACGGGAACGAGTCCTTCGCGAAGGCCGTCTCGGACGCGTACGTCGACCGCGAGGAGCGCAAGGGCAAGGGCGCGTCGGATCACGCCCCGGTCGTGGTGGACCTCGACGTGTAGCGCGCCCGCGCCGCAGCCGCCTCCGAGGGCGCGGGGTCCTGCCCGGCCGGCCCCCGCCCGCCCGCGGTCTCCCGCCGCCCCTCGGGGTTACGGCGAGAGAATCCGCAGGTCCACCGAGTCGGCCAGCGCCCTCAGCCCGGCGTCTCCGGGATGCAGATGGTCGCCGCTGTCGAACTCGGCCCGCATCCGCGCAGGATGCGCCGGATCCCGCACCACCGCGTCGAAGTCCAGCACCCCGTCGAACCCCGAACCCCGGCCGCGCACGTACGCGTTCACCGCCACCCGCTGCGCCTCGGCCGCCGCCGTGCACAAGGACTCGCCCTCGCACGGTGTGACGGTCGCGCCGATCACCTTGAGGCCGCGCGCGTGCGCCCGGTCCACGATCTCCCGCAGTCCCGCCGTGACCTGGCCGGCAAAGGCGCCCCAGCGCACGTCGTTGACGCCCTGGAAGACGACGACCGTGCGCACCGACGGCTGCGCGAACACGTCCCGGTCCAGGCGGTGCAGCGCGCTCACCCCACCGGTGTCGGTCGAGATCCCGTCCCCGGGGTACCTGTCCGCGACGACCTTGTTCGCCGAGATCCCCTGGTTCAGCACTCCGAACCGCGGCACCCGCCTCTGTGCGAGCAGTCGCGTGGCGAGCACGTTCGGCCAGCGCCGGTTGGCGCCCTGCGTCGAGTGCACGCCGTCGGTGATGGAGTCCCCGAGCAGCACCACGGAACCCGGTCCGCCAGCGACGTCGACCCCGGTCAGCAACGGCCAGTACGAGAGCGTCGCGGTGTACGCCGCCCCGGCCGCCTCACCCGCGTGGTCTCCGGGTCCGCTCACGTACGACTGCTGGACGGCCTCGCTGTGCACGGGCGCGGCGGCCACCGGCTCCGGCAGGTGGAAGCTCACCAAGAGGTTCGCGTCGGCGGGGACGGAGAAGCTGACGGGGTCACTGAACTCCTGTGCACCCGCCGGAAGTTGAGTGCCCCGTGCGCCGCGGAACGTGAGCGGCACCGGCGCCCCGCGGGCCGCCGCCCCGGCCTCCTGCACCGCCACCGACGCGCTCCCGATCCGTACCGGCGTCGACGCGAACGTGTTGTCCAGGCGGATCCGCACCCGGGGGCCGCCCGCGCTCGTGTGCACGACGAGCCGGACCGTGCGGTCCGCCCACGGCCCGACGGTCGTGTACCCGGCCGTGGACGCCGACCACGTCCCCGTCCAGCCCGTCGCAGCCGCCCGCACGGACAGCGCGAAGACGTGCAGCGCGGCGCCACCGGTGACCCGGGGCAGCTCCACGGAGGAGATCCGGCGCCCGGCGCGCACGGGCACGGTCGCCACGTACAGCCGTGTCCTGTCCAGGAGTTGGCCGTCCGGGGTGTTCCGGTGCGGCAGCGCCACGGACTTCGTGGCGAGCGGTCCGGTGCGCCAGTCGGGGGCGGTGAGCGTGTACGCGGACCGTGACCCGTCCGCGTAGCGCACGACGCCGGAGCCCCGTGCGTCGCCGCCGGTCCCCGCGACGAGGAAGGCCAGCGCGTCGCCCCGGCCGCTCACCCGGACCCGCTGCCCGTTCGCCCGTACGTTGTCGGGCCCGGCGCCCGCCGAGACGGGCCAGGTCAGTCGCGCCCGCTCAACTCCGAGGCTGCGTCCGGGAGTCCAGCCCGCGGCGTTCAGGTCCTGCGCGGACAGCGAGCCGCCCGCGCCGTCGAAGTCCGCATCGGCGGGAGCGGTGTCGTCGCTGACCGCCCGGTTGTCGAAGAGCCGCTCCAAAGGGAGCGGCCCGGGTCCGTGCGGGGTGGCTTCGGCCGCGGCGACGGGAGCGAACCCCGCGCCGACGGCCAGTAGCACGGCGGCTGTCCAGATGCGTCGGCGCACGACCGGCTCCCTCCTGTGACCAGTGGGCCACGAACGTAAGGAGGCGACGTGGACGCGTCAATGAGGCGCGGAGGAAGGTGACGTGAACTCGCCGCGAACGGAGGCCTGCGCGCCTGTGGTGCGCGGGGCGGGCCGGATGCGAGGCTGGTCGGTATGAAGATCCCTTTCGTGGGCTATTGGCGCAAGAAGCAGGAAGACCCGGCCTTTGGCGTCGCGGTCGTGTCCGTGACGGACGCCGACGGCGCCGACAGCGCCGACGGGGTGGCCGAACTCCTCTCGGAATGCGAGCTGTTGCGCTCCCAGGCACAGGACGCGGGCGTCGAACTCGACGACTCCGCCGCCTCGTTGGCCGCGCTCGACCAGCTCGTGCCGCGCTGGCGGGAGGACGAGGAGATGCTGCCCTGGCTCGGCAACGACGCGGGCCTGTACCTGGGCACCATCCTGGTGCGGCACGTGCCCGGCGCCGTCTGGGTGATCTGGCCCAACGGGCAGCCGGCGGTGCGCCTGCTGTCCGGGCGGGAGATCGACGTGGTCGAGGCGGGCCGTGACTGGGCGGCGAGCGGCGCCCCGGAGCTCTCCCAGTTCTACGCGGAGGCCGCCGAGTCGTAGCGCCGCGCGGCGCACCGCAGTTGGGCCGCGAGGCCCCCGAGCCTCAAATACGGTTAATGTCCATAAGTGCGTGTCGTCTGTTAAGTCCCATATTGGCGTGGATAGTTTGCGCGGACCGACACAGCGATGAGTGGGCAGGTACTGCCATGGCCGTCGATCCGTTGATCGAGCTGCGTGACGTCAACAAGTACTACGGGGAGCTGCATGTCCTCCAGGACATCGACCTCACCGTCGGCAAGGGGGAGGTGGTGGTGGTCATCGGCCCCTCGGGGTCGGGCAAGTCGACCCTCTGCCGGACGATCAACCGTCTGGAGACCATTCAGTCCGGTTCCATCAAGCTCGACGGAAAGCCGCTGCCCGAGGAGGGCAAGGCACTCGCGCAGCTCCGCGCCGAGGTGGGCATGGTCTTCCAGTCCTTCAACCTCTTCGCGCACAAGACGGTCCTGCAGAACGTCTCGCTGGCCCAGGTGAAGGTCAGGAACCGCAAGAAGGACGCGGCCGACAAGCGCTCCCGCGAACTGCTCGACCGGGTCGGGCTCGCCGCCCACGCCGACAAGTTCCCCGCACAGATGTCCGGCGGCCAGCAGCAGCGCGTGGCCATCGCCCGCGCCCTCGCCATGGACCCCAAGGCCCTGCTCTTCGACGAGCCGACCTCGGCGCTAGACCCCGAGATGATCAACGAGGTCCTCGAGGTCATGCAGCAACTGGCCCACGAGGGCATGACGATGGTCGTGGTCACCCACGAGATGGGCTTCGCCCGCACCGCCGCCGACCGCGTCGTCTTCATGGCCGACGGGAAGATCGTCGAGGACCGCGCCCCCGAGGACTTCTTCACGCACCCGGAGAGCGAGCGCGCCAGGGACTTCCTCTCCAAGATCCTCAAGCACTGACGGGGGAGCGCAGCACTACATGATCGCCAAGTCGCTACGGCTGCTCGCCGCCCTGGTGGTGACGGCCCTGGCCGCCACCGCCTGCGGCAAAGAAGGCAGCCCGCCCACCAAGGGTCCGTCGGCCGACGAACTCCCCAAGTACCAAGTGGCCCAGGGGTTTTCGCTGCCCGGCTCCCGTACGTGGCAGAAGGCCCAGCGGCGCGGGCACTTCGTCGTCGGCGCCAAGGAGGACCAGCCCTACCTCGGCGAGAAGAACCCCGCCAACGGCGTCTACTCCGGCTTCGACATCGAGATCGCCAAGATGGTCTCGGCCTCGCTCGGCCTCGACCCGAAGAAGATCGCCTTCAAGACGATCGCCTCGGCCAACCGCGAGACCGCGCTGCAGAACGGCCAGATCGACTTCTATGTCGGCACCTACACGATCAACGACAACCGCAAGAAGCTCGTCGGCTTCGGCGGCCCCTACTACATGGCGGGCCAGGGCCTGCTCGTGCGCACTGACGAGGACGACATCCACGGGCCCGGGGACCTCGACGGCAAACGCGTCTGCTCGGCGGCCGGCTCGACCCCGTACCAGCGCATCCAGGCCGACTACCCGAAGGCCGAGCTCGTCGCCTACGACACCTACTCGATCTGTGTCGACAACCTGCTGACCTACCAGGTCGACGCCGTCACCACCGACGACGCGATCCTGCTCGGCTACGCGGCCAAGGCCCCGGACGAACTGAAGCTGGTCGGCAAGCCGTTCTCGCAGGAGCCGTACGGCATCGGCGTACCGAAGTCCGACAACACGCTGCGGTTCGCCGTCGACGACGCCCTCCAGCAGCGCGAGGACGACGGCGACTGGAAGAAGGCGTACGACGTCACGCTCGGCCTGTCCGGCGTGAAGGCCCCGACGCCGCCGCCCATCGACCGCTACCCGGCGAGCTGAGGAGGCGTCCCGTGAACGTCCTGACCGACAACTTCTCGACGTACTGGAAGGGCTTCCTCGGTACGGTCGAGCTCACCGTCTACGCCTCGGTCCTGGCCCTCGTGCTCGGGTTCGTCATGGCGTCGTTCCGCGTGGCGCCCGTCGGCTCCTTCCGCGCCTTCGGCACGGCCTGGGTGACCGTGCTGCGCAACACCCCGCTCACCCTGCTGTTCTTCGCGGTCCTGCTCGGCCTGCCGCGCTTCGGACTCGTGCTGCCCTTCACGGTGTTCGCGGTGCTCGCCCTCGGCTGCTACACCTCGGCGTTCATCTGCGAGGCGCTGCGCGCCGGCATCAACACCGTGCCCAAGGGCCAGGGCGAGGCGGCCCGCAGCCTGGGCATGACGTTCAGCCAGACGCTGACCACCGTCATCCTGCCGCAGGCCTTCCGGTCGGTGATCCCGCCGGTCGGCTCCACGCTCATCGCGCTCGCCAAGAACTCCGCGATCGCGGGCGCGTTCAGCGTCGTCGAACTGCTCGGCACGTACAAGACGCTCAGCGAACTCGGCTACAACATCATCTGGACGTTCGTCTGGATCGCGCTCGGCTACCTCATCATCACCCTCGCCATCAGCGCCGTCTTCAACGTCCTCGAGAAGCGCTGGGGAGTCGCCCGATGAAAGCCCTCGACCACAGCGCCACCGCCCTCTACGACATCCCGGGGCCGAAGACCGAGCGCCGGCACAAGGTGTACGGGCTCATCTCCACGCTGCTCGTGCTCGCCCTCGTCGGCTGGGTCCTCTACCTGCTGTTCGACACCGACCAGTTCACGGCCGCCAAATGGATGCCCTTCGAGTACAAGGGCATCCAGGAACTGCTGCTGCGCGGGCTCGGCAACACGCTGAAGGCGTTCGCCCTCGCGGCCGTGCTCTCGCTCGTGCTCGGGACCGTGCTGGCCGTCGGACGGCTCTCCGACCACCGTCCGGTGCGCTGGATCGCGACGCTGTTCGTCGAGTTCTTCCGCGCCATGCCGGTCCTCGTGATGATCTTCTTCATCTACGTGGCCCTGAAGGTCGAGCCGCTGCCGGCGCTCGTCGCCGGCCTCACGCTCTACAACGGCTCCGTGCTCGCCGAGGTGTTCCGCTCCGGCATCAACTCGGTGGAGCGCGGGCAGCGCGAAGCGGCGTACGCGCTCGGCATGCGCAAGACGCAGGTCATGTCGCACGTCCTCGTGCCGCAGGCGGTGCGGGCCATGCTGCCGGCCATCATCAGCCAGTTGGTGGTCGCCCTGAAGGACACGTCGTTGGGCTATCTGATCACCTATGAGGAGTTCCTCCACGCCGGGAAGCTCATCGCGTCGAACCTCGACTACGATTTGCCGTTCATCCCCGTGGTGATGGTGATCTCGCCGATCTACATCGGGATGTGCATGTTGCTGTCGTGGTTCGCCCAGTGGGTGTCGAAGCGGCAGCGGCGCAGTCCCAAGACGGAGGCCGCGGAAGTCGCGCCGGCCGAACCGGGGACGCTGCTGCCAGGAGTGCAGTAGGCGGAGCATGGGCAGTCCGCGGCCGGCCGCAGCCGGTGATCACTTCCCGTTCGCGCGGGGAGAAGGTCAGCTGCGTGCGGGACGGGACGCGCCTGCTTGCCGAGGCCGAGCGGGCCCTTGTCGCACTCGTACGCGGCAGGGGCACCGCTCCCTTGGCTTTTCAGGGCCGCTTCGGCTTTCCGGGGCTACTTCGCCCGGTGGGAGTTGCGCGGCGCATTGGCCGGGGCGGGCAGCGGGGTCTGCGCGGCCCGGGTCACGTCGGAGACCAGCTCGACGACGTCGGGCCCGTACGCCTGGGAGTTGACGACCTTCAGCAGCAGGACGAACGCGTTGTTGCCATTCTTGCGGGCGAGGCGCTCGTGGTGGCGGGCCAGATAGCGGGTGGCCGCCTGATGGGTGATCGGCAGCTGGCCGCAGAAGAGGAAGACCGGTCTCGCGTCCTTGGAGTCCCCGGCGGTGAGGCGGGCCAGGAGCACGTACTCGGTCCTGCCGGGCTCCAGGCGGTGGCGCTCGGAGCCGATCTGGAAGGCGCCGCGGTCGGGCCCCGGCTCCGGGTCGGTGTTGACCCGGATGCCGGGCAGCAGGCTCACCATGTGCGCCGCCATCCGGCGGTGGGACGCGGGGTTGCCGATGCACATCTCCGTACGGTCGCCGAAGCCCTGCTGGGCCGTGTCGTGCGCGACGACCTGGGCGTGGGCGCCGCAGTCCTTGATGAGGGAGGACAGTTCGAGCAGGGCGAAGACGTCGTGGCGCTTGACCGCCAGCTCGGGGCCGCCCGCGTCGCGGTTCACCACGAGGAGGGACTCGGAGTTGTCGGGCAGCCCGAAGAAGGCCTGCTTGCGGCGGAGCTTCCGCTTCCACAGCTGGGTCCGGGCGAGCCAGCCCAGCGCGCCGCCCAGGCACACCGCAACCAGGCCGAGGACGATGTACCGCACGTCTTCAGTCATGGGGGCGCACTCTAGCCAACCGGCGTACCCGTGTTCGAGGGGGTCCTGACGGCTCCGGAAAGTCAAGTTACGCTGCGCAGACGGCTGTTGACTGGAGGTACTGATGAGGCGTTCAGTTGGGCGGAATCTGTCACTGTGCGGGGTTGCGGTGGCCATGGTCGCGGTAGGGGCCGCGGCGCCCCCTTCGTCTGCTTCGAGCACGCCCCGGAAGGTTCCGGTTGCGGTCGGCTACGGCGGCGCCGTGGCCAGCGTCGACGCGGACGCCTCGGCCGCCGGGATCGAGGTGCTGCGCAACGGGGGCAACGCGGTCGACGCCGCCGTCGCCACCGCGGCCGCCCTCGGCGTGACCGAGCCGTACTCCTCCGGCGTCGGCGGAGGCGGCTATTTCGTCTATTACAACGCCAAGTCCCGCAAGGTGCACACCATCGACGGCCGCGAGACGGCGCCGCTGACGGCCGGCTCCGACCTGTTCCTGGAGAACGGCAAGCCCCTCGCCTTCAACGACGCGGTCACCAGCGGACTGAGCGTCGGCACGCCCGGCACGCCCGCCACCTGGCAGTCGGCGCTCGACGCCTGGGGCAGCAAGCGGCTCGGTACGGTGCTGAAGCCCGCGGAGCGCCTGGCGCGCGACGGGTTCACCGTCGACGACACCTTCCGCTCCCAGACCGCCTCGAACGAGGCGCGCTTCCGGAACTTCCCCGACACGGCCGACCTGTTCCTGCCGGGCGGGCAGCTGCCGGTCGTCGGCTCCACGTTCAAGAACCCCGACCTCGCCCGCACCTACCAGGAGCTGGCCCGCAAGGGCATCGGCGCCCTGTACCGCGGCGACCTCGGCGCCGACGTGGTCAAGACGGTCAACAAGCCGCCGGTGGATCCGGGTTCCGGTTATCTGGCACGGCCGGGGAAGCTGTCGACGAAGGACCTGAAGGCGTACGCCGCCAAGTACCGGGCGCCGTCGAAGACTTCGTACCGGGGACTCGGCGTCTACTCCATGGCGCCGTCCTCGTCCGGCGGGACGACGGTCGGCGAGGCGCTCAACATCCTGGAGAAGACGAACCTCTCGAAGGCGTCCGACGTGCGGTACCTGCACCGGTTCATCGAGGCGAGCCGGATCGCCTTCGCCGACCGGGGCCGCTGGGTCGGCGACCCGGCCTTCGAGGACGTACCGACCAAGCAGCTGCTGTCGCAGCGGTTCGCCGACTCCCGCGGCTGCCTCATCAAGGACGACGCCGTGCTCACCAGCCCGCTCGCCCCCGGTGACCCGCGGCACCCCGGCACGTGCGGCAAGGCCGGTGACAAGGCGGCCCCGACCACGTACGAGGGCGAGAACACGACGCACCTGACCGCCGCCGACAAGTGGGGCAACGTCGTCTCCTACACCCTCACCATCGAGTCGACCGGCGGCAGCGGCATCACCGTGCCCGGCCGCGGCTTCCTGCTCAACAACGAACTGACCGACTTCTCCTTCGCGCCCGCGAGCCCGGACGTGCACGACCCGAACCTGCCCGGCCCCGGCAAGCGGCCGCGGTCCTCGATCTCCCCGACCATCGTCCTCGACAAGGCCGGCAGGCCCGTGGTGGCCGTGGGCTCGCCCGGCGGCGCCACCATCATCACCACCGTGCTGCAGACCCTGACCGGGTTCCTCGACCGTCACCTGCCGCTCGTCGACGCCATCGCGGCGCCGCGCGCCAGCCAGCGCAACGCCGCGAAGACCGAACTCGAACCCGGTCTGTACGACAGCGGGCTGAGGGCGAAGCTGGAAGCCATCGGGCACTCCTTCACCGCCAACCCGGAGATCGGCGCGGCCACCGGCGTGCAGCGGCTGCCGGGCGGCAAGTGGCTCGCGGCCGCCGAGACGGTGCGGCGCGGCGGCGGCTCGGCGATGGTGGTCCAGCCCGGCAAGTAGGGACCGCACGCGTCGGCATCGGCCCACGGGATGCATCCTGTGGGCCGATGCCGACGCCACACCCGTCCTCGTACGCTCCCCGGTGTGAACGCAACCTCGACCTCCCGCGGCGCCGCCTGGTGCGGGCTCGCCCTGTATCCCCTGGCCGTGGGCCTTTCGCTGTTCGGCTCGTCGCAAGTACTGCCGTCGGTGCGGGCCCTGGGGGTCGCGCTGTCGGCCGCGCTCCTGGTGGGCGTGGTCCGGCGGCTGCCGCTGCTCGGGCTCGTGGGGGTGCTGCTGGGCACCGTCGTCGCGGCCTTCCTGCAGCCGACCTCGTGGACGTACGGCGACTCGCGGCAGACGACCGCGGCGGCGCTCCTCGTGGCGGACGTGGTGCTCGGGTATCTCGTCGCCGGCCGGCCCCGGGGGCAGTGGGTCACCGGGATCGCGCTGTGCGTCGCCGTCCAGGCGGGCGCCATCGGCGCGTTCGTGCGGGTCGAGAACATGGTCGGCTTCGGCGTCATCGCCCTGCTCGCCCTGCTCGTCGCCTGCATGGTCGGGCTGCTGGGCCGGGAGCGGCGCGAGCACGCCACGGCCTTGCGCGAGCAGGCCGTCACCGAGGCGGTGACGGCCGAACGACTGCGCATAGCAAGGGAGTTGCACGACATGGTCTCCCACAGCGTCGGCGTCATAGCGATCCAGTCGGGCGTCGCGAGCCGGGTCATCGAGAGCCAGCCGCAGGAGGCCCGCGAGGCCCTCGACGCGATCGAGGCGACCAGCCGGGAGACGCTCCAGGGGCTGCGCCGCACGCTGGTCGCGCTGCGCAGGGCCGCACCGGACGGCGCGGCGCCGCTCGCCCCCGGC
>NZ_JAAGMG010001227.1 GCF_010548525.1 Streptomyces sp. SID14478
GGACGGTTCGAACGGCTGGCCAGGGACCGGCAGCGCGACGCGGGCGGCGGCCCTGCGCGCGGCGGCAGCCGTCCCCTCACCGGGATCGCTCCACGCGTGCGGCGCCAGATTGAACGTCGCCCAGTGGATCGGGAGCATCGGCCCGGACACGGCAGTGCCCTGGAGGTCCAGGTGGGCGCGCATGCCCTCTTCGGGGGTCATGTGGATGTCGGGCCAGAACTCGGAGTAGGCGCCGATCTGGATCATCGTCACGTCGAAGGGGCCGTGTTCGGCACCGATGTCCTTGAAGCCCTCGAAGTAGCCGGTGTCACCACTGTGGTAAACGCGGTGCTCGGGCCCGGCGGCCACCCACGACGCCCACAGTGTGTGCTGCGGGTTGCGCAGGCCGCGACCGCAGAAGTGGCGGGCGGGCGTCGCCGTCAGGGTGACCCCGGCGACCTCCGTCGACTCGTGCCAGTCCAGCTCACGCAGGCGGCCGGACGGGACACCCCAGTGCTCCAGGTGCGCGCCGACGCCGAGCGGCACCGCGAAGACGGCGTCCGTCGTCGCGAGCTCCTTGATCGTGGGCATGTCGAGATGGTCGTAGTGGTCGTGCGAGATGACCACCACGTCGACCGGGCCGAGCGCGGCGAGGGGCAGGGGCGTGGGGTGCAGCCGCTTGGGCCCGGCGAAGCCGAAGGGGGAGCAGCGCTCGCCCCACACCGGGTCGAACAGCACCCGGACGCCGTCGATCTCCGCGAGCACGCTGGAGTGCCCCATCCAGGTGATGCGCAGCCCGCTCGCGGGCGGCTTCGCCAGGTCGGCGAGGGTCGTGGCATGCACCGGCACGGTCCCGGTGGGAGCACGCAGCGCGCGCTCCTCCTTACGGAAATAGATCTTCGCGAACTCGAGCATGGAGCCGTCGGGCCGGATGCGCGCCCCCTCCGGGTTGCGGAACTGCCCGTCGGCGAAGTTCGGCGACGTGCGGATCCGCTCCAGGCGCGCGCCGGTGGCCTCGGCGCCGAAGGCGGCGGGCTGCAGCGAGCGCAGGCCGGAACTCAGGGAACGAGACACAGCGCCTCCCGTTTGATCGATCAGGGACTTCCATTATGTGCCGCCCCACTGACAGTGCGCCGCCCGGACCCTGACATTCCCATGGACCCAACTGATCCACTGTTCAGTAACCACGTGATTGACAGGGGTCCCACCCCTCCAGATACTGACTGACGATTCAGTAAAAGTGTCTGGAGGCACCGTGTCGGGACCGCCCGCCGGACTGGTCCCGCCCACCCCTGTCGCGCCGCGTCACGAGCGGGGCGCCGGGTACGCGGCGGACGCCCACGCGCGCGTGACGGGCACCCGCCCCGATCACCGTTCCCGAGGAGCTCTCATGACCGCCCCCACTCCCCCCGCCGGGCCGCTGATCCAGGTGACGTGGACCGACCATGTCACCGGCAGCACCGGCTACTTGGTGGTGGACCGCCTGGTGCGCGGCGTCTCCAGTGGGGGCCTGCGCATGCGCCGCGGCTGCACCCTCGCCGAGGTCGCGGGGCTCGCGCGCGGCATGACCATGAAGGAGGCCCTGCACTACGACCCGCAAGGCCGGTACATCCCGCTCGGGGGCGCCAAGGGCGGCATCGACTGCGACCCGCGGTCCCCTCAGGCGTACGGCGTCCTGGTGCGCTACCTGAAGGCCATGCGCCCGCACATCGAGTCCTTCTGGACGACGGGCGAGGACCTGGGCCTGACCCAGGACCTGGTCGACGAGGCGGCCGCAGAAGCGGGCCTCGTCTCCTCGATCCAGGCCGTGTATCCGCTGCTCGACGACGAGACGGCGGCCCGTGAGCGGCTCGCGGCCGCGTTCGCCCTGAAGGTCGACGGGATCGGACTCGACGAACTCGTGGGCGGCTGCGGTGTCGCCGAGTCCGTGCTCGCGACGCTCGACCGCGCCGGGCTCCCGTACGCGGGCACCCGTGTCGCACTCCAGGGCATGGGCACGATGGGCGGCGCCACGGCGCGCTTCCTCGCCCGGGCGGGCCTGAAGGTCGTCGCGGTCGCCGACCTCAAGGGCACGATCGCGCACCCCGATGGACTCGACGTGGAGTCGCTGCTCGCCGCCCGCGACACGTACGGCGCGGTGGACCGTGCGGCGCTGCGCCCCGAGGACCGTGAACTGCCGGGCGACGCCTGGCTGTCGGTCGACGCCGAGGTGCTCGTACCGGCCGCCGTGTCGTACGCGATCGACGCCGTGAACCAGGAACGGATCACGGCCCGTTGGATCGTGGAGGCCGCCAACATGCCGGTCCTCACCGACGCGGAGGCACTCCTCGCGCAGCGCGGCATCACGGTCCTGCCGGACGTCGTCGTCAACTCCGGGACGAACGCGTGGTGGTGGTGGACCCTGTTCGGCGACATCGGCGCGGACGCGGACGAGGCGTTCGCCCACACGCGGCGCGCCATGCGTGCCCTGATCGGCCGGATGCTGGCCCGCGCGGAGGCCGACGGCACGACCCCGCGGGCGGCCGCGCACGCCTTGGTCGCCGACCGGCTGCCCGTCATCGCGGAGCGCTTCGGGTGGTACAGGTGACCTGCCCGCGCCACCGGACCGGCGGCGCCGTGCGACCGGGTGACCGCCGCCGTGGCGTCGGGCCACCGGCTCGGCTCGGTCGCGACCGGAGCGACCGATTCTGAACTGCCCAGCCAGTCAGTCAGCAAGAACGCACGATGCGGCCGCGTGAGCGCCCGCGAGCCGTGGTGGGCACGACAACAACTAGGGTGGCCGCGTGGCTAGAGTCCGGTTGAGCGTGGCCGAGCGGCGCGAAGAACTGCTGCGCGCCGCCATCGAGCAGATCGAGGTGCGGGGGGTCGCCGCCGTGCGCATCGCCGACGTGGCGTCGGCGCTCGGCGTGAGCAACGCGCTGGTGCTGTACCACTTCTCGACGAAGGAGAAGCTCGTCGCGGCCGCGTTCACGTACGCGGCCGAGGACGATCTCGCCCGACTGCGCAAGCTGCTCGGCCGGCGCACCACGGCACTCAAGCGGCTGCGTGCGGCGGTGCGCTGGTACGCGCCGACGGGCCAGGCCAAGGGCTGGCGGCTGTGGATCGAGGGCTGGGCGGCGTCCCTGCGCGAGCCCGCGCTGCGCGACGTCACCCGCGACCTGGACAAGCAGTGGAAGGCGGCGCTCACCGAGGTCGTGGCGCAGGGCGTCGCGGCGGGCGAGTTCCGCTGCCCGGACCCGGCGGCGACGGCACTGCGCCTCACCGCACTGCTCGACGGCCTCGCCGTGCAGATGACGGCGTACGAGGGCGCGCTGTCCCGGGCGCGCATGCAGGAGTGGGTGGACGAGGCGCTGGCCCGCGAACTGGGCCTGGAGCGCACGGAGTTGACGGCGGCGAGCCGCTAGCATCCACCGCCGGTCCACCGGTCGGTCGGCCCGGTGCGTGCACCGCCGTCCCGCTCACCCGACTCCGCCCCGCCACTCCGGTCACCTCACCGGCGCGGGGAACCGCCGCGGGGCAGGCTCCCGCTCAGGAGGCGGACTCCAGATGTGCCTTGATCGTGTGCGGGTCGAGGAACCCCTTGGCCTCCACCCGGTCGCCCGAGGACTCGCCGCGCAGTCGCCGCCCGATCCACGGCACCAGGAACTCCCGCGCCCAGTGGATGTCGTCGCGCCGCACCTCGAACGTGCCGCGCGGCGGGAGGGCCGGCCAGAGCTGCTCGGGGTCGGCGGGCACCTCGACGCCGAGCGCCTGGGCCGCGCGCAGGGCGACCCGGGTGTGCCCCTCGGCGGACAGGTGGAGCCGGTCCTCGTCCCAGGCCCGGCGGTCCTGGATGGACCGCAGCGACCACAGGTCGAGCATCGCGCAGCCGTGCCGGTCCGCGATCGCCCGTACGTGCATGTTGTACGTGGCGATCTTGCCGCGCAGATGCTTGAGGACGGCCACGTCACGGGTGTCGAAGCCGGTGGCGACCAGGACGGTCCCGGCGGCGCCGGTGAGGCGCACCACGGCCTTCTCGAAGCGTTCGGCGACGTCGTCGGGGTCGGTGCCGGGGCGGATGATGTCGTTGCCGCCGGCGACGAGGCTCACCAGGTCGGGGGCGAGCTCGACGGCCCGCGGGACCTGGTCCGCGACGATCTGGTCGAGGAGCTTGCCGCGCACGGCGAGGTTCGCGTACTGGAAGGTGTCCTCGGGGACGCGGTCGTCCAGGAGGACGGCGAGCCGGTCGGCCCACCCGACGAAATGCCCGTCGGGCCCGCGGTCCCCGACGCCTTCGGTGAAGCTGTCCCCCACCGCCGCGTAGGACCGAATCGTGCCGCCGCTGAGTGATCTCGATTCGTTTGCCACGACCACACATCTTTCACCCTCGGCTGTGACCTACGCGACCGTAGGCAGGGGTTGACGGGTGGTGACAAAACCCACTCGGCCCCCGGGGAATATCCCCGGGGGCCGAGCACATCGCGCGGGGCCGGCGGGTCAGACCTGGACGCCGTGCTCGCGCAGGTACGCCAGCGGGTCGAGGTCGGAGCCGTAGCTCGGGGACGTACGGATCTCGAAGTGCAGGTGCGGTCCGGTGACGTTCCCGGTCGCGCCGGACAGGCCGATCTGCTGGCCCGCGGTCACGTGCTGCCCGGCGGAGACGCCGAGCGAGGACATGTGGGCGTACTGGGAGTACTTGCCGTCGGCGTGCTGGATGACGACCTCGTTGCCGTACGCGCCGTCCAGGCCGGCCGAGACGACGGTGCCCGCGCCGACGGCCTTGATGGCGGTGCCCGTGGGCACGACGAAGTCGGTGCCGGTGTGGTAGCCGCTGGACCACATCGCGCCGTTCTGGTGGTACGGCGTGCCGATGGCGCCGTCGACGGGCTTCTCGTAGCCGGTGGTGTTCGTGGCGCTCGCCGTGGTGGCCGTGGAGCCGCTCGCGGCCGCGCCGTCGAGCGTGAGCTTCATGCCCGGCTTGATGACGGCGGCGTCGGAACCGATGGCGCTCTTGTTGGCTTCGTACAGCTTCTTCCACCCGCCGTCGACGTGCTGCGCCGTGGCGATCTTGGCGAGCGTGTCACCGGCCTTGACCGTGTAGGTCGTCGACGCGGCGGGGGCCGCGTGGGCGCCGGTGGCGCCGAGGAGCGGCAGGGCGAGGGCGGCTCCGCCGGCCGAGGCGAGGGCGGCGGCGCGGGTGATGCGCTGGGACTTCGGACGGCGGTGCATTCCCTTGGCGGGCATGGCGGATTTCCTCTCCGTCGCCTGCGAGGTGAGCTGTCGGGTTCGGGCTGGAGTTGCCCGGCCGCGCCCGGGGTACGGACACGACTTCACCCCGAGCCGCATGGGGAATTCCCTCGGCGGCGTTCTGCCTGTGGGTCCCCCGCTCCTGCCGTCACGGGTCGTGGTGAGGAATCCGGGCGGCGGCAGGACTAGGCGTTCCGTCCGGAGTGAATCGTGACCGTAAGGCAGTCGGAATGGCGGCGACAAGCGGCGAAATCACCCGGACCTCCGCTTTCTTGATCGTCCGAGGGTTTTCTGTGTCACCGTGCGTCGATGGTCGTGCTTTACCCGCGCCATACCTAAAGGAATTCCCGGCAGGGGAAAACGCGGCGACCGCCACGGAACGTCACGGATATGAGCCTGCTCACGCAGCGGCACACAATCCCCTTAGCATCATGGACAGTTGGTAATTAATGGGGCAGAACGGACAGATGGTTGCCTCTGGATCCCGTGTCGTATCGTCAGGAACGCGCCCGCCGACGAGCAACGCCGGCGAACCGACCGGGAGGAGCCCCCGTGACGCAGCACGCCCCGTCCACCGAGCCCGAACTGACCGGAGTGCGCAACTTCCGTGACGTGGGCGGCCTTCCGACCGTGGACGGCCGGCGCGTACGCCCGGGCGTGCTCTACCGCAGCGGCCACCTCGCCCACGCCACCGCCGAGGACGCGGCGTTCCTCGCCGGGCTCGGCCTGCACACCGTCTTCGACTTCCGCAATGCCGCGGACCAGCGCCTGGAAGGCGCCGACATCGAGCTGCCCGGCGTGCGCAACGTGAACCTGCCGCTGACCGACCCGGCCGACGGCGCCGAGTTCTGGCAGATGGTCCGCGACGGCGACATAGCGCAGCTGCGCTCCCTGCTCTCCGAGGGCCGCGCCGCCGACCGCATGATCACCTCGTACCGCTCGATCATCACCGAGCGCACCGCCGAGCACAGCAAGGTGCTGCACGCCCTCGCCGAGGACAGCGTGCCGGCCCTGATGCACTGTGCGGCGGGCAAGGACCGCGCGGGACTGTCGATCGCGGTGACGCTGCTCGCGGTCGGCGTGGAGCGCGACGCCATCGAGACGGACTACCTGGAGTCGAACGCGAAGCACCGCCGCTACAAGGTGCGCCGCAGCGGCACCTCGGACGACGCCTACTCCCCCGAGGTCATGGAACTGCTCAGCCCCCTCTTCGACGCCCGCGCCGCGTACCTGCACGCGGCCTTCGAGACGATCGAGCAGACCTGGGGCAGCACCGACCGCTACCTCGAGGAGGGCCTCGCGCTCACCGCGGCCGAGCGCGACCGGCTGCGCGAGCGCCTGCTCGACTGATCGGGCTACTTGCCGCCGCCCAGGGTGAACAGCAGATAGACGAACGCGGCGAAGGCGTGTCCCGCGAAGACGTACACGAGGACCCGCACCCAGATGCCGCGGGGCAGCTTGTCCTCGATGTCCTGGCGTTCACTCATGTCAGACCTCCCGGATCGAATCCGCCGAGGGGCCGAGGCACAGCGCGGCGCCCGGGCTCTGCAGCAGGGTGTGGACGAAGAGGAGCTCGGCCCCGCCCGGGTCCGCGGCAGCGATCCGGTGCGGGGTGAGCGAGTCGAAGTGCGCGCTGTCGCCGGGGTCGAGCCGGTAGGAGGTGTCCCCGAGGCGCAGCCGCAGCCGCCCTTCGAGGACGTACAGCCACTCCTCCCCGGAGTGCACGCGCACGATGTCGCCCTGCGAGCCGTGCGGTACGTGGACGCGCAGCGCCTGCATACCGCGGGCGGGGGCACCGGCCTGGAAGTACGTCCAGCCGCCGGCCTCGGTCGCCTCCATGTCCCGGGCGCGGATGACGGCGTCGCGGTCGGCGGGGGTCTCGCCGAGCAGTTCGGAGACCGTCGTACCGTAGATGCGGGCGAGGGCGAGCAGCATCGGCAGCGACGGCTGGCGCTGACCGGTCTCCAGGCGGGACAGATGCGCCGGCGACAGGCCGGCGGAGCGGGCGGCGACCTCGAGTGTGAGGGCGGCGCGGCGCCGCAGGGAGCGCAGCTGGGGCGCGACGGTGGGCAGCTCCGGGGGCTCCGGAACCTCCTCGGGGAGGGCAGGGCTCATACCGGAGATTCAGCCAGAGCCCTGCCCGGGAGGCAATTTTTTTGCCCCAGAGGCAAACGGTTCAGCGGTTGGCGACCGCCTGCTTGATGAGGGTCTTGCTGAAGTCCCACATCAGTCCGCCCCCGCTGTGCGCGTCGTCCATCACGGCGGTGAACGCCTCCACGAACCGCTCGACGTCATTCTCGTCCACCACGAGGGGTGGAATCAGCTTGATGACTTCGAGGTGGTCGCCGGAGACCTGCGTGAGGATCCGGTGCTTCTGCAGCAGCGGCACGACGACCATCTGCGCGAACAGGCCCTTGCGCGCCGCCTGCAGCATGGTCCAACGGCTGCGCAGCTTCAGGGACTTGGGCCGGCCGAACTCGATGCCGATCATCAGGCCGCGCCCGCGGATGTCGCTGAGCAGCTCGTAGCGGTCGACGAGCGCGGTGAGCCGGGACGCCAGCAGGTCGCCCATGGCGCGGGCGTTCGCGACGATCTGCTCGTCCTCCATGACGGACAGCACGGCGAGTCCGGCGGCCATGGCCTGTGCGTTGGCACCGAAGCTCGCCGAGTGCACGAGGACGCGGTCCATGGACGAGTAGACCTTCTTGAAGATCCAGTCCTTGCCGAGCGTCGCCCCGACCGGCACGTACCCGCCGGACAGCGACTTCGCCACGCACACGAGGTCCGGCTCCACACCGTCCTCGTGCTGGTACGCGTAGAAGTCACCGGTGCGGCCGAGCCCGGTCTGCACCTCGTCGGCGATGAGCAACGCCTTGTGCTGGTGCAGGAGTTCCTGTGCGGCCCGCAGATAGCCGGGCGGCGCCTCGTGCACGCCCTTGCCCTGGATCGGCTCGACGATGAACCCCGCGACGTCGCCCTTCCTCAACTCCTTCGCCAGCGCGTCGAGATCGCCGAGGGGCAGCGCCGTGTCGGGCAGCAGTGGCGCGAACCCGTCGCGGAAGCCGTCCTCGCCGTTGACCGACAGCGAGCCCGTGGTCAGGCCGTGGAAGGCGTGCGCGCAGTACAGGATGCGCGGCTTGCCGGTGGCGTAGCGCGCGAACTTCAGCGCGGTCTCCACGGCCTCGGTCCCGCTGTTGCCGAAGAACACCCGGTCCAGGTGCGGGCTGTGCGCGATCAGTTTCTCGGCGAGCAGACCCGGCAGCGGCTGGCAGTCGAACCGGGTGAGGTCCGCGAGGGAGGCGTCGAGGACGTCGTGCAGCGCCTTGCGGACGACGGGGTGGTGACGCCCCAGCCCCATGACACCGAAACCGGCCAGCATGTCCAGGTAGTCGTTGCCGTCCGCGTCCCAGAAGTGCGCACCCTCGGCCCGCTCGTACACCTTGTCGAAACCGATGGTGTGGAGCATCTTCGGCAGCTGGTGGTTGAGGTACTTGGAGTGCAGCTCGTACCGTTCGGCGCCGCGCTCGGCCAGCAGCGTACCGAGGTCGAACTCCTTGCTCATACGTCGTTCTCCTTGGCTTTCAATGACAGGCTGGTGCCGATCCGGCCCGCGATCTCGACGGGGGTCAGCCCGATGTCGGCCAGCACCTCGCCCCGTTTGGCGTGCGCCAGGAACTGCTCGGGAATCCCGAACCGCCGCACCGGTACATCGACCTCGGCCTCGCCGAGGGCCAGCGCGACCGCCGAACCGACGCCCGCGGCGCGGGAGTTGTCCTCGACGACGGCGACGAGTTCGTGGGCGGCGGCCAGCGGCGCGAGGTCCGGGTCCACCGGCTTGACCCAACGGGGGTCCACGACCGTGCAGTTGATGCCGCGCTCCTCCAGCAGTGCGGCGGTCTGCAGGCACACGGGCGCCATGACGCCGACGGACACGAGCAGCACCCGCGGCCCGTTCGACCGGTGCAGTACGTCGATGCCGCCGACCCGGTCCAGCGCCGGGATCGGCGCTCCCACGGACTCCTTGGGAAAGCGCAGCATGGTCGGTGCGTCGTCCACGGCGACGGCTTCGCGCAACTGCGCGCGCAGTTGGTCGGCGTCGCGGGGCGCGGCGATCCTGAGGCCGGGCACGACCTGCAGCACCGACATGTCCCACATGCCGTTGTGCGAGGCCCCGTCGACCCCGGTGACGCCGGCCCTGTCGAGCACGAACGTCACCCCGCAGCGGTGGAGCGCCACGTCCATGAGGAGCTGGTCGAAGGCCCGGTTGAGGAAGGTCGCGTAGACGGCGACCACGGGATGCAGCCCGCCCGTCGCCAGCCCGGCGGCCGACACGGCGGCGTGCTGTTCGGCGATCCCGACGTCCCACACCCGCTCCGGGAACCGCTCGGCGAACTTGGTCAGCCCCACCGGATGCAGCATGGCGGCGGTGATGGCGACGACGTCCTCCCGCTCCCGTCCGATCGCCGCGATCTCGTCGCCGAACACCGACGTCCAGGACGGTCCGTTGGACGGGGCCAGCGGTTCGCAGGTCAGCGGGTCCATCACGCCCACGGTGTGGAAGCGGTCGGCCTCGTCGGCGAGCGCGGGCTCGTAGCCGCGGCCCTTCTCGGTCAGGCAGTGCACGAGCACCGGCCCGTGGAAGCGCTTCGCCCGTCGCAGCGCGGACTCCACGGCCCCCACGTCGTGCCCGTCGATCGGCCCCACGTACTTCAGGCCCAGGTCCTCGAACATGCCCTGCGGCGCGAACGCGTCCTTGAAGCCCTTCTTGGCGCCGTGCAGGGACTCGTACACCGTGTGCCCGACCACGGGTGTGCGCAGCAGGACGTCCTTGCCCCAGGCCAGCACCTTCTCGTAGCTGTCGGTGGTCCTGAGGGTCGCCAGGTGGTTGGCGAGGCCCCCGATGGTCGGTGCGTAGGACCGCTCGTTGTCGTTCACGACGATGATGAGCGGACGGTCCTTGGCCGCCGCGATGTTGTTCAGCGCCTCCCAGGCCATCCCGCCGGTGAGCGCCCCGTCGCCGATGACGGCGACCACGTGCCCGCGCTCCCCCTGCACCTGCCGCGCCTTGGCGAGGCCGTCGGCCCAACCGAGCGCGGTGGAGGCGTGGCTGTTCTCCACGATGTCGTGCTCGGACTCGTCCCGCGAGGGGTAGCCGGACAGGCCGCCCTTGCTGCGCAGCTTGGAGAAGTCCTGACGCCCTGTCAAAAGCTTGTGCACATAGCTCTGGTGGCCGGTGTCCCAGACAATCCGGTCGACCGGCGACTCGAAGACCCGGTGCAGCGCGAGGGAGAGCTCCACCACGCCCAGGTTGGGTCCGAGGTGGCCGCCGGTCCTCGCGACCGCGTGGATCAGGAACTCCCTGATCTCCGCGGCCAGTTCGTCGAGCTCCTCCTCGCTCAGCGCCTTCAGGTCGCGCGGCCCCCGGATGGTTTCCAGAATCGTCACGCTCGAGCCCCCTTCCCGTCCGTCCTCAAGAACTCAGCTCACGGTGACGTCGGGCTGTCCCGACGCGACGCCGTCCTTCTCCATCTGCTCGGCGATCTTCATCGCCTCCTCGATGAGCGTCTCCACGATCTTCGACTCGGCCACGGTCTTGACGACCTCGCCCTTCACGAAGATCTGCCCCTTACCGTTGCCCGACGCAACACCGAGATCGGCCTCGCGCGCCTCTCCGGGGCCGTTCACCACGCACCCCATGACGGCCACCCGCAGCGGCACCTCCATGCCGTCGAGCCCGGCGCTCACCTCGTCGGCCAGCTTGTACACGTCGACCTGGGCCCGTCCGCACGAGGGGCACGACACGATCTCCAGGCGCCGCTGCCTGAGCCCGAGCGACTCCAGGATCTGGATGCCGACCTTCACCTCCTCGACGGGCGGCGCGGACAGCGAGACGCGGATGGTGTCCCCGATGCCCTCGCTGAGCAGCGCCCCGAAGGCGACGGCGGACTTGATGGTGCCCTGGAAAGCGGGACCCGCCTCCGTCACCCCGAGGTGCAACGGATAGTCGGACGCGGCGGCGAGCTGCCGGTAGGCGTTGACCATCACCACGGGGTCGTTGTGCTTGACCGAGATCTTGATGTCCCGGAAGCCGTGCTCCTCGAAGAGCGACGCCTCCCACAGCGCCGACTCGACGAGCGCTTCCGGCGTCGCCCTGCCGTACTTCTGCAGCAGCCGCGGGTCCAGCGAGCCGGCGTTCACACCGATGCGGATCGGCGTCCCCGCGTCGGACGCGGCCCGCGCGATCTGCTTGACCTGGTCGTCGAACTTCTTGATGTTGCCCGGGTTCACGCGCACTGCCGCGCACCCGGCGTCGATGGCCGCGAACACGTACTTCGGCTGGAAGTGGATGTCCGCGATGACAGGGATCTGCGACTTCCTGGCGATGGTCGCCAGTGCGTCCGCGTCGTCCTGCGTGGGGCACGCCACCCGCACGATCTGGCAGCCGGAGGCCGTCAGTTCGGCGATCTGCTGCAGCGTGGCCCCGATGTCCGAGGTCCGCGTCGTCGTCATCGACTGCACGGACACCGGCGCGGCGCCCCCCACGGCCACCGGTCCGACCTGGATCCGACGGCTCACTCGCCGTTCGGCCAAGGGTCGGACCGGTACCTCGGGGAGGCCCAGTGAGACGGGCTCTCCGGAATTCATGGGGTGGTCACCCACGATTCCCGGCGACGGTCTCGGTCATCGCCCGCAGGGACTCCTTGAGGGAGCCCATGGTGGCGAGGACCGCGGTCGGCTCGTAACCGCAGTGCGCCATGCAGTTGGCGCAGCGCGGGTCCTTGCCGCGGCCGTACGCGTCCCAGTCGGTCTTCTCGATGAGCTCCTTGTACGTCGGCACGTATCCGTCGCTCATCAGGTAGCAGGGCTTCTGCCAGCCGAAGAGCGAGTAGTTCGGAATGGCCCACGCGGTGCACGGGAAGTCGACCTTGCCCTCGAGGAAGTCGAGGAACAGGGGCGAGTGGTTGAGCCGCCAGCGCCGCCGGTTGCCGCCCGCGAAGGCCTTCTTGAACAGTTCGCGGGTCTGGGTGACACCGAGGAAGTGCTCCTGGTCGGGAGCCTTCTCGTAGGCGTACGCGGGCGAGATCATCATCTCGTCGACCGCGAGGTCGTCGTTGAGGTAGTTGAGCACCTCGATGATGTTCTGCGGGGTGTCCGTGTTGAAGAAGGTCGAGTTCGTCGTGACCCGGAAGCCGCGCCGCTTGGCCTCCTTGATCGCCTCGATCGCCTCGTCGAAGACGCCTTCCTTGGCGACGGACTCGTCGTGGCGCTCGCGCATCCCGTCGATGTGCACGGTGAACGCGAAGAACGGCGACGGCGTGAACTTGTCCATCTTCTTGCGCAGCAGCATCGCGTTGGTGCAGAGGAAGACGTACTTCTTCTTCGCCACCAACTGCCGCACGATCTCATCGATCTGAGGGTGCATCAGCGGCTCGCCGCCGGCGATCGACACCATCGGCGCACCGGACTCCAGTACGGCGCCGACGGCCTGTGCGACGGGCATGCGCTGCTTGAGCACACCGGCCGGGTGCTGGATCTTTCCGCAGCCTTCGCACTTCAGGTTGCAGGCAAAAAGCGGCTCCAGTTCGACAATGAGCGGAAACTTCTCCCGCCTGCGGATCTTCTGTTCAGCGAGATACGTCGCAACCTTGATGGACTGACGAAGCGGCATGACCATCTGGGCTCACCTCCGAGGGAGCAGCAAAGAACGGTGCCATTCGAAAAATGCGGGAAGGACGGCACGAAGGACGCGGAAAGCCGATAGTCCACCGCGGACAGTGCCGATCCTGACGAGTTCATGCTCCGGAGCGTCCACGACCACCCGGACGGCCGCAACCGGGCGTTCCCCGGCCGCTGCCGCCGTGCGCAGCGTCGCGGCGGACTCCATGTCGACCGCGATCGCGCCCGTGGCGAGCAGGTCGCCCCGCTCGTGACCGCGTACGACGTGATCGGAGCCGGTGAGCGGACCCGTGTGCACGGTCCGTCCGGGTACGGCCCTGACCAGTTCCTCGACGAGGAGTTCCGTGCCCACGCACGGCGTACGGCCGTGGGCGTCACGGGTCTCCTCGGCCACGACCAGGTCACCGGGGTGCATACCGGGCGCGAGCCCGGCGCAGAAGCCGGTGGCGACCACGGCGGCGTCGCGCAGCGCGGCGTCGCCGAGGGCGCGGGTCATGGCGCGTTCGGCGGCCCTGGGTCCCATGCCGGTACGCAGCACGGTCACCGGGGCCCTGGCGCCTGCCCGGCCGCCGGTGCGCAGGGCGAGGTTCTCGATGCCCAGCGCGCACGCGACGAGCAGCCGCGGGTTCTCCGACGGGCGCGGGGCCGCCGGGTTCTCGGTCATCAGCTCCCCTTGACCGGGGCGTCGGCCCGGTCGGTGAAGGGCTCGCCGTGGACGTACCGGCCGAGCGCGGTGAGCGGGAAGACCTGGCGGTACAGGTGGTAGTTGATGGAGAAGTCCCAGGGGAAGCCGGTGCCGGTGAAGTACGGCTCGTCCCAGGTGCCGTCCTCGGTCTGGGTCTCGGCGAGGAACCGGATGCCGCGCTCGACGGCCTTGGACTCCCGCTCCCCCGCCGCGAGCAGCGCCAGCAGCGCCCAGGCGGTCTGCGAGGCCGTGGAGGTGCCGCGGCCCTTCCAGTCCTCGTAGCGGTACGAGCGCAGGTCCTCGCCCCAGCCGCCGTCGTCGTTCTGCACCGATTCGAGCCAGCTGACGGCGCGGCGGATCGCGGGGTGCGACGTGGGCAGTCCGGCGGCGGTGAGCGCGGGCACCACCGACCCTGTTCCGTATACGTAGTTGACGCCCCAGCGGCCGAACCAGGCGCCGTTCGCCTCCTGTTCGGCGAGCAACCACTCGATGCCGCGGCGGGTGCGCGGATCGTGCGACTTCCCCTCGATGGCGAGCATCTCGACGACGTGGCCGGTGACGTCCGCGGACGGCGGGTCGATGACCTCGCCGAAGTCGCAGAACGGCAGCCGGTTGGGGAACGGGCTGGTGTTGTCGACGTCGAAGGCGCCCCACGCCCCGTTCTTCGACTGCATCCCGAGGTTCCAGCGCACCCCGCGCTCGATGGATCTCTCCAGGCGCGCCCGGTCCGGGTGCCGGACCCGGCGCAGCGCGAGCACCACCTCGGCGGTGTCGTCGATGTCGGGGTAGTTGTCGTTGTGGAACTCGAACGCCCAGCCGCCGGGCTCCAGTCGGGGCTTGGAAACCGACCAGTCGCCGGGCCGGTCGATCTGCTCGTCCATCATCCAGGTCGCGGCCTTGACGAGGCTCGGGTGGTCGCCGGGCAGTCCGGCGTCGGCGAGCGCGATGGTGGCGAGGCAGGTGTCCCACACCGGGGACTGGCAGGCCTCGATCATCCGGGCCCCGTCCTCGCGCCACACCGCGAACCGGTCCAGGGACGCCAACCCGGCCTTCAGGACGGGGTGTTCGAGGTCGTAGCCGAGCAGGTGCAGGGCGATGACGGAGTAGACGGCCGGGGGCTGGATGCCGCCCCAGCACCCGTCGTTCTCCTGGCGTTCGATGATCCAGCGGGCGGCCGCGTTCATCGCGGACGTGCGCAGCCGCTTGAGGGCGACCTTCTGATAGCCATGCATGATCTTGTCGAGCCGCTGGAAGGCCCCGTCCCAACTCGCCACCGGGGCAAGGGGCTTGGCAGGGTTCGGGTTCCTGGCATCGGTGTGCAGCTCGTCCAGCGGGAACGGCGCGGGCCGTACCGGACGCTTCGCGGACACGACGGTGAGCGGCACGATGGTCTGCCGCGCCCAGCATCCGAAGTCGTAGATGTTGAGCGGCATCCACTTCGGGAAGTAGATGAGCTCGGGCGGGAGTTCGGGGAGGTCGTCCCACTTCCACCAGCCGAACAGGGCCAGCCAGATCCGGGTGAAGACGCGGCTTGCGGCGATCCCGCCGCGCTCGCGCACCCACGCGGAGGCCTTGGCCATGTGCGGGTCGTCCGGGGCGTCGCCGGCCAGCCGCAGGGCGACGTACGCCTCGATGGTCGTGGAGAGTTCGCCCGGTCCGCCGTAGAACGTGGCCCAGGTGCCGTCCTCACGCTGCTGTCCACGGATGAAGAGGGCGGCGGCGTCGGTGGTGGCCTTGTCGCTGATGCCGAGGAACTGGCGCAGCAACAGGTCCTCGGCGTCCATCGTCACGTTCGTGTCGAGGTCGCCCTTCCACCAGCCCTGGGCGTCCTGCCGGGCAAGCAGGAAGTCCGTGGCGCGCTGTATGGCTCGGCCTGCGGCGCTGTCCGTTCCCGGCGCCTCGGGGGGTGTTTCGGTCGTAGGGGCAGTGGTGGCCGAGGTCGCCTCGGGAGTTACGGCTCCGGTGCTTCCGTCGGTCGTCGCTGTCATGGCTATCCCTTCGTGCAGTGCTTCTTCTCTGCTGGGTAACCGTCGGCCGATGCCCTGGCTAGGCACCGGCCGGCGACTGCGAGTCATATGCGGCCGATAGTGATCATCTCTTTCGTACGACGACGAAGTCGGCGAGCGCCGCGAACTGGGCGCGCACCTGGTCTGACATCTGGACGGAGTCCAGGGCTTCGAGGGCGACCGTGTGCTGGCGCCGGGCCTCCTCCGCGGTCCACTCGCGCCCGCCGGCCTCCTCGATGAGGGCGGCACGTGCGGCGAACTCCGCCTCGGTGAAGGTGTCGAAGTCGTTGTTCTTGGCGTCCGCGGCGAGGAGTTCGCCGAGCTGTTCGGAGGCCGGGCCGCCCGCGGCGAGCGCGGCGACGACGGGCAGCGACTTCTTGCGCTGGCGCAGGTCGCTCCAGGTCTGCTTGCCGGTCGACTCCGGATCGCCCCAGATGCCGAGCAGGTCGTCGACCGCCTGGAAGGCGAGGCCCAGGTGGTAGCCGTACTTCTCCAGGGCGTCCGCGGTGGCGTCGTCGGCGCCGCCGAGGACCGCGCCGATGGAGGAGGCACAGGCCAGCAGGGCGCCGGTCTTGTTGCCCTCCATCTCCAGGCACTCCACGACGCTGACGCGCTCGCGGTGCTCGTAGGAGATGTCCTGTGCCTGACCGTCGATCAGGGCGCGGGTGGCGGTGGTCAGGCGGCGCGTGGCCCGGCCCGCGTCGACGGTGGCGAGCTCGAGGAGCATCTCGTTGGCGAGGGCGAACAGGGCGTCGCCGACGAGGATGGCCTGTGCCGGGCCGTGCACCTTCCACACGGTGTCGCGGTGCCGGCGCTGCTCGTCGCCGTCCATCAGGTCGTCGTGCAGCAGCGAGAAGTTGTGCACCAGCTCGACCGCGACGGCGCCGGGTACGCCGACCTCGGGCGCGGCGCCCGCGGCCTGCGCCGAGAGCACGGCGAGCGCCGGGCGCACGGCCTTGCCGCCGTCCCCGTCGGACGGGTTGCCCTCGGCGTCGATCCAGCCGAAGTGGTAGGCGGCGACGGTGTTCATGGGCGGCGCAAGGCGATCCACGGCCTTCTTGAGCACCGGGGTCGCCAGGGTTCGGCCGCGCTCGAGCAGCGCGGTCACGTCCACCGCGTCGGCAGCCGTTTCGGCCGAGGGCACAGGTGGCACAGTCTCTCCTTGATTAACCGATGTCGGCGTTGCCGCCGAAGGTGTTTCGATGCTCACGCCGCCTCCCGGAACAGATGGCCGCGCGGGCGGCCGAGTGCGGCGAGCGCGGCGTCCGCGGCGCTGGTACCGCTGCGCACTGCGCTTTCCATGGTCGCGGGCCACCCGGTGGCGGTCCACGCGCCGGCCAGGTAGAGGCCGGGTGCATTCGTGCGGGCCGTGGGCCGCAGGGCGCCGACGCCGGGGGTCGGCGCGAAGGTCGCCGTCCGCTCCCGGGTGACGAAGAAGTCGTGCACCTTCGCCCCGCGCGCGGCGGGCAACAGCCGCTCCAGCTCCGGGAGGTAGCGCGCGCGCAGCGCGGCGACGGGCTCGTCGATCTCGTCCTGGGCGGCCGACTGGGACACGGCGAGGTACTGGCCCTCGGTCAGCCCGGAGGCGTCCGTGCGGTCGAAGACCCACTGCACCGGGGAGCCGAGGGCCGTGAAGAACGGCTGCTTGAGCACCTTGCGGTCGTAGACGACGTGCAGGTTCAGGATCGGCGCGGTGCCGATGTCGAGCAGTCGGCCGGCGTCGTCGAGCGCGCCCTCGGGCAGCAGGTCGTGCGTCTCGCGCTGCGGCACGGCGAGCACGACGGTGTCGGGGGTGAGGACCTGGCCGGAAGTGTCCGGGCCCTCGGGAACCTCGACGCGCCAACGCCCGTTCTCCATACGGGAGATGGAGGTGACGCGTGTACGGAGTTCGATGCGTACGCCCGCGGAGTCGAGCGCCTTGCGGGCGAGGGTGTCGTGCAGTTCACCGAGGGGTACGTGGGCCCAGCCGATGTCGGCGGCGCCCGGCTCGGACAGCAGCCCGGTCTTGAACACCATGGCGGCAAGGCCCAGCGAGGACTCGCCCGCGACGGCGTTCAGGGTCGCGACGCCGACCAGGTCCCACAGCGCCTCGATGGCCCGCTGCGACTGACCGTGCTCCGCGAGCCAGGAGCCGAAGTCACGCGCGTCGAGCGCCGGATCGGCGGGGTCGAGGCCCTTGAGGGCGAGCGCGGCACGTCCGACGTTGGCGCGTTCGGCCAGCGACAGGTGCGGGTAGGTGGCCAGGCTCTTCGCCAGGTGCAGGGGTACGGGCAGTGCGGTGCGCCGCAGTCGGCCGAGCCGGTTCCTGTCCGCGTCGAGGACCGGCACGTCGAGACGTTCCTGCAGGGGCGCGAGCGACGTGGCGTCGATGCGGTCCAGGAACCAGCGGTAGGCGGTGCAGCAACGCAGGTACACGTGCTGGCCGTTGTCGACGGTGAGGTCGCCGCGCTTGAAGGAGAAGGCGAGGCCGCCGAGCCGGGGCCGTCCCTCGAGCAGCGTGACGTCCATGCCGCCGTCGGCGAGCGCGAGCGCCGCGGTGATCCCGGCCAGTCCGCCGCCGACCACCACTGCGGCGGGCCGCTCCCGGGACGCGGCCGCGTCCTCGTCGGCCGCCTCCGGTGCCGTCCTGGCGGTGCTCATGCGCCTTCTCCCTCGCTGCTGCCGATGGTGCGTACGGCCAGCGTGCGGTGTGGTGCGACGGAAGTGACGAACGCGCGGCCGGTCGTTGCCTGCAGGGACGCCGCGTCACCCCGGAGGGTTGCGCGCCGCTTGGGGGCGGCGCCGGCAGAGAGCACCACGATGACCATCAGGCGCGCCTCCTGAGGGTGGATCTGGAGACGGTGCGGGCATCGAGACCGGACAGGCCGCGCACGGCCACGTACGCCTTCTCGCGTCCGGGCAGCGAGACGCGGCCGCGCAGCACGGCCTCCGGCTCCCGCTCGATGCGGTCCAGCAGCCGCCGGTAGATCCCCGCCATGGCGGCGACGCAGGCGCCGGAGCGCCGGTCGAGCAGGGGCAGGAGCCGGTATCCCTCGGCGAACAGGGCGCGGGCCCGCCGCACTTCGAAGTGGACGAGGCCGTCGAAGTCGGAGCCGGCGGGCGGCACGGGGCCGTCGAAGCCGGCCGAGCAGCCGAACTTGGCGAGGTCGTCGGAGGGCAGGTAGGTACGCCCGTCGGCGGCGTCCTCGCGTACGTCGCGAAGGATGTTGGTCAGTTGGAGCGCAAGCCCGAGCGTGTCGGCGTACTCGGGCGCGCGCTCGGCGCCGCGCGCCCCCGGTTCGGTCCCGAACACGCCCAGGGAGACCCGCCCGATGGCGCCCGCGACGCACCGGCAGTACACCTTCAGGTCGTCCCAGGTCTCGTAGGTCTCGCCGCGCAGGTCCATCAGCACGCCGTCGATCAGCTCGTCGAGCCCGCCGAGCGGGATCGGGAACCGGTCCGCGGCGTGCGCGAGCGCGACAGCCACCGGATCGGTGTCGTCCACCTCGACCTTGCCCTCACGGACCCGGTCGAGCAGCGCCCGGGTCTCGCCGAGCCGGTGCGCCTTCACGTCGGGCGCCAGGGTGCCGTCGGCGATGTCGTCGACGCGGCGCGAGAACGCGTACACCGCCGACATGGCGCGCCGCTTGGCGGCCGGCAGCAGCCGGATGCCGTAGGCGAAGTTCCGGGCCTGCTGCCCGGTGACGGTCTCGCAGTAGCTGTATGCGGCGAGCACCGGTGCCGACACCTGCTGGTCAGATTCCACGGCCTTGCTCACCCCTCTCCTCGCAGCGTCGCTCCCACCTCGCGCAGCAGCTGGAGCTTGGTGGGTTTGGGCGGTCCCGGAAGGACGTCGTACTTGACGGCGGTGATCGCGTGGACCGCCGCCTTCCCCCCTGCCACGAACCCGGCCAGCAGCAGCTTCAGCCTGCCGTGGACGCTACCCACGAGGGGGGTGCCTTCATTCAGGAGACGGAGGGCGCGTTCCGCTTCGAACGCGACCAGGGCGCGCACCGATGCGCCTGCGGTCGGTGCGGCGAGATCCGACTCCTGGACGTGGAACTGTTTCATGTCCTCGGCGGGGAGGTAGATGCGGTCGCGCCCCAGGTCCTCGGCGACGTCCTGGAGGTGCTCGACGATCTGCAGTGCCGTGCACACCGCGTCCGAGAGCCGGATGCGCTCGGGGGTCGCGGTGCCGGTGATCTGCAGGACGAGCCGGCCGACCGGGTTGGCGGACAGCTCGCAGTAGGCGAGCAGGTCGTCGTAGGTCTCATAACGCGTGACCAGCTGGTCCTGGCGGTTCGCCGCGATCAGGCCGGTGAAGGGCTCGCGGCTGAGCGAACGGCGCCGGACGGTCGGCTGGAGGGCGCGCAGCAGGGGGTGGCGGGGCGTCGAGTCGAAGACCCGGTGCAGGTCGGCCTCGAACGCGTCCAACATCGCCAGGCGGTCGTCGGCCCGTTCGGGTGAGACGCCGAGGAAACGGGCGTCCGCGCCGCCCGGGGCGAGGTCTCCGTCGCCGATGTCGTCGACCAGGCGCGCGTACCCGTACACGGCCATCAGGTCGTCGCGCCAGGCGCGCGGCAGGAAGAAGGGGGCCACCGGGAAGTTCTCGTCGGCGGCTTTGTCGAGGGTGGCGCTTTCCGGGCCCTTGGCGGGCTCCGGGCGCACGCGGGAGGTAGCGCTCACCGGGTGCGGTCCGCTTCCGGAACGACGGCGAAAGCCTCGTGGACCTGGAGAGTTTCCGTAGCCATTGCCGTCACGTCTCCCGTTCTACACTGCGGACTCAATACATCCTATTTCGGACACGCCGCCCGGCCGTCCGCGCGGTCGGCCCTCCCCCACCGGGCCGGGGCATCGCGCATTATCGCCCCACTTGCAGCGATTCAGCGCCGGTACAGCTTACGTTGTACAACGGTGGTCGCCACGGCGGGGTGTTCTGCACATCACAACAACACACCGATTGGCGCCAAGATTCCTTGAGGGCAAGGAAGTTGACCCACCCTTGACCTTGATCGTCAATTAGATGGCAAGTACAGGCATATCAGAGGCCCCACCACGAGAAGTGGGGTGGGGCCTCGTATGACGCGCGTGCGAGCCGGGCGGTTACTTGCCCGTGAACTTCTCGTACTCCTTCAGTACCTCGGCCGTCGGACCGTCCATACGCAGTTCCCCACGCTCCAGCCACAGGACACGGTCGCAGGTGTCGCGGATGGACTTGTTGTTGTGGCTCACCAGGAAGACCGTGCCGGCCTCCTTGCGCAGCTCACGGATGCGGGCCTCGGAACGCTTCTGGAACTTGCGGTCGCCGGTGGCCAGCGCCTCGTCGATCATCAGGACGTCATGGTCCTTCGCGGCGGCGATGGAGAAGCGCAGGCGCGCCGCCATGCCGGAGGAGTACGTCCGCATCGGGAGCGTGATGAAGTCGCCCTTCTCGTTGATGCCCGAGAAGTCGACGATGCTCTGGTAGCGCTCCTTGATCTCCTCGCGGGACATGCCCATCGCGAGACCGCCGAGGATGACGTTGCGCTCGCCCGTCAGGTCGTTCATCAGGGCCGCGTTCACACCGAGCAGCGAGGGCTGGCCGTCGGTGTAGACCTTGCCCTTCTCCGCGGGCAGCAGGCCAGCGATGGCGCGCAGCAGCGTCGACTTGCCGGAGCCGTTCGAGCCGATGAGGCCGATGGCCTCGCCGCGGTAGGAGGTGAAGGAGACGCCGCGCACGGCGTGCACCTTGCGCACCCCGCGCTCCTCGCCGCGCCTGAGTATGCGGCTCAGCGCCGAGGTGGCACTGCCCTTGCCGGTCTTTGCGCCGTTGACGCGGTACACGATGTGCAGGTCGTCGGCGATGACCGTCGGGATGCGGGCGTCGGAGGTCTTGTCGAGATCAGCCACGGCCGTACCGCTCCTCTGACTTCCAGAAGTAGATGAAGCCGCCGACGGCGACGAGCACGGCCCAGCCGAGCGCGACCGCCCAGACGTGGTGCGGCAGGTTGCCCCGGTCGTAGCCGTCGATCAGCGCGAAGCGCATCAGGTCCATGTAGACGGCCGCCGGGTTCCATTGCAGGACGTCCGCGATCCAGCCCGGCTTGCCCTTGAGCATGATCGGGATGGAGAACATGACGCCGGACGCGTACATCCACGTCCGCATGACGAACGGCATCAACTGCGCGAGGTCCGGGGTCTTCGAACCGGCGCGCGCCATGATCAGCGCGAGGCCCATGTTGAAGAGGCACTGCAGGACGAGCGCCGGGATGATCAGCAGCCACGAGGGACTCGGATAGCTGCCGAAGGCGCACGCGACGATGAACAGCACGATCATCGAGAACAGCAGCTGCTGGAGCTGCTGGAGCGCGAACGAGATCGGCAGCGAGGCCCGCGGGAAGTGCAGGGCGCGCACCAGACCCAGGTTGCCGGAGATGGCCCGCACGCCCGCCATCACCGAGGACTGGGTGAAGGTGAAGACGAAGACACCCGTCACCAGGAACGGGATGTAGACCTCCTTGCCCATGCCCCGGTCGGCGCCGAGGATCAGGCCGAAGATCAAGTAGTAGACGAGCGCGTTCAGGAGCGGGGTCGCCACCTGCCAGACCTGGCCGAGCTTGGCCTGGCTGTACTGGGCGGTCAGCTTCGCCTGGGAGAAGGCGACGATGAAGTGGCGCCGGCCCCACAGCTGGCTCACGTACTCGAACAGTCCGGGACGGGCTCCGCTGACGGACAAGCCGTACTTGGCGGCGAGCTCGGTCGCGGGGAGCCCGTCGTCGGGGGACGGCGCTGCGGTCACCGCGACCGGGCCGTCATGCGTTGTCTCACTCACAAGGGGAACTTTCGTCTTCAATGCGCAGCCTGATCGGGCATAGGCGGGAGCCAGGGACCGGGGTGCGGCCCGAATGCTCTCAGACTCGAGCTTGTCAGATGACAGGAGGTCGGCCCAGTCGGGTCAAGCGCCACACCGTACGCCACTTCATGGGCCGCCTGGGGCCGCACGGGCTGGTCCAGCCCTCCTTGAAGCCGCCGAGCCAGGCCTTCAGGGCCGGGCCCGAGGGGCGACGGGCCAGGGTGAGCAGCAGCCAGACGCCGAGGTAGACGGGGACCAGCGGCGCGGGCAGGTTGCGACGGGCGAGCCAGACCCGGTTGCGGGCCACCATGCGGTGGTAGACGGCGTGCCGGGACGGGGCCGTGGTCGGGTGGTGCAGCACCATGTCGGCGCGGTAGTCGATCATCCAGCCCGCGTCCAGGGCCCGCCAGGCGAGGTCGGTCTCCTCGTGGGCGTAGAAGAACGCCTCGGGCAGGGCGCCGACCTCGGCGAGCACCTGCGTGCGGACGGCGTTGGCGCCGCCGAGGAAGGTCGTCACGCGCGAGGAGTGCAGCGGGTCGGAGGCGCGCAGCCGCGGGACGTGCCGGCGCTGGGTCTCGCCGGTGTCCGGGTCCGCGATGCGGAAGCTGACGATGCCGAGCTCGGGATCGGCGGCGAAGGCCTCGCGGCACAGCGCCGCCGTGTCGGTCAGCGGCAGCAGGCCGTCGTCGTCGAGGAACATCAGGATGTCGACGTCCGAGCCGGAGGGCCCGAACGCCTCGATGCCCACGTTGCGTCCGCCGGGGATGCCGAGGTTCTCCGGCAGTTCGACGGTGCGTACGCCCGCGGGGACGTCCGGGACCGGGGAGCCGTTGCCGACCACGACCACCTCGACCGGGGCGCCGTCCTGCTTGGCGACCGAGTCGAGGAGGGCGCGCAGCTCGGCCGGGCGGTTGCCCATGGTGATGACCACCGCGCCGACCTTCGCCTGCTCTGCCGCCGCGCTCACTTCAGCCTGCTCGACGCGAGGATGGAGACCAGGTGGAGCAGGGTCTGCAGGAGCGCGATGCCCGCGAGGACGGCCACGCCCAGGCGCGTGAAGAACAGGTCGCCGCGGATCTGGTCGACGATCGCGAGGACCAGGATGAGCAGCGACGCCTCGATGCCGAGGATGAGGCGGTGGAACTTCAGCGCGGACGCGGCCCTGCGGGCCAGCGCCATGCCGGAGGCCTGGATCTCGGAGGCGGACTCCTTGACCTGCTCCTTGCCGCTCTGCGCGCGGGACACCCCGACCAGGTCCGTCTCGGCCTTGATCAGGATGGCGCCGAGCGCGGCGAGCGTGCCGAGGAAGGCCCACAGCCAGTCGATCCGGCCGGAGCCCCACAGGTCGGCGGCGCGCAGGCCGAAGCCGACGAGGACGGCGGCGTCGGTGAGGTACGCGCCGACGCGGTCCATCCAGACGCCCGTGAGGGAGTACTGCTTGCGCCAGCGGGCGATCTCGCCGTCGACGCAGTCGAGCAGCAGGTACAGCTGGACCGCGACGACGCCGAGGACCGCGCCCCAGATGCCCGGTACGAGCAGGGCCGGGGCCGCGAGGACGCCGCAGACGGTCATCAGGTAGGTCAGCTGGTTGGGCGTGACCTTGGTGTTCACCAGGTGACGGTCGATGCGCAGCGAGATCTCGCGCATGTAGAGCCGTCCGCCCCAGTGCTCACCGCTGCGCCGGTCCTTCACACCCGCGGGGTGAACGACCGGGCGGAGCTCAGCTACCGATGGCTTTTGCATAGTCGGCGTAGGCGTCCCTGATCTGGTCGGTGGTGAGGTTCAGGTGTTCGAGGATCGTGTAGCGGCCCGGGCGGGTCTGCGGAGCGAACTCCACGACCTTGACGAACTCCTCCACGGTGAAGCCGATCTCCTCCGGCAGCACGGGCAGGCCGTGCCGGCGCAGCACCTCGGCCATGTACGCGGACTCGTCGCGGGCACCGCGCAGGTGCATCGCGAAGGCCGCGCCGAGGCCGCACTGCTCGCCGTGGCTGGCGGCGCGCTTGGGGTAGAGGAGGTCGAAGGCGTGGTTGATCTCGTGGCAGGCCCCCGAGGCCGGCCGCGAGTCGCCCGAGACCGACATGGCGATGCCGGTGAGGACCAGGCCCTCGGCGAGCACCTGGAGGAAGCCGTCGTCGCCGACGCCGCCCGGGTGCCGCAGGACGGCCTCGCCGGCCTGGCGGGCCATGGCGGCGGCCAGGCCGTCGATGTCCTCGCCGCGCTCGCGGGCGGCGAGCTCCCAGTCCGCGACCGCGGAGATGTTGGACAGGGCGTCGCCGATGCCGGAGCGCACGAAGCGGACCGGCGCCTCACGGATGACGTCGAGGTCGATCACGACGGCGATCGGGTTCGGTACGCCGTAGCTGCCGCGGCCCGCGTCGTTGTCGAGGGTGGCGACCGGCGAGCACAGGCCGTCGTGCGACAGGTTCGTCGCGACGGCGACCAGCGGCAGACCCACGCGCGCCGCGGCGAACTTGCCGCAGTCGATGATCTTGCCGCCGCCGAGGCCGACGATCGCGTCGTAGCGGCCCGCCTTCTTGACGTCGTCGGCGAGCTGGACGGCGTCGTCCAGGGTGCCGCCGCCGACCTCGAACCAGTCGGCGCGGGGCAGCGAGGGCTCCAGGCGGGCCCGCAGGGCGGCGCCCGAGCCACCGCTGATCGCGATGGCCAGGCGCCCCGTGGACGACGAGATCCTCTGGTCGGCGAGCACCTTGGCCAGGTCGTCGAGCGCTCCCGGCCGGATGTCGACGACGACCGGCGAGGGAATCAGCCTCGTCAGTACTGGCACGCGATCTCCCGCCCCTTGGCCAGGTCCTCGTGGTTGTCGATCTCGACCCACGGGACGTCGCCGATGGGCGCGACGTCGACCTTGAAGCCGCGGTTCACGAGCTCCTGGTAGCCGTCCTCGTAGTACAGCTGCGGGTCGCGCTCGTACGTGGCCTTCAGGGCGTCGGCCAGCTCGTCGGCGGCCTCGCCCTCGATGAGCGTGACGCCGATGTACTCGCCGGTGGCCTCGGACGGGTCCATCAGCTTCGTGATCTTCTGGACGCCCTTGGCGGGGTCCACGACGACCTTCATCTCCTCCTCGCCCAGGTCCTTGACCGTGTCCAGGGCGAGGATGATCTTCTTGCCGTCGCCGCGGGCGGCGAGCAGGGTCTTCTCGACGGAGACCGGGTGCACGGTGTCGCCGTTGGCGAGGATCACCGTGTGCTTCATGGCGTCACGGCCGCACCACAGGGAGTAGGCGTTGTTCCACTTCTCGGCCACGTCGTTCTCGATGAGCGTGAGCTTCAGGCCGTACTTCGCCTCGAGGGCGGCCTGGCGCTCGTACACGACCTCCTTGCGGTAGCCGACGATGATGCCGACCTCCGTGAGGCCGATCTCGGCGAAGTTCTTCAGGGTGAGGTCGAGGACGGAGAGCTCGTTCTCGGTTCCCTCGCCCACGACGGGCACGAGCGCCTTGGGAAGCGTCTCGGTGTAGGGGCGGAGCCGGCTGCCGGCGCCGGCAGCCAGGACGAGGCCGATCATGCGGGTTCTCCTTCATCGTGTACGGCGGGTGCTCCAGCAGAGACCCAGAAGCGGATGCTCTCGGCGAGCACCACGAGTGCCACGGCCACGGCGAGCACCGTGAGCGCGAGGCTGAAATCTGTCTTGGTGAACAGCGCGGCCACGAGGGTGACCACCAGCGTTCGGCCTTCGTGTCCGCCGATCGCCCGCACCAGCCAGTGCGGGGGCGCCCCGGTGCCGCCGCGAATGCGGTACACCGTGTCGTAATGATGGTAGGCGACCGCCGCCACCAGCCCGAAAGCCGCGGGCAAGGCTCCGTTCACGTCCGCGCGGGCCGCGAGGAGCAGGATCGTCAGGTACTCCGAGGCCCGGAAGACCGGGGGGACGAGCCAGTCGAGGGTGCCCTTGAGGGGGCGGGAGACGGCGAGCGCCGACGTGACGCAGTACACGGCCGCGGCGACGATCGGCCAGGGTCCGCCGAAGTCCGTGAGACCACTCACAGCGACGACGGCCACGCCGCCGACGGCGGCGATCACGGGGGCCGGCAGGGGGCTCCTCGCGACGCGGGCGAGGGCCTGGGCGAGCGGGCCGGAGTCGGCCAGGTCGGCGAGGGCCTGGGCGGCGCGGTCGGTGCGGTGCGCCTTGCGGGTCAAGGAGCGCAGCACCCGGCCCGCCGTGGTGTAGCAGGCGGCCAGCGCGCAGCCGACGATCAGGACCCAGAAGGTGATGCGCGGGGTGGTCAGCGCGGTGAGGATCGCGATCAGCGCCCAGCGTTCGCCGATCGGCAGAACTATCATCCGGCGCACCCAGACCGTCCAGCCGACGCTGTCGAGCTTGTCCGAAAGGGCCGCGGTGGGGCTGGTGTTGGCGGTCGCGTCGTGGTTCGCCTCGTTGAAGGAGAAGTCGACGACGTGCCGGCAGGTCTGCAGGACCATCGCGCCGAGGGCGAGGGCCCACACGTCGTCGCCGTTCGCGTGCACGGCGCCGAGCGCGAGTCCCGCGTAGTAGGCGTACTCCTTGGCGCGGTCGAACGTCGCGTCGAGCCAGGCGCCGAGCGTCGAGTACTGCAGCGAGTAGCGGGCGAGCTGCCCGTCCGTGCAGTCGAGGACGAAGGAGAACAGGAGCAGGACGCCCGCGGCGACGAAGCCGGGCCGGGTGCCGGTGGCCGCGCAGCCCGCCGCGATCAGGGCGGTGAGCAGGGAGGCGGTGGTGACCTGGTTCGGGGTCAGGCCGCGCCGTGCGCACCAGCGCGCGAGGTAGCGCGAGTAGGGACTGATGCAGTACGTCGTGAAGAAGCCGTCCCGCGCCTTGACCGCCGTGCGCAGCCGGATCGCCTCGTCGTCGACGGCGGCGAGGGCCTGGCGGGCCTCGTTGCGGGTCTGCGGGTCGGCGGGCACGGCGGCGACGAGTTCACCGAGCTCGGGGCGGTGCACGTCGGTGCCGGCCGCCTCCAGGCTCTTGGCGACGGCGTCGGGCACGCTGCCCGTCTCCTGGACCGCCCGGTTCAGGGCCTGGCGGGCGGAGGGCAGCACGGCGACGGCCCCCGGGATCGCCGAGGCGTGGAAGCGGGGGTCGGTCAGGCCGAGGCGCAGCGCGTGGACGTGGCCCACGAAGCCCGCGTCGACGACCGCGACCCGCTGGTCGCCGGGGACGGTCGCGAGCGCCGCCGCGGCGTCCGCCTGGTCCGGGGCGAGTCGCACGTCGAAGCCGAGTGCCCGCAGATCACCCTCCAGGGACGACCCGGGGACCGGCTGACCGGTGACGATGGCGGTCGACAGACGAACTCACTCCTTGGGTGCCGACGCGAGCGCCGGACTCATGCACGGGGGAAGGGCGCCCGCTGACCCGTGGGCCTGTCGTCACACTCCGGCCGTCCATCCTCACGGCGTCTGGTGCGTGCTCCGCACGTACCGGGTGCGCGGCCTCGTACGGGATGTACTCGGCCGTGCGCCCGCTGCGGCGGGAGCGCGTGCCAGGCGTCGCGTGGCAGGCTGGAGTGTGTCGACAGGCCCTGGGGCCGGGCGGCATGTCGGCAGAGGCTATCGGATGATGAGAAGCGGACGTTCACCGCCCGTTTACGGCCCGATTGGCCCCTGTCCCACACGGTCTGCGTAGGCCAGGCCGCTCGTTCATCATTGTCGATCAAGGCCCCGGGCCACAAACCCGGACCGGTCCGCGACCCGCTTAGGGTGGTGCGTCATGACGTGGCTGATCACCGGCGGGGCCGGATACATCGGGGCACATGTGGCACGGGCGATGACGGACGCCGGGGAGCGCGTCGTCGTCCTCGACAACGTGACGTCGGGCGTGCCCGACCGGCTGCCCGAGGCGATTTCGCTGGTCGAGGGCTCGGCCCTGGACGCCGACCTGGTGCGTCGGGTGTGCGCCGATCACGAGGTGACCGGTGTGGTGCATCTCGCCGCGCACAAACAGGTCGGCGAATCGGTCGAGAAGCCCGAGCTGTACTACCGGGAGAACGTCGGCGGGCTCGCCACGCTCCTGGAGGCGGTCGCGGCGGCGGGCGTGCGCCGCTTCGTCTTCTCCTCCTCTGCCGCCGTGTACGGCAACCCGGACACGGACCTGATCACCGAGTCGACGCCGTGCGCGCCCGTGAACCCGTACGGCGAGACGAAGCTCGCCGGCGAGTGGCTGGTGCGCGCGGCCGGTCGTGCGCACGGGATGGCGACGGTCTGCCTGCGCTACTTCAACGTGGCGGGCGCCGCCCGTCCGGAGCTCGCGGACATCGGCGTCTTCAACGTGATCCCGATGGTCTTCGACCGGCTCACGCGCGGCGAGTCCCCGCGGATCTTCGGCGACGACTACCCGACGCCGGACGGCACCTGCATCCGCGACTACATCCATGTGGCCGACCTCGCCGAGGCCCACCTGGCGGCGGCCCGCAGGCTCGCGCGGCCCGACGCGCACGGCGACCTGACCCTGAACATCGGTACGGGGCAGGGCGTCTCCGTGCGCGAGCTGATCGACGTCATCGCCGAGGTGTCCGGGGACCGCACCCCCGCGCTCGTCGAGCCGCGCCGCCCCGGGGACGCGCCGCGCGCGGTCGCCTCCTCGGCGCTGGCCGAGAAGGAACTCGGCTGGGCGGCGACGCGCGGGGTGCGCGAGATGGTCGCGTCGGCCTGGGCCGGGTGGTGTCTTCGCCACCCCGGGGCCCCCGCGAAGTGATCTTGTCGGCGCCCTGACCTGCGTACATGCACGCCTTCACCCGGTACGCCATTTGCCCAGGTCAGGGCACATGACAACGGTGTTCACTGCAGTGTTTGCAGATACCCCCTCCCCGTAGTTCACTGTGATCGCCGCCCTCGTCGGGGACGGTGCCGCGAACCGAGACGGAGGGGGTTTCCATGGGCGTCGGGCACGACCACGACCACGGACACAGCCACGGGCCGACGACCGGCACGGCGGCCGCGGCCCACAAGGGGCGGCTGCGCATCGCGCTCTGCATCACGCTGACCGTGATGGTCGTGGAGATCGTCGGCGGCATCGCGGCCGACTCGCTCGCGCTGATCGCGGACGCCACGCACATGGCCACGGACGCGCTCGGCCTCGCGATGGCACTGCTCGCGATCCACTTCGCGAACCGCCCGGCCAGCGACCAGCGCACCTTCGGCTACGCACGCGCCGAGATCCTGGCCGCGCTCGCCAACTGCCTGCTCCTGCTCGGTGTCGGCGGCTACGTCCTGTACGAGGCGGTCCAGCGCTTCATGGAACCGGCCGACACGGCGGGCGGCCTGACGATCGTCTACGGGCTCATCGGCCTGGTGGCGAACATGATCTCGCTGTCCCTGCTCGTCAAGGGGCAGCAGGAGAGCCTGAACGTGCGCGGCGCCTTCCTGGAGGTGGCGGCGGACGCGCTCGGTTCGCTCGCGGTGCTGATCTCGGCCGCCGTCATCCTGACCACCGGATGGCAGGCCGCCGACCCGATCGCGTCGCTCCTCATCGGCCTCATGATCGTCCCGCGTACGGTGAAGCTGCTGCGCGAGACCTTGAACGTGCTGCTGGAGTCCGCCCCCAAGGGCGTCGACATGGCCCAGGTGCGCAGCCACATACTGGCCCTGCCGGGCGTCGAGGACGTCCACGACCTGCACGCCTGGACGATCACGTCGGGCATGCCGGTGCTCTCCGCGCACGTGGTGGTCAGCCCGGACGTGCTCAGCGCGATCGGTAACGAGAAGATGCTCCACGAACTGCAGGGCTGCCTCGGTGACCACTTCGACGTCGAGCACTGCACGTTCCAGCTGGAGCCCTTCGGTCACGCGGAGCACGAGGCGAAGCTCTGCCACTGAGCGTGCTATTTTGGCCAGAGATCTTTGAGGAGGTGGGTTGATGACCGTCGTCGCGGTGAGCGCTGCCATGCGCAGCGACAGGTGCATCCCCGTCTTCCGGGCCGCCGCCTGAGCGAGGCCCCTCACTCAAAGGTTCTTCCGTTGACCGACGACAGCTTCGTCGTACCTGCTTCCTTCTCCGTTCTCTCCCTGCGGCACCTCCTGCGTCACGCAGGCGAACTGCCCGCCCGGCCGCGCATCCTCGACCTGGGCCGCGGCCCGGACCGCTCCACGCCGCCGCTCGCCGCCGAGACCGGGGGCGCGGTGATGCCCGCGGATCCTGCCCTCGCGACCGGCACGGGCGAACTCCCTTACCCGGACGGCTCGTTCGACCTCATCTGGGCCGAGGACGCGGCGTCCGGCCGCGGCTGCGGCC
>NZ_JAAGMG010001271.1 GCF_010548525.1 Streptomyces sp. SID14478
CCAGGTGGACCGGCGCGGGCAGGCCCAGGTCGCCGTGCCCGCGACCCTGGTGGCGGCCGGCGGGGTGCTCGCCCTGCTGCTGTGCGTACGCCTCGGCGCTCCCGACTGGGCGCTGTTCGTGGCCTACCTGCCGACGGCCGCGACCCCCAACACCGGGGGCATGTCGCGGGCCCGCTGGGCGCACCTGCTCAAGGACGACCCGCGGGCGCTGCACACGGCGAACTCCTTCGAGCAGGCCGTCGACGAGCTGTGCTTCATGCTGGGCCCGGTCGTGGCCGCTTTCTTGTGCAGCGCGCTGTTCCCGGAGGCGGGCGCCGTCGTGGGGGTGGTGCTGATGGTGAGCGGCATGCTCGTGTTCGCCGCCCAGCGTGCGACGCAGCCGCCCGCGCGGCCCCGTACGAGGACCACGCGCACGCCCCTGCGCGCTGCGGGGATGCCACCGCTGCTGGTCGCGTTCCTGGCGACGGGCGCGATCTTCGGCTCGCTGGAGGTGGTCACGGTCGCGTTCGCCGACGCCCAGGGCCACAAGGCGTGGGCGGGCGTCGTCCTCGCGCTGCAGGCGGCGGGTTCGGGTGCGGCCGGCCTCGTCTACGGCACGCTGCACCTGTCCGGTCCGGCCGCCCGGCGCCACCCCCGGTGCGTCGCGGCGATGGCGGCGCTCATGACGCTCCCGCTGCTCACGGCCTGGGGCACCGGTTCCCTGTACGCCCTCGGCGGGGCGCTCCTGGTCGCCGGCATGGCGACGGCGCCGACCATGGTGACGGGCATGACCCTGGTCCAACAGCGCACACCCGAGGGGCAGTTGAACGAGGGGATGACCCTGGCGGTGACCGGGCTGCTCGGCGGCATCGCGTGCGGCTCGGCGGCGGGCGGTGCCGCGGTGGAGCACTGGGGCCCCACCGCGGCGTACACCGTGCCGGTCACCGCGGCGACGACGGCACTGCTGCTCGCGCTCTATGGCTACGCGCGACGCACCAGGTAGTACGCGGGGCTCACGCGGTCCGAGGGCTCAGCACGTGGCCGGCTTGCGCCACGAGCACTCCAGGTCCCCGTCGCGCACCGCGGCGGGCAGGGACCGGGCGGACCTCGGCGTGACGGCCTTCGCCTCCTTCGCGGTCGAGCCGGCGAGGGTCACGACGATCGCGTCCTCCAGCGGCTTCACGGAGTCGACGAGGTAGTTGTTCTGGACGACGCTGTAGACGAGTTCGCGCCCGTCGGCGTCCTTCACGTAGCCGGAGAGCGCCGACGCCCCCGTCAACGACCCCGTCTTGCCACGGGCGTTGAGCGCGGCCGGGGTGTCGCACATCCGCGAGCGCAGCGTCCCGCCGACGAACCGGTCCGGATCACAGGCCACCGGCAGCGACCGGTACCAGTCGGCGTACCAGGGCTCGTGCCGTACGGACAGCAGCAGATCGGCGATCTGCCGGGCGGCGAAGCTGTCCTTGCGCGACAGCCCCGAACCGTCGACCTGCCGCAGCTTCCCGGCGTCGACACCGACGCCCTTGAGGTAGGAGGCGATGGCGGCGATCCCGTCGCCCCAGTTCCCGGGCCGCCCCGTCGCCGCGTACCCCATGGCCTTGGTGAGCGCCTCGGCGTGCATGTTGTTGGACAGCTTCATGAAGGGGACCAGCAGGTCCTTCAGCGCCATGGAGTCGTGCGCGACGAGCCGTCTCGCACCCGCCGGGGCGGCCCGCCCCAGCGTGGTGGCGCCGGCGACCCGCACGCCGTGCGCGGCGAGCGCGTCCCGGAAGACGGCGGCCGCGTACCCGGTCGGCTCCCACACGGTGACCCACTCCTTGGCGGTGTCCCCGCCCACCGGCACGGTCCCGCTGACGGTGATCGTGTTGGTGCCGTGCCGCCGTTCGACGGCGATGCCGTCCTCTCCCCCGGCGCCGACGGTGCGGGCCCGGACGTCGAGGTGCACGTAGTGCGTCCTCGGCGTGACGTGCACGACGGGCTCGTCCCCCGCCTTCTTGCCGGGCGCGACCTCGACGATGACGGTCCCGGCGTCGTAGTCGGTGTCGGGCGCGACGGTCAGCGCCGAGATCTGGGCGGCGTAGTAGGAGGACTCGTCATCGGCGCCCCAGGTGTCGCCCTGCCGGTGGTCGTCGAACCGGGTGTCGTCGGCGACGAGCCGCCCGCCGACCTTCTTCACCCCGGCGGCCGCGACCCCGGCGGCGAGCTTGTCGTAGTCGGCGGCGAGGGCGGTCGGATCTCCGGTGCCGCGCAGGTACAGGTCCCCGTCGAGCACCCCGCCGCGCACCCGCCCGCCGGCCAGCACGTCGGTGGTGAACCGGTAGTCGGGGCCGAGGAGTTCCATCGCCGCGGTCGACGTGGCGAGCTTGGTGTTGGAGGCGGGCGTCAGCCGGCCCGTCGGATCGTGCTGGTACAGGGTCTCGCCGGTGGCGGCGTCGGCCACGACCACGCTCGCCGCGCCGCCCTCCATGCCCGGGTCGCCGAGGATGGTGTCGATGGCCTCGGGCAGTCCGCTGGGGTCGGAGTCGGCGCCGGCGGGCGAGCCGCCCCACGACAGCGTCGCGGCGGCGACAGCGACGACGGCGGGCAGGGCCCACCGTCGCGCCCTGGTACGGAAGTTGAGGCTTGCCGTTCGTCTCACAGGTCCGTCAGGTCTGCTCATGCCTCAGGAGCATCCCGGAGAGGCAGGGCCCAACCAAGACCCCACGCGTGCGTGAGGACGTAGCCGCGCACCGAGGTACGTCGGGGACCTCCGCCCCCGCGCTGCCCCGCTCCCCGGAGCCCCGGACATGCAGCGCCGCCGGCCCCGTGGACGTCAGTACGGCGAGATCCCGTACCCCTGCGGGAACAGGGCCTTCTTGCCGTCCCCCGCGTTGATCGGCTCGTCCGCCACCGCCTTCGGCCAGCTCACCGGCAGCCGCCCGGAGAAGCCCTTGCCGAACAGGGCGTCCGTGATGCCCTCGGCCTCCGTGCCGGGCAGCCAGGACGCCACGAAGGCATCGACCTCGGGGAGCTGGTCCGTGATGATCAGGGGGCGGCCCGAGTACAGGACGGCGACGCACACCTTCACGCGGGCGCACAGGGCGCTCAGCTGCCGGGCGTTGTCGCCGCCGAGCGCCAGGTCCGCGGAGTCGCCGTGGCCCTCGGCGTACGGGCGCTCCCCGCCGACCCAGATCCCGACGTCGGCGCTGTAGTCGCCCGAGGTGGCGGCCCCCACGTTGCGCACGCTGATGCCGGTGCCCGCGGTCGTCTTCCGCAGGGCCTGCCACAGCGTCGTCCCCGTCGTCGTGCGCCCCTTGTGGCCCTGCCAGCTGACGGACCAGCCGCCCAGTTGCAGGCCCAGGTCGTCGGCGTCGCCGCCCACCGCGATCTTGTACGTGCCGGTCCTGGGCAGCGGCAGCGCGCCGCCCTCGTTCTTCAGGAGCACCTGTGAGCGCCGGACGGCCTCCCGGGCCACGGCCCGATGCGCGGGGGAACCGATGTTCTTCGCGTAACCCCGGTCTGCGTAGGGGTGCTTGAACAGGTCGAGGGAGAACTTCGCGTCCAGGATGCGCCGCACCGCGTCATCGACGCGGGAGGAGGGGATGCGGCCGTCCCGCACCCCCTGGACGATCGCGTCGATGGTGGCCTTGTAGCGGCTCGGGTCCATGATCATGTCGATTCCCGCGTCGACGGCGCGGACGACCTGGTCCGCGTAACCGGACCCCTTGATCTCCCGTACGCCGGCGAAGTCGCTGATGACGATGCCGTGGAACCCGAGCTCCTTCTTGAGGACGTCGGTGATCAGGTAGCGGTCGCCGTGGACCTTCTTCCCGTTCCAGCTGCTGTACGTGACCATGACCGAGCCCACGCCCGCGTCGACCGCCGCGCGGAACGCCGGGAGATGGACCTTGCGCAGATCGGCCTCGCTCATGCGGCTGTCGCCGCGGTCGATCAGATAGCCGTTGTCGCCCGTCCCGAAGGTCGTGCCGCCGTCCCCCACGAAGTGCTTGGCGGTGGCCATGACCTCGTCCTTGCCGGGGCGCGGTCCCTGGAGGCCCCGCACCGCGGCCGCGCCCAGCGGGGACACGATCGACGGGTCCTCGCCGTAGCCCTCGTAGGTCCGCCCCCAGCGGTCGTCGCGCGGCACGCACACGCACGGGGCGAACGCCCAGCGGATCCCGGTGCCCAGGACCTCCTGGCGGGTGATGTCCTCGGCACGCCGCACCAGATCCGGGTCCCGCGTCGCCCCCATGCCGATGTGCTGCGGGAACAGGGTCGTGCCCTGCACCATGTTGTGCCCGTGCACGGCGTCGACGCCGTGCAGCAGCGGGATGCCGAGCCGGTTCTTCAGCGCCTGCCGCTGGTAGCCGTCGACCATGTCGGCCCACTGCGCGGCGGTGCCGCCGGTCCCCGTGGGGCTGCCGCCGACCGCGCTCAGCACCGAGCCGACGCCGTACGTGGCCAGGTCCTGCGGCTTGTCCTTGATGGTTGCGGTCGACACCTGGTTCATCTGGCCGGCCTTCTCGCGCAGCGTCATCCGCCCGAGGCAGTCCGCCGTGCTCGTACAGCCGCGGCCGTCCGGCTCGTCGTCCGACCGCGGCGCCGCGCACGACGACACGGCCAACAGGAGGAACACGCCGGCGGTCGCCGCGACCCGTATGCCTCCGGGACGCCTTCGCGCCGACGTTCTTCGCCTGTGCACACGAAACACTCGCACCCACCCACCCCTGGACCTTTCGGCCTTCATCCCACTGTTCACTTGCGTGTCGTACATCACATGCACAGGTTTCGTACAACCATCACCACGTTCTGCTCGTCAAACGATCGCGAGGGTTGTGTCCTCGATCAGAGACACAACCCTGAACGCGCATGTCATACGGGTCGCAGAGGAAGCGTGGGGGGCGAGATGACGATCACCGGCGCACCGCCCAAGACTCGGGCTCCATAAGGGGCTTGGCAAACGTCCTCATGTAATCTTCATCTTCGCGTTCACACATCATCCACGCATGTGTGCACACAGGCGAGGAATCCCAAGGTTCCCCCCACTCTCCAGAAAGCCACTCACGTGAGCCACGCGCAGAACCCCGAAAACCCCCGAATAAGCCTTGTTGTCCCGGTTTACCGAGTTCAGGGTTATCTGCGTGCGTGCCTGGACTCGATCCTGGAGCAGTCCTTCGGCGACTTCGAGATCATCGCCGTCGACGACCACTCGCCCGACGCCTGCGGTCGGATCCTCGACGAGTACGCGGCACGGGACAGCCGCGTGCGCCCCATCCACCTGGAGACGAACCAGGGCATCGGCAAGGCGCGCGACCTCGGGGCACTGCGCGCGTCCGGCGACTACATCTTCTTCCTCGACAGTGACGACACCCTGGCCGAGGGCGCCCTCGAGGCCGTCGCCGAGCGCCTGGAGCTGACCGAGGACCCGGACATCCTGCTGGTCAACCACGTCCGTACGTACTGGACGAACCGGGTGCAGGCGAGCGCCGCCGGCGAGCTCCTCGCCTCGGCCGGCACGGACGTGTTCACGGCCCTGGAGCGCCCCGACTTCCTCACGATGTTCGCCGTGGTGTGGAACCGCGTGTACCGCCGCGAGTTCTACGTCGGCAACGAGTTCACCTTCACCGACGGCATCTACGAAGACGCGCTGATGGTCTACAAGACCATGCTCACCGCGGAGCGCATCGCCGCCCTGGAGCACGTCTGCGTGGAGTACCGCCAGCGGCGCCAGGGCAACTCGATGCGCACCCCCGGCCGCAAGCACTTCGGGATCTTCGAGCAGTACGCCCGGCTGTTCGCCTTCCTCGACGAGCGGCCGCACCTGGAGCCGGTGCGCGCGCTGCTCTTCGAGCGGATGGCGAGCCACTTCCTGTTCACGCTCGTGCGCGAGGACCGCATCCTTCCCCAGGACCGCGCGGACTTCTTCAAGCTGGCCTCGCAGCAGTACGCGCGCTTCCGGCCCGCCGTCTTCCAGAAGCCCGAGGGCACGGCCGGTCTGCGGTTCGAGCTCCTGGAGCGCGGTTCCTACCCGGCCTACACGGCCGTCGAGCTGGCCGGCGCCACCCGGGCGAAGCTGCGCAAGCGGGCGTCCAAGATGAAGACGGCGCTGGGCCGCAAGGCCTACGACCGGCTCTACCGCATGTACCTGCGCCGCCCGATCGACGAGAACCTCGCGGTGTACAGCGCGTACTGGAACCGCGGCGTCGCCTGCAACCCCGCCGCGATCTACTACAAGGCCAAGGAACTCGCCCCGCAGGTCCACGGCGTGTGGGTGGTGCGCCCGAACGAGGTGGAGAACATCCCGGCGGGCGTCGACTACGTGGTCACCCGCTCCCCCCGGTACTGGGAGGTCATGGCCCGCGCGAAGTACCTGGTCAACAACGTCAACTTCGCCGACGAGATCGTCAAGCGGCCCGGCCAGATCCACCTGCAGACCCACCACGGCACCCCGCTGAAGCAGATGGGCATCGACCAGCAGCGCTTCCCCGCCGCCGCGAAGAACATGAGCTTCCACAAGATGCTCGAACGCGTCGACCGCTGGGACTACAGCCTCTCCTCCAACCAGCACTCGACCGAGGTCTGGGAGCGCGTCTACCCCTGCGCCTTCGAGGCGGTCGACTCCGGCTACCCGCGCAACGACGTGTACTTCAGCGCCACCGCGGACGACGTCACGCGCATCCGCACCGAGCTCGGCATCAAGGAGGGCCAGACCGCCCTGCTCTACTGCCCCACGGTGCGGGACTACCAAAAGGGCTTCATGCCGCGCATCGACCTGGAGCGACTGTGCCGTGAACTCGGCCCGGACCACGTCGTCCTCGTGCGCGCCCACTACTTCTACGGCGCCGACCCGCAGCTGCAGGCCCTGCAGGAGCGCGGGCTGATCAAGGACGTGTCGAAGTACCCGGTGGTGGAGGACCTCTGCCTGGCCGCGGACGCCCTGATCACGGACTACTCGTCGATCATGTTCGACTACGCCTGCCTGGACCGGCCCATCGTCTCCTACGTCGACGACTGGGAGGTCTACAGCAAGGCCCGCGGCGTGTACTTCGACCTGCTCTCCCAGCAGCCGGGCGAGACGCCCGGGGCCACGGCGACGAGCGAGGACGAGCTCATCGAGGTCTTCCGCAGCGGTGCCTGGAAGGACGAGCGCTCCGCCGAGCTGCGGGCCGCGTTCCGCCGGCGCTTCGTCCAGTACGACGACGGGCACGCCGCCGAGCGCGCGGTGCGCAAGGTCTTCCTGAACCAGGACGCCACGCCGCCGGTCATCCCGCTCGACCTGCGCACCCCGGCTCCCGCGCCGTCCGCGCCCGCCCGCGCGGACGTCCCCGCGGCGATCATCTCCCAGTCCAGCGGCGACGCCGACCTCGTCGGCGCCTGACCTCCCGTCACCACCGCACGTCACTAAAGATCACCACGGAAGCTCCCGCCACGGCGGGGGCTTCCCGAGGTGATCCTCCACATCACCTCGGGGAAGCAAAACATCACCATGCACACCAGGATCACCAAGGCCGTCATCCCTGCCGCGGGTCTCGGCACCCGGTTCCTGCCGGCCACGAAAGCGACTCCCAAGGAGATGCTTCCGGTGGTCGACAAGCCGGCGATCCAGTACGTGGTCGAAGAGGCGGCCTCCGCGGGTCTCGACGACGTCCTGATGATCACGGGCCGTAACAAGCGTCCGCTGGAAGACCACTTCGACCGCAACTACGAGCTGGAGTCGGCGCTTCAGAAGAAGGGCGACGCCGACCGGCTGGCGAAGGTCCAGGAGTCCAGCGACCTGGCGACGATGCACTACGTGCGCCAGGGCGACCCCAAGGGCCTGGGCCACGCGGTGCTGTGCGCGGCCCCGCACGTGGGCGACGAGCCGTTCGCGGTGCTGCTCGGCGACGACCTGATCGACCCGCGCGACCCGCTGCTCGCGCGGATGGTCGAGGTCCAGGAGCAGCACGGCGGCAGCGTGATCGCGCTGATGGAGGTCGAGGCCTCGCAGATCCACCTGTACGGCTGCGCCGCGGTGCGCACCACCGCGGACGGTGACGTGGTGCGGGTGACCGATCTGGTGGAGAAGCCGGAACCGGCCGACGCCCCCTCGAACTACGCGATCATCGGCCGGTACGTGCTGGACCCGGCGGTCTTCGACATACTGCGCAAGACCCAGCCGGGCCGCGGCGGCGAGATCCAGCTCACCGACGCCCTGCAGCAGCTCGCCGCCGACGAGAGCGTGGGCGGCCCGGTGCACGGCGTCGTCTTCAAGGGCCGCCGCTACGACACCGGCGACCGCGGCGACTACCTCCGCGCCATCGTCAGTCTCGCCTGTGAACGCGAGGACCTGGGCCCGGACTTCCGCACCTGGCTCCGCAGTTACGTCACCCAGGAATGGCCCTCGGGCTCCTGACCCGCAGTACCGACCTTGTTCTCCCCCACCTCGACATCGCGCGGGAAGCGCGCTCCGGATCAGACAGGACAGAGCACGTGGATGAAGTTCTGCAGGGCTCGGACGATCGGTACGACCTCCACGACGACGAGGACGGGGAGACGTACGTACCCGTCGGCCCCCTCGCCGTACTCTGCGCGCTCATCGTGATGGTGTTGGCGGTGGCCTACTTCCACGCGCTGTGAAGCAGGACGACGCAGTGGGCCCGGCACCTCGTGGAGGTGCCGGGCCCACTGCGTCATGAAGCTTCGGCTCAGCGCACGTCGACGTAGTCGGCGGACGAAGTGGCCGTGGACGCGATGCTGTTGCCCGGGTAGTAGTAGCGGAAGGTGCCGTCGCCCGTGGCGTTGACGGTCGTCTTCAGCGCACCGGACGAGGAGCTGGTCACGGTCTTGACCGTGCTGTACGTGCTGCTACCGGCCTTCTTGAACTGCAGCTGCACCTTCTGGCTGTAGCCGTAGTACTTCTTGTAGGTCCAGCTGATCAGGCTCAGGTTGCCGGTCACCGTGATCGGCTTGCCCTTCGCCACCGGCTCGGGCGCGGCGTTGAAGGACTTGATCTGGGCGGCGCGCTTGACCCAGTGGTTCTGGTACGTGGCCCACTCCAGACCGTTCTCGGAGTCCTCGGTGGCAGCCGCGTACACGTTCCACTTGCCGTTCAGCGAGCTGTCGTAGAGGTCCACCTTCGGGTCGGCGGTCAGCACGACCTTGCAGGTGGCCTTCGTCGCGCTCCAGCGCTCACAGTCCTGCGAGAGACCGTCGTTCTCCGAGACGATGGCCCCGTCGACGTCACCGCTGTAGAGGTCGGTGCCGTGCCACAGGAACGCCTGGACCCCGTAGATGCCCGCGGGGTTGGTGGCCGTCACGTAGACGTTGAAGCGCTTCTTCTGCGTCCCACCGACGACGACGTCCTTGCCGGCGTTGACGGTGACCTTCGTGACCTGGATTTCGTCGACGGACCGGGCGGACATCCTGCCCTGCGTCTTCGCCTTGCCCAGCATGTGCGACTTGACGGCCGCGGCGGGCGAGGGGGCGTCGTCGGCCTGAGCGGCCGGTACCGCGAGTGCGGTGAGAGCCAGGGCGCCAGAAAACGTCGCGGCGGCCAGGCTGGCACGTATGCGCATGAAACTTCCCCAGTTGAGAAGAGGCCCCGACGCTCCACGGGAGTGAAGAGGCTCTGTGAGACGAGGGAGTCGAGTGACTCATGGGGTAGACATGTGAAGGGCAGAAACGGTTGTGCGCAGAAACCCGTTCTTTACCTTCAGTCCACCGCCCGTCTCCGTGCCTCCGGACCAGGGCGGCGACGGGCTACGACGGGGAAGCCATGTGCACGTCCGAGCAGCCGCGTGCTGTCGCCTCGTGCTCCGCGAAGGACTTGAGCACCGACCTGGCGAACTCGGCCGAGTAGTGGACCGGGTAGCTCTCGGTGTCCCTGTCGTAGAGCGGGTAGATCACGAAGACGGTCTCCTGGCCGGACCGAGGGCACTTGGCGGTCGCCCGGGCGAAGTCCTCGGTGAACTTGGGGAATCCGCCGGCCTGGAAATCCTGGGCCATGGTGCCGTAGTAGGCGTACAGCCCGTAGCCCGGCTTCTTGGACGCCGTCGTGAGATAGCAGTTGACCTGCGGGGCGTGCGTGTCCGCGGGGTACTCCATGGCTCCGGTCAGCCCGTTGCGGGTCGCCTCGGCGGCAAGCCCTCGCAGGGCGCTGCAGGATCCCTGGGCCTTCTTCAGGGGCGTGCCGGTGGTGCCCGGCGTGCCGAGCCGCGACGTGGACACGTCGGTGATCCGCTTGCCGGTCTTCGCCTGGCATCCGTACTTCTCGGCCGCCTTCGCGGCCGTCTCGGACGTCACCTGCCCCAGGCCCGTCAGGGCTGCATGGTCGGACGTGCCGTACAGATCGCCGTAGGCGACCAAGGCCTTGTTCTTGTGATTCACGCAATCGAGCGCGACGGCGATCTGCCAGGTGCCGTCGTTCCTGACGATGCCGGGCCAGCCGTTGCCGAGCGGAGCGGCCTGGCCCTTCAGTCCCTTCGTGGCCTCGTCGTACCAGGTCGAGTCGCCGGAGGGGGCCGTCGCGGTGCTCCACCGAAGGGTGACCTTCACGCCGCGCCCCTTTTCAGAACCGGACGTCTTCACGAAGCACTCGGCCAAAGAGCTGTCGCCCTCGTCCGCGTCGGCCCGCAGGTCCGAGGAGCCCAGCGCGGAGGCGAGCCCGCCCTGGGCCAGGGTGCCGTCGCAGGCTTCGTCCAGGGAGCGGCCGTCGCGCCACGAGTCGTACACGCCGGTGCTGTACAGCACCAATGCCACGATCCCCAGGCTCAGCAGCAGCGCGAGTGCGTACCACCATGGGCGGATCCGTCGGGGCCTGTGATCGGTCTGCGTCGTGCTCATTGTGCCGGTGTCGTCCTTCTGTCCGTCAGCGGTCGGCGCGCAGGGTATCGAGCGTGCGGTCGCGGCCGTGGGCGTACTGGTCCTGCCCGACGTGCACGAAGGACTTCGTCCAGTCGCTGTCGATGCCGTGTCCGCGGCTGTCGCCCCAGGCCCTGACCATCCGGTCGACGTCGCGCTGCCCGGCGTCGTAGGTCTTGGCATTCTCCGTGGTGGCTTCTACGTTCGCCTCAGCGGTGTGTTCCTTGTTGGACTCGTATGCCCACACATCGATCGCCTTCGAGGTGACGTCGCCCACAGGGGTGATGTCGGCAACGGGGTTGAACAGCAGTGCCGTACTGAAGCCGGTGCCGATGCCGTGGTTGAAATCGGCGGCCCACTGCGTCTTCTCGAACCGTTCGTCGAAGATCACGTCCGACCGGACACCGTCATAGGCGCCCATGGCGCGGGATGATTCGACGATGCGGTCGTTGATGGTGGTCTTGCTCGCGTCCGGGGGGATGCTCTCCAGAACGTGGTGGGTGTACTGCTGCTCGGCTCCGTAGAGATGGCCGAACGCTTCCGGATCGTCGGCGACGCCTCGCATGAGGGCGGCGAGGCGCTGGTGCCCCACGGCCATGTGCGCCCCCTTGTCGTCGCTCCACACGGACCCCTGGCTGTCCCAGCCGATGTCGTACTTGGACGAAGACTCCGCGTACGTCTCGTGCGTGTCCGGCGTGTACGAAGTCAGAGCGTGCGCAAGGGGCTTGGTCAGACCCGCCGGAAGGTGATCCGCGTGCTTGTCGTCGTACAGGGTGTTGATCGTGTTCTGCATGATGCGGGCCTGCGGCTCGGTGTGCCGGCCGACATCGTGGTAGCTGCCTGGAGCCTCACCTGTCGTGGCGGCCTCCAGAGCGGCGCCGAACCCCTTGCGGACGTCCCCGTCCTCCGCCATGACCGGCATGCCGAGCGTGGTGCCGCCGGGCGGGGTCGCATAGTGGTCGATGACGGTGTCCCAGTCCCGCCCGTGCAGCAGGTACTTCAAGTTGTCGTTGTGCGCCGGGTCCAGGTACTCGGTGCTGGTCTTGGGGTCTTCGGACATGATGCCGAGGACCCCGTCGAGCGGGTCATTGGCGAACCAGCCGCGGTCCTTGCCGCTGAAATCGTCGCGCAGGGCCCAGACGGATTCGGTGTTGCCCTTCGCCATGTAGGACGTCTCCGCGTGCCGGATGTCGTCCGCGGTGTCCTCCAGGAACTGGCCGTTGTAGCCATTCCCCTGCTGCATCAGCGTGACCAGGCTCTGATAGCCGCGAACCTTCTCGTCCGGAATCGGGCTGAGGCCGTCGACCTTGAACTGCTCGGTCCCTGCCTTCTGCATCTCCTCGCGGAATTGCTTGTAGAAGGCGGAGTCCGGATCGCGGGTTGCAGTGGCCAGCGTGGTCGCGAGCCCGTGCCCAAGATCCTTGTACCGGCCGGCGTTCTTCTTGTCGTCGTAGTGGCCGAGGCTTTCGAGGTTGTTGGACAGCTTCAGTGTCCCGCGCGCACCGAGGTCATGGAGCAGGGTCTGGCTGAATGCCTCGTCGTGCGAGTTGTCGCGGAAGAGCCGCTGAAGTTCCTTGTAATCGGCCGCAGTTGCCTTGCCCGAGTCGATGCGTGTCGAGATGTCCTTGGCTTCGTCAGCCTCGTACTTCTCGATGTCGCCCTGCGCCTTGCCGTTGAACCCGTTCGTCGTGCCGTCGGTGGCGACGGAGTCGATCACGACGGCGTTGAAGGCGATCTCGACTCCCTCGTCGGCGTCGGCCACGTCCTTCACGCACTGGTCGATGCGCTGCTGCCACGAGGCGACGGCGGTCCTGACGCTCTCCTGGTAATCAGGGTCGTGCGCCAGCGCCTGATGCTCGCTCTGGGTGAGCTTGCTGTAGTCGTAGGTGACCACGCCCTGGTCCGACACCAGCATGCCGGCCTTGATCGCTTCGTCCCGGGCCGTCTTCAGCTTCTTGTGCAGGCCCACGAACTGTGTGTGCGCATCCCGGAAGAGAGAGGCGATCGCCTTGCCCTCCACCTGAGCGTTCTGGAATTCCTTGAGCGTGGTGTCGAAGGTGCGGTTGGCAGCGTCCGCGCTCAGCCCGGACCATGTCGGACCCATGGATATGCCGTGCACATCCCGGCGATAGGCCGTCTCCTGCTTGTGGAATTCCTCGGCCAGGCCGTCCCATCGCTCTGCTGCGATGGTGAGCGTGGACAGGTCTGTACTCATGATCTCGTGATACGTCGGCATGGTTCCCCCGGATGCGGCTGGGTCGGCGATGAAGCGGGACCGGTCGGTCTCAGAACCTGTCCAGTTGTGACGAGGCGCGCACCTGGGTGCGGACGCCGAAGTCCGAGCCCTGCAAGACGCTGTTGGCGCTCCGCAGTGAGCTCTTCTCCGATCCGAGCCTGTTCATCAGCCCCTGCACCTGCTCGTCCCACTTCTTGTGCGCCTTCTTCACCGCGGAGGAAGTCACCCAGCCTTGGCCGTCCTTGGCGTCAAACGCCTTGACGACCGCGCCGGTCTGCTCGTCGGCGTGGTTACCGGCCTTCTTCGTGTCCGGTTCGATGTGCTGCTCGATCGCGTTGGCCGCGGCCTTCTTCTCGGCAGGCGACGAGGCCAAGTCCTTCTGACCGCCGGCAACGCCAGGAGGACTCGACGTGCCGCCGGGGTCGGTCGGTATCTGGTTGAGCTGCATCTGTGCCGAGTCGTGCCCTGCTGTGGCCATGGCTCTCTGCTCTCCCCTCGGGCGTCAGGCGGGCCGGGAAGCGCCTTCTGCGCTGCGTGAACGAGCACCGCGATGCCCATGTCGTCGGTCGGGCCCTGGAGCGGCCCGGTATCAGCCCTTGACGTGCCGGTGAGGGCGTCGACTCGCGCGGGGAACGTGGTGAACGGCGACGCGCAGTCGTCACGCCGTCAGCGGCGTCCATGACCCCTCCGGCCACGACCGAAGTCCAGGACGTCCGTCAACGAGTGCGTTTGCTGACACCGTCATTCCTCCCCCGTACGCCGCATGCACCCCGTTCGCCACACCTGTTGTTTCGGCTGGTGCGACCGTACCCGGTACCGCGGCGGCGGGCATGAGCATCCCTACTCTGTCGGCCACAGTTGGCGTGAACTGATCGCCGCCGGGCGGCCGAGAAGCGCCGCCAGGGAGAAGCAGGGCCAGACTCGTGCCTTTCGGTTGCCAAAGAACTACCCAGTGCAACAGGACACCGCCCCGCGGATCCGTCACGGCACACAAAAAGCCCCCGACCTGTGAACGAATTCACAGATCAGGGGCCACATGGGGTGGTGGAGATGGCGGGAATCGAACCCGCGTCCAACGGTGCAGCAGCAGGGCTTCTCCGTGTGCAGTTCGCTTCGATTTTCTCGGCCCCGGTGATCACGCGAACAAGTCGCCGACGGGCCCAGTCACTGTTTGATTTCCCATCGAACCCCGTGACCGGGCTCGATGGTTTAGTTCCCTAGATTATGCCAGGATCCGGGTCGGGAACACTCCCGGGCTGACACCCTTTTAGGGTCCTTCAGTCGCTGTTATTAGGCAGCGAGGGCGAAGGACTGGGAATCGCTCTTGGAATTGGCGATTATTGGTTGCGACATATGGTTTACGAGATCATTGCCGCTTCCTCGACACGCTTCACCTGCTTCGACATCCGCTGTCGAAACCGATCATCCCCATGTTGTTTTTTCAAGGTGGATCTTTCGATCCGCTGTCCCTGCGGTGAGGAACAGTGCCATCGTACGTGACCAACGCACGACGATGCCAGCGTATTCCTGACGGGCTCAGCGCTCGCGCGCCCGCTGGCGCCGCTTGGCCGCCGCGATCGCGCGGTCCGAGTCCCGCCGGTCCTGCTGCTCGCGCAGCGTCTGCCGCTTGTCGTACTCCTTCTTGCCCTTGGCGAGCGCGATCTCGGCCTTCGCCCGGCCGTCCTTGAAGTAGATCGCCAGGGTCACGATCGTGTGGCCCGACTCCTGCGACTTCGACTCCAGCTTGTCGATCTCGTCGCGGTGCAGGAGCAGCTTGCGCTTGCGGCGCACGGCGTGGTTGGTCCAGGTGCCCTGGCTGTACTCGGGGATGTGGGCGTTGTGCAGCCACGCCTCGCCCCCGTCGATCTGGACGAAGGCGTCGGCCAGGGACGTCCGCCCCTGGCGCAGCGACTTGACCTCCGTGCCGGACAGCACGATGCCGGCCTCGTAGGTGTCCATGATCAAGTAGTCGTGCCGCGCCTTCTTGTTCTGCGCGACGATCTTGCGCTTGCCGTCCTTCCCGTCGGACGCCTTGCCCTTGCCCTGTTTGGGCTGGGACTCCTTCGGTACGTACATTGCCTTGGCCATAGTGCTGGCCATTTTCGCACTACGAGGGGTCCCCGAGGCCACTCAATACTGTCTCGGCCCGCTGCCGGGCGTCGTCGTCGGCCTCCAGGTCCGGGGTGATGCCCCGCCCGTCGACGCTCCGGCCCGCCGGAGTCCGGTAGTGGCCGACCGTCAGCTCCGCGACGGAACCGTCGGGCAGCCGGCTCGGCATCTGGACCGAGCCCTTGCCGAACGTCCGGGTGCCGACGACGACCGCGCGGCCGCGGTCCTGGAGGGCGCCGGTGAGCAGCTCGGCGGCGCTCATCGTCCCGCTGTCGACGAGCACGACCACCGGTCTGGTGGTGTCCCCGCCGCGCTCGGCGTGCAGGGCGCGCTGCGCGCCGCGCACGTCGTACGTCGCCACGAGCCCGCCGTCGAGGAACGCCGAGGCCGCGCCGACCGCCTCGGTGACCAGGCCGCCGGAGTTGCCCCGCAGATCGAGGACGAT
>NZ_JAAGMG010001316.1 GCF_010548525.1 Streptomyces sp. SID14478
GTGCGGCCCGCGCGGGCGCGGAACTACGCCTGACGCCCGCGCCCCTTCGCCTGGGTGAGCGCGGCGCCCGCCAGCACGATCACCGCGCCGACCGGGGTCGACCAGCTCAGCGACTCGCCGAGCACGGCGACGCCCGCCGCGGTCGCGATGACCGGGATGAAGTACGTGACCATCTGCGCGGTCGTCGGCCCCACCTCGGCGACCAGTCCGTACTGGAGCAGGACCGCGAGGCCCGTGCCCAGCGCGCCCAGGGCGATGATCGCGAGCAGCGGGACGAGGGCGAAGTGGCCCGGCAGGGACGTGAACAGCGGGGTGACGACGGCCAGTTGGGCCGTGGCGAGCAGTAGCTGGGCGCCGGTCATCGCCAGGTGGGAGTTGCCGGTGTGCGCCAGGGTGCGACGGACGTAGATCCAGCCGACCGGGTAGCTGAGCGAGGCGAGCAGCGCCATCGCGGTGCCCGTCACGTCCAGGCCGTGGAAGCCCTGCCAGACGCCGAGCACCGTCAGGACGCCGAGGAAGCCGATGCCCAGGCCGGCGACGCGGCGCCGGGTCGGCCGGTCCTCGGACAGGGCGACCAGGGACAGGGCCATGCCCCACAGCGGCGACGTCGCGTTGCAGATCCCGGCCAGGGTCGAGGGGACCGTCTGCTCGGCGAAGGCGAAGAGCGAGAACGGCAGCGCGTTCAGCAGCAGGGCCGCCACCGCCAGATGACCCCAGGTGCGGGCCCCGCGCGGCAGGCGCTCCCGCTTCACCGCCATCGCCGCGACGAGTACCAGGGTGCCGAACAGCAGCCGTCCGAGCGTCACTTGGAACGGGGCGTAGCCGTCCGTGCCCACCTTGATGAGCAGGAAGCTGAAGCCCCAGATGAGGGAGAGTCCGCCGAAGCGCAGGCGCCAGTCGACGGCGCGGCGGGGCGGGGCCGAGGTCTCGGCGGCGGGTGCGGTGCGGGCGGGGGTGACGGTGCTCATGACGCAAGGATCGCGCTCGCCGTTCTCTTAGCACAAGCGAGATTTCTTGCGTGGTATCGCTTAGCATCGCTTACATGTTGAACTTGGAGCGGCTGCGGGTCCTGGACGCGCTCGCCCGGCACGGATCGGTGAGCGGCGCGGCCGAGGCGCTGCACGTGACGACGTCGGCCGTCTCGCAGCAGATGGCCAAGCTGGAGCGCGAGGCCGGCCAGCAGCTGCTCGCCAAGCACGGGCGCGGAGTGCGGCTGACGGACGCCGGCCGGCTGCTCGCCGAGCACTCCGCGCGCATCCTGTCGCAGGTCGAGCTGGCCCAGTCCGACCTGGAGGCGCAGCGCGGGCAGGTGGCGGGGGAGCTGCGGCTGTCCGCGTTCCCGACCGCCGCACGGGGGCTGTTCCCCGCCGCGTTCGCCGCGCTGCGCGTCGACCACCCCCAACTGCGGCTCCGTTCGCAGGAGTTGGAACCGGAGGCTGCGGTCGCCGGGGTGATCCGCGGCGACCTCGACCTGGCGGTCGTGCTCGACTGGTACAACAAGCCGATGCCCCTGCCCGAGGGTCTGGTCAAGGCGAGCATCCTGGACGACCCGGCGGACGTCGCCATGCCCGTCGGGCACCCCCTCGCCGGGCGCGCCGAGGTCGGCCTGGAGGACTTCGCCGACGACGAGTGGATCACCTGGGGCGAGGGCGAGTTCTGCCACGAGTGGCTGCTGTTCACGCTGCGCGCCAAGGGCGTCGAGCCCCAGGTCGGCCATCGCGCCGCCGAGACCCATACCCAACTCGGGCTGGTCTCGGCCGGGTTGGGGGTGTGCGTGGCACCGCTGCTCGGCCGAGACCCGGTGCCGGCCGGCGTGGTGACCGTGCCCGTGCGGCAGCAGGTGCGGCGCCATGTGTACGTGGTGTGGCGCGCGGACGCCGACCGCCGGCCCTCGATCAGGGCGGCCGTGGAGGCGCTGCAGAAGGTCGGCGCGGATCTCGGGCGGTCCGCCTAGGCCCAGGGCCCGTGGGGTCTTCGGTGACACCTAGGGAGTGGGCAGGTCCGTCAGCTTGCGGAAGTCCCAGGACGCGATCTTGTCGGGGGTCAGCCGGGCCCAGGCGTGGCGGCCGTCGTGGAACATCTCGGACAGGCCGAAGTTCTTGTGGGCGAACAGCGGCTCCACCGCCTCCAGTTCGGCGCAGGGCTCCCCGGTGCGCGGGGACTCCCCGACGAACTCGATCCGCCCGGACAGCTCCACGCCGTGCAGCTCCCCGTACTCCTCACCGGCGTCGACCACCACCGCCACCCGCCCGTCGGCCCGCAGATCGGCCCAACGGCGGCTGCGCGCAAGGGAGTACAGCCACAGCGACGTACCGTCCCACAGGAACCACAGCGGGCTGACGTGCGGCGTGCCGTCCGCCGCCACCGTGGCCACCCGGCAGGTGCGCTGTTCGGTGAGGAACGCGTCCAGCTCCTGCGTCGACATCATGATCCGGCGGCCGCGGCGCTGGGTGGCGGTCATGGGCACTCCCTCGTACGTGGGCTGACGGTCCGTCAGGAATGCAGCATGCGGGCTCTTCCGTCCGCACGCAATGGTGGCTAGTGTCCAGCAACCGAAGAGGGCCGACACACAGGGGGCGTCCATGCCGTCGCACGAGAAACTGGCCGAGCTGCTCGACCCGGCGAGCACGGTGCTGCTGACCGTCGAGTGCCAGCAGGGCGTCGTCGGCACCGAGAGCGCCCTGCCCGAACTCGCCAAGGAGGCCCGGTCGTCGGGCGCGCTGGCCAACGTGGCGCGGCTCGTCACCGCGGCCCACGACAGCGGCGTCCAGGTGCTGCACGCCGTCGCCGAGCGGCGCCCGGACGGCCGCGGCGCGAACCGCAACGGCCGCCTCTTCCGCGCCGCCGAGCGCCTGCCCGTACAGCAGCTCTCGGGGTCGAAGGCCGTGCGGATCGCCCCGCCGATCGAGGTCGCGGACGAGGACCTCGTCGTACGCCGCCTGCACGGGCTCTCCCCGCTCGCGGGCACCGACGTCGACCCGCTGCTGCGCAACCTCGGCTGCCGCACCCTCGTCGTCACCGGAGTCTCCGCAAACGTGGCGATCCCCAATGCCGTGTTCGACGCCGTGAACCTCGGTTACACCGTCCTCGTCCCTCAGGACGCGATCGCGGGGGTGCCCTCCGACTACACCCCCGCGATGATCCGCAACACGCTCGCCCTCGTCGCCACCGTGGCGGCGACCGCGGACGTGCTCGGCGCCTGGAAGCAGCCTAGGCGAGGCTGATCGACCCGCCCTTGACCACGATCTTCTTCTCGGGCAGCGGGCGCGTGGCCGGCGGATGGGCGACGCTGCCGTCCTCGATGGAGAACCGGCTGCCGTGGCACGGGCAGTCGATCGTGCCGTCCTCGACCTTGGTGACCGCGCAGCCCTGGTGCGTACAGGTACTGGTGAACCCCTTGAACTCGCCCTTCTTCGGCTGGGTCACCACGACACCCGCGTCGGCGAAGATCTTGCCGCCGCCCTCCGGGATGTCCGAGGTCCTGGCGAGCTCCTCGCTGCCGCCGCCCCCGGCCGAGGAGGCGTTGCCGGCCGGTTCGGACGAGCCGTCGTCCGAGCCGGCGCACGCGGTCAGCACCGCGGCGATCCCCGCGGCGCCGACCGCGGCGACGACGGTGCGGCGGGCGGGCGCGGGGCCCTGGGAAGCGGACTCCTGCGAAGCGGTCATGCTGTCGGTTCCTTTCGGTGGGGCGTGCCGGGATCCCGTGGGGGTCTCTCTCCCGTACGTGCCGTGATCCCGCAGCGTTCAACGTCTCGCCGCCCTCTTAACCCGCGAGCACCCGCGCCGAGTTCGCGGCGGACCGTGGTGTCACCCCATCGGGGGAGGAGAGGGCCCGTCGGGTGCGGCGACGGCAGCGCACAGAGGGTGCGCCGCCGTGAACGGGGCGGGGCCCGGCTGTCCGTCCTGGTGAGGAGGCCGCTCGGGGCGGCTATAGCCTGGGATCATGCTTGCAGAGCCGGCGGCGACCCGCTATGTCACTCCCCTGCGCGAGGGGGGATCCTTGCCCGGACTCGTCGAGGCCGACGATCTCCGTACGTACGTCATGAAGTTCACCGGCGCGGGTCAGGGCCGCAAGACGCTCGTCGCCGAGGTGATCTGCGGGCAGTTGGCGCGGGCGCTCGGCTTCCGGGTGCCGGAACTCGTCGCGCTCGACCTGGACCCGGTCATCGGTCTCGGCGAGCCCGAGCCCCAGGTGCAGGACCTGCTCAAGGCGAGCGGGGGTACCAACCTGGGCATGCGGTTCCTGTCGGGCGCGCTCGGTTTCGATCCGCTCGCGTACGCCGTCGACCCCGTTCAGGCGGGGCGGATCGTCTGGTTCGACGCGCTGATCAACAACGTCGACCGGTCCTGGCGCAACCCCAACATGCTGGTCCACGGCGGCGAGCTGTGGCTCATCGACCACGGTGCGAGCATGATCTGGCACCACAACTGGCGCGGCGCAGCGGCCTGGGCGGGCAAGGCCTATGACGCCACCGACCACGCCCTCGCGCCGTTCGGCCCCGACGTCGCCGCGGCCGCCGCCGACCTCGCGCCGCGCGTCACCGAGGACCTC
>NZ_JAAGMG010001352.1 GCF_010548525.1 Streptomyces sp. SID14478
GGACACCGCCGCCCGTCCCGTTGGGCCCGGACGGCGGGAACGGGGCCGGACCCGACGGCTCGCTGCCGAACGGGTTCGGCGGGATCGGCTCGGCCGGCCGGTTCATCTGCGAGGGGCGCGAGCCCTGGTACTCGTACGGGTCCTGGTTCTGCGGCGGCTGCTGCTGGAAGCGGAGCGCCGGGTTCGGGCCCTGCGGACCGCCGGGGCCACCGGGACCGCCGGGCAGCGGCGGGTTGGGGGCCGCCGGGGTGTACGACGTCGCCGTGTTCGTGAGGAAGTTCCAGCGGCACTCCTCGCAGAACGGGGCGCCGCCCTCGCGCGGGGTGCGGCACTGCGGGCACAGCTCGGGCGCTCCGCCCCTGCCCTGCGGCGCGGGCGGCTGCTGCTGCGGGTATCCGTAACCGGCGGCCGGGGGCGGCGGCGGGGGCGGGGGCACGGCACCGGCCATGCGGTGACCGCAGACCTCGCACCAGTCGTCGGAACCCGACTGGTGTCCGTTCGGGCAGGTCGGCATGTCGGCGCTTCCCCCTCTCCTTCGCACGTACTCGTATCCGTACGTCAGTCTGAGCTGTTGCTGATCTTGCGCTGTCACTGAGTCTGAGCTGCTACTTCTTCACGCGAACCGTCTTGGTGGACCGGGTTTCGAGAGTCATCTCGTCGGCCTCCGCGACCTTCGCCTTCAATCGAACAGTACCTTCCGCGGCATCGACCACGTCCACCACCTTCGAAAGCAGTTTCGCCGTATCCGCGTTTCCCGAGAGCGCCGCGAGCTGCACCGCACGGCCGAGCTTCGCCGTCGCCCCGTCCGCGTCGCCCGCCTTGCGCGCGTCCAGGCCCTGCTGGATGACCTGCGCCAGTTCGGCCTGGCCCGTGTAGTGCGCGACCTGCGGGTTGATCGACGTGGACGCCGCCATGTCGTCCGTCCACACCGCGCGCACGAGGCCCTGCGACAGCGTCTGGGCCGAACCGTCCGGCTGCGGGATCACCAGGGAGACGCGGGCGGCCAGCATCTCCTGGCCGAGGTCGGCCTGCGGGACCTGGACGCACACGTGGTAGTCGCGGGACTCGTCGCCCCACGAACCGGTCGGGTAGTCGCCCGCGCGCGGGCCCGTCTCGGTGCGCCGCTCGGTCAACTCCTCGACGGTGGGCGCCACTTGCTTGACGAACTTGATCTCGGAGCCGAGCGGGGTCCACAGCCGCAGCGCCACGTCCGCGACCTCCTTGCCCATCGCCGTCTCCATCATCTGCGTGAAGTCGGCCGCCAGGTGCGCCGGGTCGGCGACGATGTCGGCGGTGCCCAGCAGCGCCGAGGCGACGCCTGTGACCTCCTTCACCTCCCAGTCCGTACCGACGCCGCGGGCGTCGCAGGTGAAGCGTCCGGCGCAGGCGTCCAGCGTCGCCCGCAGGTCCTCCGGGGACTCGTGCTCGTTGCGCCCGTCGGTGAGCAGGATGCCGTGGCGTATGCCCACCTCGGCGGTGGACAGCAGCCGGTCGGCCAGGCGCAGCCAGGTGCCGATCGCGGTGCCGCCGCCCGCGGACAGCTTGCGCAGCGCCTGCTTGGCCTGCTCGCGGGTGCCGGCGTCGGCGACGGCGAGCCGGCCCGCGCCCGGATAGATCTCCGTGGCGACGTGCGTGCCCCCGATCACCGCGAAGTGCACGCCGTCGCGCAGCGCGTCGATCGCGGCGGCCGAGGCCTCCCGTGCTCCCCGCATCTTCGTCGGCGGGTAGTCCATCGAGCCGGAGCAGTCGACCATCAGCGCCACCGCGGCGTCCGGACCGCCCCCGGCGTGGAACAGGTGCGGGGCCGCGACCGCACCGCCCACCGTGCCGCCGCCGGTGGACGTCACGGTCACGATCGCGTTGACCTCGCGGCCGCCCTCGGGCAAGAACTCGTTCTGGTAGACCTCGACCGAGAACTGCGGGACGCTCGACTTCGAGAAGTTGGCCATGGTGACAAGTCCCCCCTGAACAAGACCATTTGCACTACCTGTTGAGACGGTCCGGCCGCGTGCGGCCTAGGCCGATCCTGCCCCCTGCTGCGGGACGGGGAACGGCAGCACCGCCACTGTTACGTTGTCGTGGCCCCCGCCGTCCAGGGCGTGACCGACGAGCACCTGGGCGCTGTGCAGCGGACGTGCGGCGGCGTCGGCCGGGACGATCCGGGCCATCTCCTGCGCGCCCTCCGCGTAGTTCCACAGCCCGTCGGTGCAGACCACGACCACCCCGGGGCGGTCCGGCTTGAAGGACGCGGTGTGCGGCTCCAGCTCGTACGCGTCCGCGCCGAGCCAGCCGGTGATCGCGTGGGCCCGCTCGTCGGCGTACGCCTCCTGCTCGTTCATCAGGCCCGCGGCCACCATCTGCGCGGCCCACGAGTCGTCCTCGGTGAGCCGGGCCGCCGGTGCGCTGCGGTCGTCGGGCACCCAGTAGGCGCGCGAGTCGCCGACCCAGCCGATGATCAGCAGCTCGCGCGTGATCACGGAGCCGACGAAGGTGCACGCCGGCGCGTTCTGGTGCGGCTGGTGCTCGCGGGCCGTCTCCGGCTCCTGCGCCAGCGCGTTGACCGACTCGGCCGCCGCGACGATCGCCTCGTGCATGGCCTGCTGCGGGTGCGTGCCGCGCGGCAGGGACTCGTGCAGTGACTCGTTGGCGGCGCGGGAGGCGGCCAGCGACGCGTCGTCGGGACGGGTCGCCGAGGACACCCCGTCGCAGACGACGGCGACGACCGCCGGGAAGCCGTCGGGCAGCGCGGCCGAGGAGATCGCGAACGCGTCCTCGTTGCGGTGGTGGCGCAGACCGCGGTCGCTGACCGCGGCGACCGCGTCCAACTCCTGCTCCATGTGGTCGCGTTCCCGCGGCTGGGCGTGCCCGCAGTTCTCGCAGTACCCGTCGGCGTCGACCTGGCCGGCGCGGCAGGCCACGCACAGCTTGGTGCCGGCCGGCGGCGTCGTGGCCGCCGCCTCCAGCTCCTCGGGCGTGGCCGTGCGCGGATCGGGCGCGGCCAGCTCGAAGTCGCTGCTCTCCGCGGCCGGGGCAGGGGCGTCGAACCGTACGGCGGCCGGCAGTTCGGTCCCGCCGGAGTCCGTGCCCTCCAGGTCCGTCGGCAGGTGCACCGGCGCGGGCAGGCCCGAGCTGTCGGGCTCGGGGGCCTGTGGCCAGTCCACCTCGGGGGCCTGCGCCGCCGTCGGCTCCGCCTCGGGGGAGGCGACGGCCGGCGCCGGCTGGTCGTCCGGCACGGCCGGCACGGACGACAGGTCGTATCCGCATGCCCCGCAGAAGCGGTCGCCGTCGTCGAGCGGCTCCTCGCAACTGGGACACACTGACATAGCGGTCGGCTGGTGCGTCTGCGACATCAACTCACACCCACGTCCGGGGGCGGTAGCGGTTGGCCCGCTCCACCAGTTCGATCCTCTCCTCGCCCCGCTGAGCGAGCCGGGCAAGGGTCCGGTACGAGCGCTCCAGGCCGAGGCGCAGGCCGCGCTCGTCCAGCTCGCTGCCGAGCACCACCGCGTGCTTGGGGCCCTGCGGCGGTCCGGAACCCTGCCTACCGGAGAGTACCCAGTCCAGCGCCGTGCCGAGGACCTCGGTCGACAACTGCTCGCGGCGCACCGCGTCCAGGCCGAACGAGTCGAGCGCCTCGACCTGCCCGGCCGCCGCCGTCAGGTCGTTCAGCAGCGGGTCGCCGTTGACACCTTCGGTCATACGTCCGCGAAGGCGCGCCCGGACCGAGGCGACGCGGGCCGCCGTGTAGTGGATGGACGACTCCGGGACCGACTCCAGGGTGCGCACCGCGCCGACCCGGTCGCCGGCCGCCAGCTGTACGCGGGCCAGGCCGAACGCCGAGCTGACATAGCTGGGGTCGGTCGCCCACACGAGGCGGTAGTACTCCGCCGCGTTGTCCAACTGGCCGAGCACTTCCGCGCAGACGCCGAGCGCCAGCTTCGGGGCGGGCTCGCCGGGGAACGCGTCGTAGATCGCGTCGAACGACAGCGCCGCGCTCTCGTGGTCGCCGGTCGCGAGCGCGACCACGCCCCGGTACCAGACCACCCGCCAGTCGTCCGGGTGGTCGGCCTCGAGCGCCACCAACCCCTGTGCCGCCGCGTCCAGTTCGCCCATCTCCAGGCGGGCCCGCAGTTCGCGCAGGCGCAGCTCGGGGGAGCCGGTGGGCGCCGCGTGCAGCGCCGAGATCAGCTCCGCCGGGGCCGACGCCATCAGGCCCGCGAGGAACCCCGCGTTCGGGTCGCCCGGGTCGACCCGGGGCACCGGCAGCGCGAGC
>NZ_JAAGMG010001390.1 GCF_010548525.1 Streptomyces sp. SID14478
CACGGCAGTGGGGCTGCTCACCGTCGCCGCCGCCGTCGGCACGTCCGCGGCCGGCCACGACCGGGCACCGGGCGGCCCCGCGCTGCTCGACGTCCTCGGATGGGTCCTCGTCGTCGCCCTGATCGCGGGGACCCTCGCCGTCATCGGCGTCGTCGCCCACCGCGGCCGCAGCGAGAGCACCCTGGACGCCGGCCTGGACGGTGTCCTCGTCCGCATGCTGCCGTACGCCGCGCTCGTCCTGCTCGCGCTGACCATGGTGTACGCGGGCTGGTCCCGCCCCGGGTGGCGGTCTGCGGGACGGCTGCCGGGGGACACGACGTTCGGCGGCATCGCCCTCATACAGGGCGCCCTCGTCGTCGCCCTCGCCGTCGTCGCCCAGAAGATCTACCGCACCGCCCGCGACCGGCGCATCGCGCTGCGCGGCCTCGGCGGGCCCGCCACCGCGATGCTGGGCTGCGCCCTCGGCGGCGTGATGAGCGGCGGCATCGCCCAGCGCGTCGCCGACTGGCTCGACGGCACCAGGGGCCTCATCAAGGGGCCGCCCGTCCTGCTGTCCTGGCAGGCCTCCGTGATCCCGCCCCTCCTGGTCGCCGTCGCCGTACTGTGCGCGGTGCTCGCCGTACGCACCGCACGCCTCAAGAAGCGCGAAAAGGCCCAAGTCCCGCTGGACTACGGCCTGGACAGGCCGGGTGGCGAGCCCGAGGACGTGGCCCGCACCGAGCGCATCGCGGGCACCCGCGCGCGTGCCGTCCTGACCGACCGGGCACCCCTGCTTTTCGGCGTCGTCTCCTCCGTGACCCTGCTGCTCGGCGTCCTCGCCGTGGCCGGCGCCTGGGCCACCGGGAAAGTGCCGGGCACCGCGGCCGAAGGCACCTACTCCGTCGTCCAGGGCGCCGCGGACACCGCGCAGGCGCTCGGATCCTGGTTGATCGGCGCCGGCTTCATACTGTTCGTCACCTGGGGGCGACGCGCCTACAAGGACGCCTCCGCACGCCGCACCATCGGCATCCTGTGGGACGTGGGCACCTTCTGGCCGCGCGCCGCGCACCCCTTCGCGCCGCCCTGCTACGCCGAACGAGCCGTCCCCGACCTGACCTGGCGCATGGCCACCTGGACGCGCACCACCGGCGGCCGCCTCGTCCTGTCGGGCCACTCCCAGGGCAGTGTTCTCGCCGCCGCGGCCGCCTGGCAACTACAGCCCTCCCTGCGCAAGCGCGTCGGACTGCTCACCTACGGCTCGCCCCTGGAACGCCTGTACGGACGCTGGTTCCCCGCACAGTTCGGCCCCGACGCGCTGGCCGCCCTGCACCGCCAAGTCGACTGCTGGCGCAACCTGTACCGCAGGACCGACCCCATCGGCGGACCGATCGGCCTGCCCGGCGAGTGCGGGCCCCGGGTCGACCACCCGGCGCTCCTCGACCCGCTCGCCTACGGCCGCACCGAGCAGCACCCGCTGCCCGCACCGATCCTGGGCCACGGCGACTACCAGGCCGATCCGGTCTTCGCCGAGGAGCGGGAGACCCTGCTCGCCCGCCTCAAGCCGGGCGTCCCGCAGCCGCGCCCCGAGGGCGAACCTCAGGGAAGCTCGGGCAGGTCGTCCGCGTAGAGGAGCGTCAGGTCGTCCGTGCTCGGCTCGTCGACCTGGGCGACCCGGCCCGCGTGCCGCTCCACCATCGACTCGAACGTCTGTCGCGCGGTACGTCCGTTGCCGAACGCCGGACCCTTCGGGAGCGCCGTGAAGTACTTGAGCAGCGCTTCCGGCGTCCCGGACGCGAGCCGGTACTCGTGCTCGTCCGCCTGCTGCTCCACGATGCGCAGCAGCTCCTCGGGAACGTAGTCGGAGAACGTGATGGTCCGTGAGAAGCGGGACGCCACACCGGGGTTGACCGACAGGAACCGCTCCATCTCCGCGGTGTAGCCCGCGACGATCACGACGACCGCTTCACGCTGGTCCTCCATGAGCTTCACGAGCGTGTCGATCGCCTCACGGCCGAAGTCGCGGCCCGAGTCCTCCGGGGACAGGGCGTACGCCTCGTCGATGAACAGGACGCCGCCCTGGGCCCGTTGGAAGGCCTCCTGGGTACGGATCGCGGTCGAGCCGATGTGCTCGCCGACCAGGTCCACACGGGACACCTCGACGAGATGCCCCTGCTCCAGGACGCCGAGCCCGGCCAGGATCTCCCCGTACAGGCGCGCCACCGTCGTCTTGCCGGTACCCGGGGAGCCGGTGAACACCAAGTGGCGCCGCACGGAGGCCGCCTTGAGGCCGGCCTTCTGCCGCCTGCGCCCCACCTCGATCATGTCGGTGAGCGCCCGCACCTCGCGCTTGACGCTCTCCAGGCCCACCAGGGCGTCGAGTTCACCGAGCACGTCCTGGGACGTCCGCGACGGCGCCGGCGCCGGGGTCGCCGTCGGCCGCTGATCGGGCACGGCGCTGAGCAGGCCGACCGATTGGGTCGCGGTCTGGACGGCCGGTTCCGTGGCGGAAGTCGTGCCGCCCGGCCGGATGCCGCCGCTCTCGTCGCTCGTGCAGTCCTCGACGAGGGGGCCGTCCTCGGAGAACTCGTAGCCGCCGCGCGCGCACCGTTCCGTACGGCACTTCTTGAGCGTCGTACGGCAGCCGTCGATGACGTGGAAGCCGTATCCGCCGCTGCCTGTCACCCGGCAGCCCGTCAGGCTGCCCCGGCCGCCCGCGGAGACGTAGAAGCCCGCTTCCGCGGGGGACGTCACCGTGCACCGCTCGATCGTCGGATCGGCGCCCTTCGTGACGATGACGCCGGTCTGCGTCGCGTCCACCGTGCAGTTGGCGAGCGTTCCGCCGCTGCCGTGGTCGCGGAACCAGGCGCCGGTCGCGGCCTCCCGGATGCGGCAGTCGTCCAGCTGGGCCGTCGCTCCGTCGCTCACCGAGACGGCCGTGTTGCGTACTTGGGACAGGTCGCTGTCGACGACGTCGACCCGCGAACCGCGGTCGAGCACGAACAACGCGTCGGGCACGTCGTGCACCCGGCACCCGTCGAGCACGGCGGTCGCCCCGTCGCTCACCCACACCGCCGGGTAGTCGCCCGTACTGTCGTGGATCTCGCACTGGTTGGCGTCCACGCGCGTACCCGGGTCCCACACCGACAGGCCGTTGCGCCCGAACTGGCGGACCGTGGAACGCGTCAGCGTGAGCACCGACCGGGACCGCAGGTCGATCGCGTTCTCCGGGATGTCGTGGATGCGGCAGTCCGCGAGCGTGAGCACCGCGTCCGTGTCGAGCGTGACCCCGTCCGACGTCGTGCGGTGCACGTCGCAGTCGGTGAGATGGGCCGCCGCCCGCCCGGTGACCTGGACACCCGAGCCCTTGACCTCGTACACCTCGCAGCCCACGGCCTCGAGACCGGTGTGCTCGCCCGTCACGGACAGCCCCGAGCCCGACGTGTGATGCACCCGGCAGCGCTCCAGGCGGGGGTGCGCGCCGCTGCGCACGGCGACCCCGGCCTGTCCGGCGGCGACCACCTCGCACTCCTCGAACACACCGCCCCCGCCGTCCAGGACGGCGATGCCGACGCCTCCGGGATTGTCCACGGTGCAGCGCCGCACGGTCGGCCGCGCCCCGCCGCGCACCTCGATGCCGGCCGCGGACCGGGTCACCACCCGTACGTCCACGAGCTCCGGGGCACCTTCCTCGACGAGCAGCGCGGGCGCCGCGGCGTCCTGTCCCTCGACATGGAGGTCCTGCACCGTCGCGGAGGCCCGCACCGTCAGCGGCACCCCGTCGACGGGTGCGATTCGCACCGACCCGGGGGAGCCCTCGGGACCGCGCAGGGTCACCGCACGCTGGACGACGAGATTCTCCCTGTACGTGCCGGCGGCGACGGTCAGCACGTCCCCGTCGGCGGCCGCTTCCAGAGCGGCGGCCAGCGACGCGTACTCACCCGTGCGGCGCCGCCACCGCGATGTGCCGGTGTGCGTCACCTGGACCGTGCCCTGTGCCATGGTGCTGCTCTGCCCCCACCTCGTCGTACACCGGTCGTCCGCGCGCGCTGCCCGGCGCGCGTCCTGCGAAAGGTGGGTCCACCGTAGCGTGCGCGGAGCACGGCAGTTGACCGGAGCCGAAGCCCGTCAGCTGCCCGTGCCCGTCCTGCCCCAGTCCGGCCCGGCGATGTCCCACGCGCGGTCCAGGCGCGCGTACCGACGACGGACCATGCGCCATACGACGAGGCGGCGGGTGCCCTCGACGAGGCCGGTCACGGCGACGGCGGCGCCGAATCCGGCGAGCGCCGCGTGCGTGGTGGCCGTGGCCCGGTCGAGGGGACGGCCCACGACATGTCCCCTGTCGTCGGTCCACAGCGGGAACGTGTCCCCCGCGTGCGGGGACGTGAGCGCGGCGACGACCCGGTCGCGGTGGACCGAACCGTCCGGCGCCGCCCAGGTCGCGAGGACCCGGCTGTGCGCGTCCCGCGCGGTGGAGGTCTCCGGGTCGGGATCGAGGGGCGGCTGCGCCACCTTCTTGACCACCGTCGCGGTGATCTCGTGCCGCCGGTCGTTCTGCTCCTGGACCGAGCGGTACAGAGCGTCACGGGACAGCGATCCCGCGACGACACCGACGACGGGCCCGGCAACGACGACGAGGAACAGCGCGACCAGCGCGACCCACGCCTCCGCCAGGTCGGTGCCGCGGCGCAGCGGATTGTGGCGCCAACGCCACAGCCCGGTGATCGCTCGCACGACCTGCACCCCCTTCCGCTCCCGTCTCGACCCGGTACGGCCGCGCCCACGCGCGGGCGCGGCGAAGGTGGAGCGCGACCTCGCCCCGCTCGACGCCCATGCCGAGGGATCCGACGCTGCCATTGTCCCTCAACGAGCTTGCCGGGCCCCCGGGTTCCCCGTCCGGGTGACGGTTATTCGAGCACGGTGACCGGATCGCCCACCCGCACGGAGCCCGGTGACTCGGGCACCAGATTCGTGCCGAAGCACAGCTGGTCCCCGAAGCGCCGGTGCCGTGCGAGGGTGCGCAGCGGCTCCTTGCCGCGCTCCGCGGTCTCCTGGTCCGTGGTCGTGACCACACAGCGGCCGCTCTTCTTGGCGACACGGAAGGTGACCTCGCCCATGGCGATGCGGGACCAGTCGTCCTCCGCCCAGGGTGCGGTTCCGGAGACGACCACATTCGGCCGGAAACGGTTCATCGGCAGGGGGCCCTCGTCCGCGTGGTCACCCTGTGCGATCAGTGAGTTGAGGGCGTCGAGCGACGAATGCGTCGTCACCAGCAACGGGTATCCGTCGGCGAAGCTCACCGTCTCGCCGGGCCGCGCGTACTGCGGGTCGAGGGGACGCCTCGTCGCCGGGTCGTCCAGGTGCAGCAGCCGTACGTCCGACTCCAGGTATGCGCTCCACCACGCGTGTGCCGCAGGGTCTGCGAGTATCGCCTCGACCTTGTCCTTCCAGACCTCGATCGTGGTCGTGACGACCGGCTCGGGGACCTCGACGTCCAGCGGGTCCATGCCGGGGGCGGACAGTCGAACACCGCCGCCGGGCAGCTGCTCGGCGGCGGCCAACGCCAGGCGTGGATGCGGGCGTTGCGTGACGATCTTGTTCGTGGTGTCGACCAGTACCCAGCGGCGATCACCCGCGAGCCCCCACGGTTCCACGACCGCCTCGTGCGGTGCGTGCCCCCGAACCGCCTTCAGCGGGTGGACATGGATCGAACTGAGTGCTGGCTGCGACATGAGGCCATCCTGCCAGCAGGCACTGACAGCCCCCTGAGCGGGCGGAGCGAACCGTCGCCGCTCAGTAACCGCGGTACTGCTGACGGTTGTACGGATCCTCGTACGGCGCCGGAGCGGGACGGGGCGCGGCAGGACGCATCGCCTCGTACCCCGTGCCGGGGGCCGGTCGCTGGGGCTGGGCCTGCGGGCCGGGGTAGCCGCGCGGCGCGGCGGCCTGCTGCGGGATGTACGCGGTCGGCGCCGCCTGCATCGGGCCGGGCTGCGGGGCCGCGTAGCCGTACTGCGGCGACGGCGCAGAAGGAAGGGCGGGCAGGGCTGCCGGAAGGGCGGGCAGATGACTACCGGTGTCGTACGCAGAGGGAACCCGGATCGGGGCGATCTGGGGAGTGCCCCGCTCTGCGACGAGGGAGTCGTAGATCGGAGTGTCCGGGAAGGACGGCGCGGAGTAGTAACCGCCGCCATAGGTGGAGCGGGGGGAGGTCATGGCACATAAGTTAAGCCCACGATGTGGTCGTTGGGTAGCCCGGAAATAGCTGTGTCGTGTGTGGAAATAATGATGCGTGGGTCGACCTTCCCTTCGACCTTCATAGGCGGCAGTACGACTCCGTAATCAACTGGCGCCACAGAGTGAACATCGCGCAGTTTCCTCGGCGCTTCGCCCCATTGGTCCGATTGATGCCGACGGTGATCGGCGCTGACGGAGGTGGGCCGCGGCCCGAACTCGCCTGCTCCCACGCTGCGTCGGAGACGAGAGGGCACCACTCGGTCACGTTCTGCGAACCAGTCGATCACCTGGTCAACTTTCTGATCTTGCGGGTGTCGGGAATTCCCTCAAGAGGATGACCCTTGATCGGTGACGTCGGTACTCCTTGCTGCTTCCCGGGTGGCATTGAGGTCAGGCGTGTGCGGGGCGCCTGTGCGCGTACATGCAGGATCTGTGCCACCGCGCCGCACTCGGGCCGACCGGAATCGTCGCCTTGCCCGGCGGCTTCAAATGTCCTGCCCCTGGGGTCCTTTAGGGCCGAAGGATTAGGTTGGCGGGGAAGTCGGAGACTAGCGTTGGGGGCAGACATGACAATGGCCAAGGGATCGAATGTCGCGGTGCCGGCCCCGACGGTGCGTGTCGAATTGGGATGGCGTTCCGGTCCGGGCGTGCCCGACGCCGACGCCTCGGCGCTCCTCCTTGTCGCGGGAAAGGTGCGCTCCGACGCGGACTTCGTCTTCTACAACCAGCCCGCGCACGCGTCCGGCGCCGTACGGCACGAAGGCAAGAACACCGCGGACGGTGTGGTCACGGACACGCTTTTCGTCGACCTCGCGCGCGTGGAGCCCGTGATCGAACGGGTGGTCCTCGCGGCCTCTGCGGACGGCGGGACGTTCGGCCAGGTGCCCGGACTGTACGTCCGCGTCGTCGACGCGGCCGTCGGCACCGAGATCGCCCGCTTCGACAGCGGTGACGCGACGGTCGAGACCGCCTTCGTCCTGGGCGAGTTGTACCGGCGGCAGGGTGCCTGGAAGTTCCGCGCGGTCGGCCAGGGCTACGACAGCGGTCTCGCGGGGCTCGCCACGGACTACGGGATCACCGTCGACGAGCCGCAGCGCGCAGAGCCGACCCCGGCCCCCGTGGCGGCCCCGGTGACGCCGGCGCCTGCGGCCGCTGCGCCGCGGCCCGCCGCCGAACCCGTACGCCTGACGAAGGTCACGCTCACCAAATCGGCGCCGACGGTGTCCCTGGCCAAACAGGGCGGGACCTCGGGCGCGATGCGCGTCAACCTCAACTGGGAGGTGCACAAGCAGTTCAGCGGCTGGGGGAGCAAGCGCGGCAGGGCAACCGCGATGCACCGCGACCTCGACCTCGACCTGTGCGCGCTGTTCGAACTCGCCGACGGACGCAAGGGCGTCGTGCAGGCACTGGGCAACGCCTTCGGGGCGTTGCACCAGCCCCCGTACATCCACCTCGACGGCGACGACCGCAGCGGAAGCGTCGCCACCGGAGAGAACCTCAGCATCAACCTCGACCACATCGACGAGTTCCGCCGCATCCTCATCTTCGTGACCATCTACGAAGGCGCCCGCAGCTTCGCCGACCTGCACGCGACAGTGACGCTGCAGCCGTTGAACGGGGCGCCCATCGATTTCTCCCTGGACGAGTGCACGGTTCCGTCCACGGTGTGCGCGCTCGCCCTGCTCACCAACAACGGCGGTGACCTGACCGTCCAGCGGGAGGCCCGCTACCTCGTGCCCGATCGGGGTGTCAGCCCGCAGCGCACGGTGGACCAGGTCTACGGGTGGGGCATGAACTGGACGCCGGGCCGCAAGTAGGCCTCCGCCACGAAGCGCCTCAGTGCTGTTCGGGTGCGGCGTCGGGACGGGCGTAAGTGCGTCCCTTCCATGCCGCACCTCGCCCCCTGTAGTGCTGCACCGCGGAATCCACCGTCATGAGGAGGTAGAGGAACGCGGTGAACGGGAGCAGCGGGGCCAGCCACAGAGGCTGACGGTAGTAGCCCAGCATCGGCAGATACGTCACCGTCATCACGGCCCAGGCGGCGGCGCCGAGCAGGGCTGTCGGCCCGCTGCCCGTGGCCAGACCGGCCCACACGGCGGCGGGCGGCACCAGATAGACGAGAGCGAGGCCGAGCACCGTGCCCCCCAGTACCAGCGGGTTGTGGCGCAGCTGGGCGTAGGCGCTGCGCGAGACCATGCGCCACAGGTCCGCCAGGCGCGGATAGGGGCGCACGCTGTCCACCCGGTCGGCCAGACCCAGCCAGATGTGACCGCCGGAGCGTTTGACCGCCCGCGCGAGCGACACGTCGTCGATCACCGCCTGCCGGATGGTGTCCGGGATCCCGGCCCGGTCGGCGGCGTCCGTGCGCAGCAGGACACAGCCGCCGGCCGCGGCGGCCGTGCGCGCACGCTGCCGGGCGATCCGGCGGAACGGGTAGAGCTGCGCGAAGAAGTAGACGAACGCGGGCACGACGAGCCGCTCCCACAGGCTCGCGACCCGGAGGCGGGCCATCAGCGACACCATGTCGTAGCCGCCCGAGCGTGCCGCCGCCACCAACTCCCGCAGACTGTCCGGCTCATGGGCGATGTCCGCGTCGGTGAGCAGCAGGTATTCCGGACCACGCGCGCGTGCCAGCGTGATGCCGTGCCGCACGGCCCACAGCTTCCCCGTCCAGCCGGCGGGCGGTTCGCCGGGGGAGTCGACCGTCAGCGGCAGTCCGCCGTGCCGCTGTGCGAGGGTCCGCGCCACCTCGCCGGTGCCGTCCGAACTGCCGTCGTCCACAAGGAAGACCTCCGCCCGGCCGGGATAGTCCTGGGCGAGCAGCGACGGCAGGCTGTCCGGCAGGACCTCGGCCTCGTCCCTGGCCGGTACGACGACGCACACGTCCGGCCAGCTCCCCGGCGCGGTGCGCGGCGGGAGCCGCAGGTCCGTGCGCCAGAAGAACCCCTGGCAGAGCAGGAGCCACAGCCATGCCGCGAGCGAGGCCGCGGTGATCCACACAACGACGTCCATCCGCCGCAGTCTGCCCCACCCCGGCCGTCCTGTCGGACCGATCGTCTATGGTTTCCGAGTGAAGATCGCGCTCATGGACTCGGGAATCGGACTGCTCGCGGCCGCCGTGGCGGTACGAAGCGTGCGGCCCGACGCCGATCTCGTGCTCTCCTCCGACCCCGACAGCATGCCGTGGGGTCCCCGTACTCCCGAGGACGTCACCCGCCGTGCGCTCGCCGCGTGCGAAGCCGCCGCCGCGCACGGCCCGGACGCGCTGATCATCGCCTGCAACACGGCGTCCGTGCACGCCCTGCCCGCCGTGCGCGCGCGACTGGAGCCGGAGATCCCCGTCATCGGCACCGTGCCCGCGATCAAGCCGGCCGCGGCCGGTGGCGGCCCCCTCGCCATCTGGGCCACGCCCGCGACCACGGGCAGCCCCTAC
>NZ_JAAGMG010001433.1 GCF_010548525.1 Streptomyces sp. SID14478
GCGCGCAGAACAGCGCGGGACTGGCCCGGCTGGCCCGCCGGGTGGAGCCGGCCGTCGGCTGGGACGACCTCGTGCTCCCGCCCCAGACGCATCGCGGGCTGCGCGAACTGTCGCTGCGCGCCCGCCATCGCGACCAGGTCCTCGGCCAGTGGGGCATGCGGCCCGGCGGCGGCCGGGGGCGCGGGGTGATCGCTCTGTTCGCCGGGGAGTCGGGCACCGGCAAGACGATGTCCGCGGAGGTCGTGGCCGCCGATCTGGGCATGGACCTGTACGTGGTGGACCTGTCCACGGTCGTCGACAAGTACATCGGGGAGACCGAGAAGAACCTGGAGCGGATCTTCACGGAGGCGTCGGCGGTCAACGCGGTGCTGCTGTTCGACGAGGCCGACGCGATCTTCGGCAAGCGCTCCGAGGTGAAGGACGCGCGCGACAAACACGCCAACATCGAGTCGGCGTACCTGCTGCAGCGCATGGAGTCCTTCGACGGGATCGCCGTGCTGACCACCAACCTGCGGGCCAACCTGGACGAGGCGTTCACCCGGCGCCTGGACGTCGTGGCGGACTTCCCCGTGCCCGACGCGGCACAGCGCCTGGCCCTGTGGGAGCGGTGCCTGGGGCACAAGCTGCCGCGCGCCGACGACCTCGACCTCGCGTTCTGCGCCGACCGGTTCGAGCTGGCCGGCGGCTCCATCCGGTCCTGCGCGGTCACCGCCGCGTACCTGTCGGCCGAGGCCGGCACGCCCCTGACGATGGCGCAGGTGGTGACGGCGCTCGCGCAGGAGTACCGCAAGCTCGGCCGCCTGGTCCTGGAGAGCGAGTTCGGGCCCCACCTCGCGCAGGTCACCGGCGTCTGACCCTGCACGCGGGGACCCGGCCGGCCGCCCGCGCGGGCAGGGCGATTGCCCCCGGGCAGGGTCCGGCGTCCTCTGCCACCGGCGCCGGCCGGCGACAAGGCTGGAAAGCGACCCGGACCGCAGGACCGTGAAGGAGCGAGCATGCCGACGTACCTCACCCCAGGCGTGTACATGGAGGAGGTGCAGTCCGGTGCTCGCCCCATCGAAGGGGTCGGCACCGCCGTCGCCGCGTTCGTCGGCTTCGCCGAGGACGGCCCGTTCCACACGCCGACGCTGGTGACGAGCTGGGACCAGTACACCCGCTCGTTCGGCGGCTTCACCCAGGGCACCTATCTGCCGCACGCCGTGTACGGCTACTTCGCCAACGGCGGCGGCGCCGCGTACGTCGTGCGCATCGGCGGCTCCGCCGACGACACCTCCGCGCCGGCCGTGAACGGCTCGTCGGCGCGGCAGAACGGCGCGGTGGCGCAGCCGGTCGAGCTGGGCGGCTTCCTCTTCGCGGCGCGGCCCGGCGTGAGCGGCGTGTCGGTGGAGATCGCCGAGGCGGAGGGCGAGAACCCGCCCGAGGACCGCTTCCGGGTCCTGGTGCGCCAGGGCGACCAGGTGGCCGAGACGTACGACGCATCCACCCGTAAGAACGTCAAGGGCTATCTGCTGACCCAGGCCCGCGCCTCGAAGCTGATCGAGGTCACCGAGCAGCGCGGGGCGAGCCAGACGAAGCCCGTCGCGCAGACGGTCGCCGTGCCCGACGCCGCGCCCGCGCCCGCCCCGGCCGCGAACGGCGAGGTGGCCCGGCTCGACCCGGCCGAGTACGTCGGTGACGCGGGGGCCCGCACCGGGTTCGCCGGTCTGGAGACCATCGACGAGATCACGATGGTCGCCGTGCCCGACCTGATGAGCGCGTACGAGCGCGGGGACATCGACGACGAGGGCGTGCGCACCGTGCAGCTCGCCGTCATCTCGCACTGCGAGCAGATGGGCGACCGCGTCGCCGTCCTCGACACCCCGCCCGGCCTGTCCGCGCAGGCGGTCCGCACCTGGCGCAACGACGAGGCGGGCTACGACTCCCGCTACGCCACCCTCTACTACCCGTGGGTGCGCGTCTTCGACCCGGCGGCCGGCCGCAACACCACCGTCCCGCCGAGCGGTCACATCGCCGGTGTGTGGGCCCGCAGCGACGCCGAGCGCGGTGTGCACAAGGCCCCGGCCAACGAGGTGATCCGCGGCGCCGTCGACCTGGAGCTGCGGCTCAGCAAGGGCGAGCAGGACCTGCTCAACCCGATCGGTGTGAACTGCGTACGGGCGTTCCCCGGCCGCGGCATCCGGATCTGGGGCGCGCGCACGCTCTCCTCGGACCCGGCCTGGCGCTACCTGAACGTGCGGCGCCTGTTCAACTACCTGGAGGAGTCCATCCTCCTGGGCACGCAGTGGGTGGTGTTCGAGCCGAACGACGACCGCCTGTGGTCGAGCATCCGCCGCAACGTCAGCGCGTTCCTCACCGAGGAGTGGCGCCGGGGTGCGCTGTTCGGGCAGACCGCCGCGGAGGCCTTCTACGTGAAGTGCGACCGCGACAACAACCCGCAGGAGTCCATCGACCAGGGCCGCGTGGTCTGCGAGATCGGCGTCTCGCCGGTCAAGCCCGCCGAGTTCGTGGTGTTCCGGCTGGCCCAGTTCTCCGACAGCACCAGCCTCGTCGACGAGTGACACCGGCCGCCCGCCGCAACCCCAACCGCTTGTGCAGCAAGGAAAGGTGACAGACAGTCATGGCAGAGGGCGATGCTCTTTCCACCCATATCTTCGGCGTGCAGCTCGGCGGCTACCTGGTCGAGTCGATCCAGGAGATCAGCGGCCTGACCGTCGAGGAGGAGGTCGTCGAGGTCCGTCAGGTGAGCGCGGAGGGCAAGCAGATCATCCGCAAGCAGCCCGGCGCCCGCCAGGCCGGCGAGATCACGATCACCCGGGGACTCGACCAGAGCAGCGAGTTCACCAAGTGGATCAAGGAGACTCTCAACAACGGCGCCGTCGACACGGCACGGCAGAACCTCACCATCGAGATCAAGGACTCCACCGGCGAGACCGTCCGCCGCATCCAGCTGATGCAGGGCTGGGCGTCGAAGTGGGAGGGCCCCTCGCTGAAGGCGGGCGAGTCCTCGGCCGCCACGGAGTCCGTGACCATCGTGTTCGAGGAGATCGTCGTCGAATGAGGCGCCGTACGGTGACAGCGGGCAACCTGGACGAGATCCTCCAGGCCACGGCGCCCGCGACGGACGCGGGAGCGGCGTCCCCTCCACCCCCCTCCGCCGCTCCCGTGTCCGGTCAGGACCACGGACTGCGCACCGAGTTCGAGTTCGAGCTGCCGCGCGGATACGTCGACGAGGCGGGCACCGTGCACCGGCACGGGACCATGCGCCTGGCCACGGCCCGCGACGAGCTGCGCCCGCAGATCGACCTGCGGGTGAAGGAGAACCCGGCGTACCTGAGCGTCGTCCTGCTCAGCCAGGTGATCACCCGGATCGGCACGGTCACCGATGTGCACGCCGGGGTCGTGGAGCGGATGTACGCGACCGACGTGGCGTTCCTCCAGGACTTCTACCGGCGCGTCAACAGCGAGGGGCACACGCGGGCCGCCGTGACGTGCCCGCACTGCGAGGGCGGCTTCGAGGTCGACCTCTCGGGTGGGCGCCTGGGGGAATCGTGACGTACGCGCTCCCCCGGCTGCGGGAGGAGATCGCGTACATCGCCTACCACTTCCACTGGCCCCGCGAGGAGATCCTCGACCTGACCCACGGCGAACGCCAGCAGTGGGTCACCGAGATCGCCCGGATCAACACCCGTGTGAACGAAGGCGGTTGAGCGCATGGCATGGCGGGACGGAGCGCGGCGCCGCAAGGGGCGCCCCGCGGTGGAGCCCGTCCCGGCCCCCGTCGAGGGGCCCGGGACCGGAGTCGACGCCGTCACGGTCGGGCACGGCTCTGCCGTGCCGAACGGCTGGGACGGCGGCTGGCGGCACACCTCCGCTCCTCAACTGACCGTGTCGCGTTCCCCGTTGGCCGTCAGTGACGGGCTGGTCTTCCGTGCGGGGCTCGCGGCGTGGCGCGACCCGTCGTTCGACACCGGCCTCGCCCACGGCGTGCTGCCCTCCGCTCCCGCGGGCCTCGTCTCCGGTGTCACGCACCCGGTCACGGGCACGGCCGGACCCACGCGGAGCGGCGGCGCCCCTTTGCTGCTCCGGGCACTGGCACCGGGTGGCGAGGAGGACAACTTCGCTGCGGAGTACGGGACTTCCGGTTCCGGTGCACGTGTGGCCGCAGGCAAGGGCCCCGCGGTCGGCCCGGAGGTACCGCGGGAACGGACGCGGCCGGAACTTCCCCAGGTCCAGCGCCGGGCGCGCGCCGACGAGAGCAGCGCAGAACACGGCACAGAACGGGCCGCCGGGCATACCGCCGGGCGCGGCACCGAGCGTGCGGCGTCGCAGGCTTCGGGCGGCGGCGGTGCGGAGCTTCATGACGCGGCGCGCATTCAGCGCCGTACGCGGGGCGACCGGCC
>NZ_JAAGMG010001466.1 GCF_010548525.1 Streptomyces sp. SID14478
GAGGGCTGAGCGGGGCCCGGGGCGTAGGCAGGGGGCGGCGGCGCGGCGGGAAGAGCGGTGGGAGCGGCGGTGGGAGGCGGCGGCACGGTGGGAGGCGGCGGGGCGGCGGCGGACCGCTCCCGGCCGCATCTCATGCAGAAACGGGCCTCTTGGGGAGCCTCGGCTCCGCAGTGCGGGCAGAACGACGGCATCGGGAGCTCCGATTGACGGTCCGGGGACGGACGGGTGACATGCCGTCACCCGGCGTCACCACGTAATCAACGGACACATCTTTGCCGTGGTGCGGTTCCCGTCAACTGCAATACGGGAAACCGGAGTTACTTGATGCCGCGGTGCAGTGCCACGATCCCGCCGGTGAGGTCGCGCCAGGCGACCTTGCTCCAGCCCGCGCCCTGCAGACGGGAGGCCAGCTCGGGCTGGGTGGGCCAGCTGCGGATCGACTCGGCGAGGTAGACGTACGCGTCCGGGTTCGAGGAGACCGTGCGCGCGACCGGCGGCAGGGCCCGCATCAGGTACTCGGTGTAGACCGTGCGGAACGGGGTCCACGTCGGGTGGCTGAACTCGCAGATGACGACGCGGCCGCCCGGCTTGGTGACGCGGTACAGCTCGCGCAGCGCCTGGTCGGTGTCCTGGATGTTGCGCAGCCCGAAGGAGATCGTGACGGCGTCGAAGGTGTCGTCCTTGAACGGCAGCTTCGTGCCGTCACCGGCGGTGAACGGCATCCACGGGTGGCGCTGCTTGCCGACGCGGAGCATGCCGAGGGAGAAGTCGCAGGGCACGACGTACGCGCCGGCCTGCGCGAACGGCTGCGAGGACGTGGCCGTGCCGGCGGCCAGGTCGAGGATCTTCTGCGCCGGGCGCGCGTCGACCGCCTTGGCGACCTCCTTGCGCCACAGCCGCGCCTGCCCGAGGGACAGCACGTCGTTGGTGAGGTCGTACTTCTCCGCCACGTCGTCGAACATCGAGGCGACTTCGTGCGGCTGCTTGTCCAAGGATGCGCGGGTCACCCGCCCATTGTGGCAGCAGCCGCCCGGACCGCCGCGTCAGGGCAGCCGCCGGGGCCCATGACGCGTCGCCCTAGGATGTGCCCGGCGACGAACTGATCACGGGGGTGGACGAGTTGGCGGCACGAAGACGGGTGCGGGCCTGGGTGGCCGGGGCGTGGCTGGTCCTGGTGGTGGGCGGCTGGGCGGCGACCGAGACCCTGGACAACGGCATCGAGGCGACGAACGGGCCGCGCCCGGCGGGCCAGGCTCCCCCGTCGCCGACCCCGGTCACACTGCCCGAGGCGTGTCCGAGCCGCACGCCGCAGCAGGTTCCTGTCGCGGTCCCCACGCCGACACCACGGCTCACCAAAGCCGTGCCGCACCCCACTCCGACGCCGCCGCTCAGCGAGCCCGTGCCGGACGCCATGTCGTACCCGACGCTCTCCCTGACCTTCTCCAGCGAGGTCCGCGACACCGCGGTGGCCACCGGCGGGTCGGTGGACTGCGTGGTCGTCACCACCCGCTGAGCGGGTCAGCGCGCCCGGTACACCATCCGTCCGCCGATCACCGTGGCCACACAGGTCGAGGCCCCGCGGCGCACCAGCTCGGCGCGGTCGGCGACGTCGAACACCGCGAACCGCGCGGGCCCGCCCACGGCCAGCCCCGGCAGCAGCACCAGCGGCGTCGGGGACAGCGAGACCGGTCCGGGAAGCCGGTCGGGGCGGCCGCCGAACACGAGCCCGGACCGCTGCGCCACCTCCAGGACGGGCTTGGCGCGCAGCTCCCCGGCGAGCGCCACCGTGCCGTGCGCGAACAGCCGCTGGACGCCCCGCCGCGCGCTCGCCCCGAGCCGCGACGGGTCCGCCCGGAAGATCTCCCGGGCCCGCTCCCCGCCGATCGGCACGGTCCCGTACGTCTCGGCCTCGCGCGGGTCCGGGTGGTAGGTGGACTCCAGGATCTCGGGGCCGTACGGGTTGAGCAGACCGGGCGTGAGGATGCCGGGCCAGCGCCGCACCCGCGCGGACGGATGGGCGTCGGCCAGCTCCTCGGCCGTGCCGAGTGCCGCGACGTGCTCCCCGTCGACGAGGACTGCCGAGCCGTCGGCGACGGCGTGAAGTGTCAGCACGGACGCGGACAGCCCTAGTTGGTGGAGACGAGCTTGAGCTCGGGGTGCGCCGTGCCGCCCTCGATCGCGGTGGACGAGATGTGGGACATGACGCGCTCGTCGACCGGGTCGTTCGCCGGGTCGTCGTGCACGACGAGGTGCTCGTACGTCGTCGCGCGCTGGGCGGGCACCCGGCCCGCCTTGCGGATGAGCTCGATGATCTCCATGCGGTTGGAGCGGTGCTTGGCACCGGCGGAGGAGACGACGTTCTCCTCCAGCATGATCGACCCGAGGTCGTCGGCGCCGTAGTGCAGGGAGAGCTGGCCGACCTCCTTGCCGGTGGTCAGCCAGGAGCCCTGGATGTGCTGGACGTTGTCCAGGAAGATCCGGGCGATGGCGATCATCCGCAGGTACTCGAAGAGCGTGGCCTGCGTGCGGCCCTTGAGGTGGTTGTTCTCGGGCTGGTACGTGTACGGGATGAAGGCGCGGAAGCCGCCCGTCCTGTCCTGCGTGTCACGGATCATGCGCAGGTGCTCGATGCGCTCGGCGTTCGTCTCGCCGGTGCCCATCAGCATGGTGGAGGTGGACTCGACACCGAGGCGGTGCGCGGTCTCCATGATCTCCAGCCAGCGTTCGCCGGACTCCTTCAGCGGGGCGATGGCCTTGCGCGGCCGCTCGGGCAGCAGCTCGGCGCCGGCGCCGGCGAAGGAGTCGAGGCCGGCGGCGTGGATGCGCTGGATGGCTTCCTCGACGCTCACCTTGGAGATGCGGGCCATGTGCTCGACCTCGGAGGCACCGAGCGAGTGGATGACCAGCTCCGGGTACGCGGACTTGATGGCGCTGAAGTGCTCTTCGTAGTACTCGACGCCGTAGTCCGGGTGGTGGCCGCCCTGGAACATGATCTGGGTGCCGCCGAGCTCGATCGTCTCCGCGCAGCGGCGCAGGATGTCGTCGAGGTCGCGGCTCCAGCCCTTCTTGGTGTCCTTCGGGGCCGCGTAGAAGGCGCAGAACTTGCACGCCGTGACGCACACGTTCGTGTAGTTGATGTTCCGCTCGATGATGTACGTCGCGATGTGCTCGATGCCCGCGTACTTGCGGCGGCGGATCGCGTCGGCGGCGGCGCCCAGGGCGTGCAGCGGGGCGTCGCGGTACAGGGCGACGGCCTCTTCGGGGGTGATGCGCCCACCGGCGGCGGCGCGGTCGAGGACGGACTGAAGCGCGGCCTTCTCGGTCACCGGGCGTGCCCCTTTCGGAGGTGTAGAGCAGATTCTCAGCGTACGTCAGGCCGCCAGGGCCCCCAGCAGAACCCCCGCGAAGGCACCCAGGATCATGAACGGCCCGAACGGGATCTCCGTCTTGCGCCCCGCACGCCGGGCGACGACCAGGACGAGCGCGTACAGGCCGTTGCAGAGCACGCCCGCGAGCACCCCGATGGACAGCACGCCGAGCCCGTACCAGCCGAGCGCCGCCCCGAGCCCGGGCGCCAGCTTCACGTCGCCGAGCCCCATGCCGCGGGGGCTGATGAGGTGGAGCACCAGATAGAGGACGCCCATGGCGAGCGCCCCGAGCAGCGCGCCGCGCCAGGACCCGCCCGACTCCGGCAGCAGCGCGGCGGCGCCGAGCGCGGTCAGGGCGAGCCCGGCCAGCGGCAGCGTGAGCACGTCGGGCAGCCGG